>SLCE01000150.1 GCA_007125985.1 Ectothiorhodospiraceae bacterium | reverse complement strand
GTCCGTGATGTGGCCGCTGAACTGCTGGATCTGTATGCGCGCCGTGCAGCGCGTCGCGGCAAGGCCATCAGTTGCAGTGCCGAGGACTACCAGGCGTTCGCCGAGGGGTTCCCGTTCGAGGAAACGCCGGATCAGCAGGACGCTATCGATGCGGTGGTCGCTGACCTCGCCTCCGATAAACCCATGGATCGGGTGGTCTGCGGCGATGTGGGCTTCGGCAAGACGGAGGTGGCCATGCGCGCGGCCTTCGTCGCCGTGCAGGGCGGACATCAGGTGGTGATCCTGGTGCCGACCACCCTGCTTGCCCAACAGCATTTCCAGACCTTTCGGGATCGTTTCGCCGACTGGCCGATCCGCGTGGATGTGCTCTCCCGTTTCAGCAACAGCAAGGAACAGAACGCCACGCTGGATGCGTTTCGCCAGGGTAAGGTCGACATCCTGATCGGCACGCACAAACTGTTGCAGGCAGGCGTGGAAGCCAAGAACCTGGGGCTGGTGATCATTGACGAGGAGCATCGCTTCGGTGTGCGCCAGAAGGAGCGCCTGAAACAGCTGCGAGCCGAGGTGGACCTGCTTACGCTCACCGCAACGCCCATTCCCCGCACACTGAACATGGCGTTGGCGGGCATGCGTGATCTGTCCATCATCGCCACGCCACCGGCCCGACGCCTGGCCGTGAAGACCTTCGTCAATGAATGGAACGACGCCTTGATCCAGGAGGCCTGCCTGCGTGAGCTCAAGCGCGGCGGTCAGGTGTACTTCCTGCACAACGATGTGAAGAGCATTGAACGCGTCGGGGCGCAACTGGAGGAGCTCGTCCCCCAGGCGCGCATCGGTATCGCTCACGGGCAGTTGCCGGAGCGGGAACTGGAGCGGGTGATGCTGGAGTTCTACCACCAGCGCTACAACGTGCTGTTGTGTTCCACCATCATCGAATCCGGCATCGACGTGCCCAGTGCCAATACCATCATCATCAACCGGGCGGACCGCTTCGGTCTTGCACAGCTGCACCAGATGCGCGGACGTGTGGGTCGCTCCCATCATCGCGCCTATGCCTACCTGATTGCCCCACCCCGGCGCACCATGACGGCCGATGCGGTGAAGCGGCTGGATGCGATCTCGGCGCATGAAGATCTGGGGGTCGGCTTCCTGCTGGCCAGTCACGACCTGGAAATCCGGGGCGCGGGCGAACTGCTCGGCTCGGAACAGAGCGGCCAGATCAGCGAAGTCGGATTCACGATGTACAATGACCTGCTGGAACGTGCAGTCAAGGCCATGCGCGCGGGCAAGGAACCGGCCCTGGATCAGCCGCTGCACCAGGGCACCGAGGTGGATCTGCGTATCCCCGCCCTGCTGCCGGATGACTATCTTCCGGACGTGCATGCCCGGCTGGTACTGTACAAGCGGATTGCCAATGCGCGCAGTGATGAGGCGCTGAAGGATTTGCAGGTGGAGATGATCGACCGCTTCGGCCTGCTGCCCGATCCCGCGAAGAACCTGTTCCGCATTGCCAAACTGAAACTTCGAGCGGAACCTCTGGGCATCCGCCGGATCGAGCTCGGCGCCGACGGTGGCGCGCTGGTCTTCGGACCATATACGGAATTGGATGCGGCCGCGCTGGTCGCACTGATCCAGAGCGCCCCCGCCCGGTATCGGCTGGAAGGCCAGGAGCGCCTGCGGATCCGCGCCGAACTTCCGGAGGCGGAACAACGGTTCGCGCTACTGGACAAGCTGCTGAACGACTTGAAACCGGAACCCGCCGAGGCGGCTGCCGGATGATCTGGAGGAGGTCCACCGTCATGCGCCGCGCATCATCCCGTCTGTACCCGGTCGTGCCGCTGCTGCTGGCGCTGCTGGTGTTACCCGCCCCCGGGCTGGCGGAACAGCAGCTCTATGATGTGGAACTGATTGTTTTCCGTCACGCCGAAGCCACCAGCCGGCAGGCCGGCGAGCGCTGGCCCCGGGTTGCGGAGCCGGCCCGTCACGGCCGCTATGCCGAGCTGTCATCCGACGGTTCCGTCGATGAACGGCATTACCGGCAGTTATCCGGCGACGCCCTCCGCTTGCGGGAGGTGGCCCAGCGCCTGGAGCGAAGCGACCAGTACGAGGTGCTTGTCCATTCCGCCTGGCGGCAACCGGGGCTGGGAAATTCCGAGGCAGCAGCCATTCCGCTGCCCCTGGGCAGCAGCCCGCAGTCCGCGGACGAGCCCGTGAATGGCAATGGTGGGTCGGACCTCCCGGTCGTCCTCGGGCCGGAGCGGCTGCCGGAGGGGCTGTCGGGCTACGTGCGGGTGTACCGCGAGCGTTTCCTGCACGCGGAGCTGGATTTACGTTATCTGGCCGACGGGGCTGACGGGCGTGCCTCGTTGCCGCTGTTTGAGGATCAGCCGCCCGTGGTGGTCATGCAGGAACGGCGGCGCATGCGCAGCAACGAATTGCACCACCTGGATCATCCCGTCATCGGCGCGCTGATCCGGGTCAGCCCGGTGGACTGAGCCCGGGAAGCCCTGAACAACTTCCCGGCGGCTTCACAGATTGGGAATCAACTCACCCAGCAGCCCGCGCACCCGGTCCATGCCCAGTCGCAGGTTGCGGTCGATATCTTCCATGGTGATGGCCGCCGAGTGCAGGCCGGCTGCCCAGTTGGCGACCACCGCGCAGCTGGCGTAGGCCAACTCCAGCTCCCGGGCCAGCGCGGCCTCAGGCATGCCGGTCATGCCGACCATATCGCAGCCATCATGCTTCAGTCTGCGGATTTCAGCCGCTGTTTCCAGGCGCGGCCCCTGCGTGGCAGCGTAGGTGCCCTGCTCCACCAGCGGCACCTCTGCGGCCTTGCCGGCATCAACCATTAACTGGCGCAGCTTCGCGTCGTAGGGCTCTGTGAAATCGATATGTGTCACATGCGTGAGGTCGTCGGTGAACAGCGTGTGCTCACGGCCCCAGGTGTAGTCGATGATCTGGTCCGGCACAGCCAGGACAGAGGGTGCCATGGACTCGCTGATGCCACCGACGGCCGCAACTGCGACCAGCCGTTCCACTCCCAAGTGTCGCAACGCCCACAGATTGGCCCGGTAATTCACCCGATGCGGTGGAATGGTATGACCGTAGCCATGGCGGGCCAGAAAGATGATCTCACGTCCGTGGAACAGCCCATGGGTGACCGGACCGGATGGCTCGCCATAGGGCGTATGGACCACCTCGCGCCGCTGAATTTCCAACCCCTTCAGTGAGGTGAGGCCGGTACCGCCGATAATCGCTACACCCATTGCCCGCTCCTGTTTCAGCTCTCGGAAACCGCATAAATACCCGGCACGTTACGGAGCATTTCCTTGTAATCCATGCCGCTGCCGAACACATAGCGGTCCTCGGTGGTGAGGCCCACGTATTCGGCCTTCAGGCCAGGCACGCAGCGGTTATGCAGCTTACGGATCAGCACCGCTGTTCGCACCAGCTTCGCCCCTTGCGCATAGCAGTCCTCGATAATGCCCTGCAGGGTGTGCCCCTCGTCCAGGATATCGTCGATGATCAGCACCGTACGGTCCTTCAAGGATGCCCTTGGTCGCGCCAGCCAGACCAGTTCGCCGCCCTCGGTCTCACCCCGATAGCGGGTCGCATGCACGTAATCCACCTCCAGTGGGAATGACAGTTTGGGCAACAGCCGGCCGGCCGGAATCAGCGCTCCGACCAACACGCACAGCACCACGGGCATGGAATCCTGCAGTTCCGCGGTGATTTCGGCGGCCATCCGGTCGAGGGCAGCCTCAACCTGCGTGTCATCGTAAATGCGATCAGCTGCCGCCAGTGCGGCGGTGGTTTCATCTCGAGTCATGCCACTGCTTCCGGTTGATCCGGGTCTTGCCGGTTTGAGAATTTACACAGCGCGCAGCGCGGGCTTCGGAGCTGATTCCTTAAGAAAGCGCTTCCCGACAAATGGAAACACAGCAAGGCCGAATCGACCAGAGACTCAGTAGCTCAGCACCACCGTATCGTCACGCAGCGATTCGTTCACCAGCCACGCCGCGCCGACCACGCCATCCACATGTCTTTCGGGTTCAGGTCCGAAACGGGCCAGCACCGGCGAACAAAGCAACAGGCGCACGCCCAGTGACCGGGCCTGCTCCACTGCCTCGCGCACGGCGCGTCCGGAGCCATCCGGCAGCGTATCGTCCAGCCGGTTGTCCAGAAGGAGCCCGCCGGCATCACCGGTAAACACGAGTTCCACCTCCACGTCCATGGCCGCGGCCACCGTTGACTGGGCAAGCGCCGGCGCCAGCCCGCCGGTGCCTCCCTTGCCCGCCGTGGAGAGGATAAACAACATGCGTTTGGCCATCGGCCTGCCTTGACGATTTACCGCCTTGTTTCGGATTTCGCGCGTGACGATACCGGAAAGTGCATCATCCAGCCATGCCTGAGACCGTGATCATCGTGCAAGCGCAGGACAAACCCCGGGAAATCATGTAGGCTTTGCGCGCATGAAAAACGAGACCATGACCGACATCAGTTTCAAATCCCTGGGCCTCACCCAATCCCTGCTGGACAGCCTTGACGAGGCCGGTTTCACCCACTGCACGCCGATACAGGCAGCCACCTTGCCGCTGATCCTGCAAGGCAAGGATGTGGCCGGCCAGGCACAGACCGGCACGGGCAAATCCGCAGCCTTCCTGCTGGGAACCATGCACTATCTCATGGAAACCCCGGTCGAGGAGGACAAGAAGGGGCCCTGGACGTTGATCCTGGCTCCTACCCGGGAGCTGGCGTTGCAGATCCACAAGGACGCGGAGCAGCTGGGGCGCTTCACCGGGCTCAAGGCAGTCGCCGTGTACGGCGGCACCGGGTACGACTCCCAGCGCCAGGCACTGCAGGATGGTGTTGACCTGATCATCGGCACGCCGGGGCGCATCATCGACTTCTACAAACAGGGCGTGTTCAAGCTGAACAACATTGAAGTCGTGGTGCTCGATGAGGCGGACCGCATGTTTGATCTCGGCTTCATCGACGACATCCGTTACCTGCTGCGGCGTATGCCGCCACCCGAGCAGCGCATCAATCTGCTTTTCTCCGCCACCCTGTCGCAACGGGTGCTGGAGCTGGCTTATGAGCACATGAATGAGCCGGAAACCGTGCGTGTCGAATCGGAGCAGATCACCGCGCAGAAGGTCACCCAGAAGCTTTACCACGTCCCCAAGGAGGACAAGGTGTCGCTGCTGATCGGGCTGCTGCGCTCCCACGATCCGCGGCGGACCATCATCTTCGTGAACACCAAACGCGCGGCGGATACCGTCACCGGCTATCTGAAAGGAAACGGCTTCGACGCCGAGGTGATCTCCGGGGACATACCACAGAAAAAGCGCGAATCGCTGCTCAAGCGCTTCCAGGATGGCGAATTGCCCATTCTCGTGGCCACGGATGTGGCCGCACGGGGCCTGCATATTCCCGGCGTGAGCCATGTGGTCAACTTCGATCTTCCCCAGGACGCCGAGGATTACGTACATCGGATCGGGCGTACAGCCCGGGCCGGCGCAAGCGGCGACGCCATTAGCCTGGCCTGCGATGAATACGTCTACTCGCTGCCGGATATCGAGGCATTCATCGAACAGAAGATCCCCTCGACCTTCCCGGACGACAGCATGTTGGCCAAGGATCTCAAACCACCGGTCAAGACCGCGCGCCGGAAGCCTGCCGGCGGGCCGAAGGGCGGTGGAGGCCGTCGGCGGAGCGGTCCGCGGCGTCGCAGCGGCCAGTCGGGAGGCAGCGGCGATTCTGCTCAGAACCGAAGTCAGGGCAGCAACGACTAAGCTGCTGGGCCAACTGCGGGCACTGTCTGCGGCTGGATCAGCCGGCTGGTTGCGCCGGGAGGCCTCGTCATGAACTATCTGGCCCATCTGTACCTGTCCGACCCGGATGATGCTCATCGGCTTGGCAATCTGGCCGGGGACTGGGTGAAAGGCCGACTCCAGGGTCAGCCCCTGCCACCCCGGGTCATCGAGGGTGTGCGCCGGCATCGCGCCGTGGACAGTTACAGCGACCAGCACCCGTTGATGCTGGAGGCCCGGGAAAAGCTGCCGGCGCAACGCCGGCGTGTGGCGGGCATTATCCTGGACATGCTCTGGGATCATTTCCTGGTCCGGCACTGGTCGGACTATCACCCCCGCCCCCTACGCGATTTCCTTGATGACTGCTATGCGGGGCTCGACCGACTGCAGCCTTATTGGCCGCCCGGCGCGCAGCGTGCCCTGCCGCGCATCATCGAGGAGGATTGGCTGTCCGCTTACGGTGACCTGGATGCCGTGGCGTTCAGCCTGGACCGCATTGCGCGACGCTTGCGGCGCGATCCGGGGCTAGCCGGCGCCATGCAGGACGTCCTGCCGCTTTACGCGGAACTGGAGGCCGATTTCCTCCGCTTCGATCTATTCCGCATTCCTCATCAACAGCTCGATACCCACCTGAACCAGCATTCCACTCTCCGCGGGAGCGGCTGCTAGACTTCATCAATGGCTGGCCCGCATCCCGGTGTACCATGGCTCTACATCGATTTGCCCTCCCTGCGCTATTGTTTGTACTGATTCCTCTGATCGGCTGCGACGGAAGCCGGGACCCCGCCAGTGCCGCAGATCCGGCGGCTGCCTATGAAGATTTTTTCCGCCAGCTGGCACGTGGTAACACCCAACAGGCACTGGAACAATTGGCGCCCGAAGGTGCTCTGGGCAACACCTTCCAGGGGGCCGGCTACTACATGCTTGCGGAAACGGTAGGCGCCCGTCTGGAGGAACATGGCGGTCTCTCGGAGATCGTCATCGACCAACGGCATAGTCATGAGGATGAGTCCATCACCGTAGAGGGCCGCCTCATCCTGCGGGACGGGACCGAGGTGGAGCGCCGGATCCGTTTCAGCCAGGAACAGGGTCGCTGGGTTGGCCGCATCTGAGCGGCTTGGGTTTCTTCGACCAGGCGCGCTATAGTCCCCGCCGGTACGAAACGGGGGGACACTGGTGGGCAAAACGGATCAACTTCTCGAGGTGCGTGCGGGGCCTTTGGCACTCCAGCACATCCGGGAAAACGGTCTGCGACCAGAGCATGTGGCCGGTGTTGCCGGGGCCGCGGGCGGCCCCAAGTGGCTGGTGCTGCATCATCTGGACCGCCTGCTGTTCTCTCACTGGCTTCCGCAGGCAACCCGCCCTCGGTACCTGATCGGATCCTCCATCGCCACCTGGCGCTTCGCCATGGCGTCGCAGGAGGACCCGGATGCCGCCTATGAGCGCTTCGCTCACACGTATATCCACGAGCAGCGCTACGGCCAACGTCCGACTCCTGCAGAGGTGAGCTCCGAGGCGAAACGTCTCGTGGATGTGCTGCTGGGTGAAACCGGCACCCAGGAGATACTTGCGAACCCGTGGTTCCAGCTGCAGGTCATGGCGGTGCGCTGCCGCGGCCTATTGCAGCGTGAGGGCAAGGCCTTGCTGGCCGGCCTGGCACTCACCGGGGCCTCGAATCTGGTGAGTCGCCGCGGACTGGCCTTGACCCTTGAACGCGCGCTCTTCACCCACCCCGCGTCCGTTGGCCCGCTGCCGGACATCTCCGGGTTCCGCGTGCGCCATTTCCCCCTGAGGGAAGACAATCTACGCTCTGCGCTGCTGGCCTCCGGCTCCATTCCCATGGTGATGGAGCCGGAGCGGCACATCCCCGGAGCTGAACCCGGTGTCTACAGGGATGGCGGCCTGATTGACTACCAGATGGCTCTGGATTACGGCGGAACTGGCGGACTGGTACTGTTCCCACACTACGAAAACCGTATTGTTCCCGGCTGGTTTGACAAAACCCTGCCCTGGCGCCGTGCGCGCCGGGGCTCAGTGGATCAGGTTGTGCTGGTGGCTCCGTCCCGCGCGTTCGTCGAGGCGCTGCCCAATGGGCGGATTCCCGATCGCAAGGATTTCTATCGCTACGCGGGGGATGACGCAGGGCGTGCGCGCGATTGGCTTGCGGTCAGCAACGCCACCCGCCGGCTCGCCGATACATTCCACGAAGCCTGTGAAAGCGGACGTATCCGCCACCTGGTGAAACCCCTTTGACTATGAGGTCTGCCGTGCTGCGCCGCATTGCCCTTTCCGCCTTGCTGATGATCGCGAACCCCTCTGCCCTGGGCGGTGCGGCCGACGACAACTGGATCCTGGCGACGGATCAGTTGCCCTTCGACTCCCCGGACGGCATGCAAACCCGGACAGTCTGGGGAGAACTGGACGGCGCGGGTTATCGCTGGGAGATTCCGGATAATTGGAACGGGGATCTGGTGGTCTATGCCCGCCCGTTGCGGTCCAGCCGTCATCCCACGCTGGAGGTGACCAATCCGCCGCAGCGGGAAGCGCTCCTGGAACGGGGCTTTGCCTGGACGGCTTCCAGCTTCGATTACAATGGCTACCACGTGCAGTCCGGCATCGACCACAGCCACCGCCTGCTTCACCACTTCTCCGAGGCTGAGGAAAAGCCGGGCCGGGTTTATCTCATGGGCCATGATCTCGGTGGCCAAATTGCCGCGGCCAGCGCCGAACAACACCCCGAGAGCTATGACGGCGTGCTGAGTCTGTGCGCACCCCTGGTGGACACGGCCCTGCTGGATTACCTCATGGGCTATACCCTGGCCGCCAAGGCGCTGGCCGGTGTGGACGCCCGGTTCCCGGACCCGGAATTCCAGGAACGGACACGGCCCGACGTACTGGACGCCCTCGGGCCGAATTATCCCACGGTGGTCCGGCCGGCAGGTGAGGAACTGCTTTTTCTGCACACGCGCCTGGCCGGTGGACCGCACCCGTTGTCTGATGCCGCACTGGACGCCTGGGGAACCCTGTTGTTTGATTTCGGCCACATGGACGGCAGTCTGGGCGGCCTCGCCCCGGGCAACGTGATCGATACGCAGCATCTGCTCTATCAGCTGCCCGACCCGGAACGGGAAGCCTGGCTCAACGGTCAGACGTTGCGGCTTGAGCCGGACCCCCAGATCCGGCGTGCCGGGGTTGAGGCGATCCCGGCAACCACCGGGGAGATAGGCATACCCGTGCTGACGCTCTCCGGACTTGGCGACCTCTACGTGCCACTGAGCATCCAGCAGGCCTATGCGGAACGTGTGGCCGCGGCGGGCCAGGAAGAGAAACTGGTACAACGGGTGGTGCGCGATGTGGGCCACTGCACCTTCACTGCCGAGGAAGAGCTGGCTGCATTCGATGCGCTGGTGGACTGGGTGGAGAACCAACGCCGACCGGCCGGTGACGCGGTGCTTGATAACGCCTCGGTCCGTGGTCCAGGCTTCGGCTGCAGGTTCACTGCAGAGGAGCGACCAGGGCTACCGGCCTGCCCTTAAGGAAGCGCTGATTCAGCAAGCTGGAGGGGTTTGCCCCCTTTGCTTCAGAAATGCACACGAATCCCTGCCGTGCCGGTGTAAAGCAGCCGCAGATCCTGGCCCAGGTACTGCAGACCTGCGTCACCAACCAGGTCAATGCGTTCGCTGAGGCTGTACCCCAGCCCGAGGCCGAAACCCATTCGCCCCTGGTGCCGGCCATCCCGGTGGGACTCGTCCAGATATCGGTACACACCCCCCAGACGCGCTCGATAGAACCCGCGCTCGCTAAAATAGGTATTGGCCGCCAGATAAAGCCCCAGGCTGCGCATATCGCCCTCGATCCGGCCACTACTCCGGTCGCGGCTGAAGCTGTCTGTGGTCTCCAGCAACTCCACCTCCAGCCCGAAATAGGCACGGGGCGCGCCCGGGCTTTGATAGGGCGTGCGCCAGGCCAGGTTGACCATGCCGCCGTAGCCTTCGCGGCCGCCTTCCGGCGATACCACGGCGCCGGCAGCCGTCACTGACCAGCGTGGCGCCGGGCCCGACCCGTCGTCAGCGGTCACGACTCCAGGGCCCAATGCAGCCAGCAGGCCCGCAAGCAGCAGCGTATTCCCTGTCTTCCGCATCAGCGTGTTGCTCCCCCATCGCTGCGCTCCGCGCGCTTTGCTTCTTCCCAGGCGGCTTCCCGTGCGTCGAAATCCACGGAGTCCAGCGACTGCCCGCGTGCCGCCAATGCGGTCTCCATGTGCCGGAAACGGCTCTCGAATTTGGCGTTGGCGCGACGGAGCGCCGATTCCGGATCCACCTTCAGGTGTCGGGCCAGATTGGCGGCAGCGAAAAGCAGATCGCCAAGCTCCTCCTCTACCCGCTCCTCGTCTGCAACCGGCTCCGCCAGTTCGGCCTCGAGTTCCTCGAGTTCCTCGCGGATCTTGTCGAACACACCGCGTGCGTCCGGCCAGTCGAAGCCCACCCGTGCCGCACGCCGGGTCAGCTTCACCGCACGCAGCAGCCCGGGCAGAGCCAGGCCCACATCGGCCAGCGCCGACACCGGTTGATCATCCTGACCGAATTTACGTGCGCGTTCCTCGGCCTTGATCGCTTCCCAACTCGCGGTCTGGGACTCCGCATCATGGCATTGGTCCGGGTCACGGAACACATGGGGGTGCCGGCGCACAATCTTGTCTCGGATGCCGGCGGCCACATCGGAAAAGGCGAAATGTCCGGCCTCTTCCGCAATCCGTGAATGGAACACCACCTGGAACAGCAGATCACCAAGCTCATCGCGCAGGTCGGCGATATCCTGCCGCTGGATGGCATCGGCGACCTCGTAGGCTTCCTCGATGGTATATGGGGCGATGGTCGCAAAGCGCTGCTGCACATCCCACGGGCAACCAGTGTCCGGATCACGCAGACGGGCCATCACCTCCAGCAATTCGTCCAAGGCTTTCACCTGATCCCTCCCGGTTCGCACTCCCGCCGTATTTCATCACACTGGCCGGCCCATTGTATGCTGTAAGCCGCATTGTTTTCCGGCGCTGGCAAACATGGCACATGAACCAGTTGACATGTTTGGTCAGCTTGCATACCGTCAGAGCGGTCAATCGCTGCCTTTCAAGAGGACAAACCCTTGGCCAAAGCGGCAAGAAAACCCGTAACCGCACGGGGCGAACTCACGCGCCAGAAACTGCTTGCCGCTGCGGAAAGCGAGTTTGGCGAGAAGGGGTTCCACACCGCCTCCGTGAGCAGCATCACGCGCCGCGCCGGCGTTGCCCAGGGCACGTTCTATATCTACTACGCGTCCAAGGAAGAGATTCTGCGGGAACTGGTGCGTTTTATGAGCCGCAAACTGCGGCACGCGCTGACCCAGGCCACCCGAGGGCTCACCGACCGTATCGAGATCGAACGCCAGGGTCTCATCGCTTTCCTAGAATTCGCGGTCAAGGAAAAGAACCTTTACCGGGTGGTGCTGGAATCGCAATTCATTGATGAAAGCATCTACCGGGAATACTACGAACGGCTGGCGAGCACCTATGAGGTGCGCCTGCGCCGAGCGCAGGAAGACGGCCAGATCCGCAAGGCTTCGGCCTATGGCCAGGCCTGGGCGCTGATGGGGATTGGCTCGTTTCTGGGGCTGCGCTATCCGGTCTGGGAGGGCAAGGTACCGCCGGACGAGGTCATCGACGCGGCCATGGCCTTTATCCGCGGCGGGCTGCTACCGGATGATTCGGCGTCCCGTTCCGGCTGACCGGTCAGTCGTCATCACAGTCCACGGCGATATCCACGGTCTGCACTAGGTCCACCAGCAGATAGGTGAGAAAGCGATCGCTTTCCACAATGACCGCTGGCCGGTTCAGTGATTGTCGGGCTTCGCGCAACTGCTCCGCCCCCCGCCGGATGTGAACCAGGCCCAGATTATGGCGCGCCTCGGCATTGTCCGGCTCCAGCGCGACGGCGCGCGTGTAGCTGGCAATGGCACCATCCAGCTCACCGTCGCGGGCCTGCAGGTTGCCGAGCCTGTACCAGGCCAGCGCTCGCTCCGGGTCCGCCTCCACCAGTTCCGCATACAGCGGCAGGGCCTCATCCCAGCGCTCGTTGTGGTAGGCATCCATGGCCGCCGCATTGAGCCGCAACACATCCATCCCGGGCCCACCTCCCGGTGTGGCACAAGCGGTCAGGAGCAGCGACGGCAGTATGATGGCGGGCCAGGTAAGTCGCATCATGGTCATCCAGTCGTGGCGTGTGACTCCTGCTGAGCTTACACCAGCCATCTTCCGCCGGGTAAAGGCATGGCTTTACCCGGCGGAAGCTTAGTATCATTGCAGCGTTTTCCACTCTCGGCACCGGGCCGCGTCCATGTCGCGGCACCCGGCCAAAGCCCCCGGATACCCAACGGATCAGCATGACGGCAAACGGTTTTCCTCAACGACGCCAGACCACCGCGGTTCGCATCGGCTCCGTGACGGTGGGCGGTGGCGCGCCCATTGTTGTTCAGTCCATGACCAATACGGATACGGCGGACGAGGTAGCCACCGCGGTTCAGGTGGCCGATCTGGCCCGTGCCGGGTCGGAGGTGGTACGGATCACCGTGAATAATGAGGCGGCCGCAGATGCGGTGCCGCGGATCCGCGACCGGCTTCAGGCCATGGGCCTGGATGTGCCCCTGGTGGGGGATTTCCATTTCAACGGGCATAAACTGCTGCGGCAGAATCCGGCCTGTGCGGAGGCGTTGGCCAAGTACCGCATCAACCCCGGCAATGTGGGCCGGGGTGCGAAGCGGGATGTGCAGTTTGCGGAAATGATAGAAACCGCATGCCGTTACGAGAAACCGGTAAGAATCGGGGTGAACTGGGGCAGCCTGGATCAGGACCTGTTGGCGCGGATGATGGACGACAACGCGTCATCCAACAGCCCGGCAGAGCCCACCAGGGTGATGAAGGAAGCCCTCATTGCCTCTGCCCTGGGCAGTGCGGAACGCGCTGAAGACCTGGGCCTGCCTCACAACCGGATCATCATCTCCTGCAAGTTGAGCGGCGTGCAGGATCTGATTGCCGTGTACCGGCAACTGGCGGACCGCTGCGATTATCCGCTGCACCTGGGGCTGACCGAGGCAGGGATGGGGTCGAAGGGCATTGTGGCCTCCTCCGCGGCGCTGGCGGTGCTCCTGCAGGAAGGCATCGGCGATACCATCCGGATCAGCCTCACGCCGGAGCCCGGCGGCGCACGCACCACGGAAGTGATTGTTGCCCAGGAATTGCTCCAGACCATGGGGCTGCGGGCCTTCACGCCCATGGTGGCGGCATGCCCCGGCTGTGGACGCACCACCAGCACATTCTTCCAGGAACTCGCCGACGACATTCAGCATTATGTGCGCAACCGCATGCCCGAATGGCGCAAGCAGCATGTGGGCGTAGAGGATATGACGCTGGCCGTCATGGGCTGTGTGGTCAATGGCCCCGGCGAGAGCAAGCATGCCAATATCGGTATCAGCCTGCCCGGCACCGGTGAACGGCCGGTGGCCCCGGTCTACGAAGATGGCGAGAAAACCGTCACGCTGAAGGGCGAGCGCATCGCCGAGGAATTCCGCGCCATCATCGAGAACTACGTGGCCAGAACCTATCCGGCGCCCGCCGGCCGACGCCAGACCGGACCGGCCGACTGAAGCCCGGGCGCTGCAAGGCGGTAATCAGCCGTCCTGCAGCGCACCCACCGCATCGCCATCCACTGTATGCACATGGTTCACCGGGCCGTCACCCCGCCCGAGCGCCGGGGCCGAGGCCAAGGCCTTCAGTAGATAGTTCCGGCCGCGGATCACCGCCTGCTCCAGCGACAAACCCTGGGCAAGCCCGGCGCTGATGGCGGATGCCAGCGTGCATCCCGTGCCATGGGTGTGCCGGGTGGGGATGCGTTCCTGCCGGAACACCCGGCAGCCACCAGGGTGCTGCAGCACATCAAACAGGTCGTCACCGTCCAGGTGGCCGCCTTTCAGCAGCACAGACCCGCCCGTCATCCGCTGCAGCGCGCGGGCGGCATCCAGCATGGCCTCCGCGTCGGGAATGGGTGCACCCAGCAGCGTCTCCGCCTCAGGGAGATTGGGCGTGATCAGCGTGGCCCGCGGAAAAAGCAGCTGCATGAGCGCCTGCATGGCAGTGTCTTCCAGCAGCCGTGCGCCGGTCTGGGAGACCATCACCGGGTCTACCACAAGCGGTACGCCAGGGGCGCGTTCGGCCAAGCCTTCCGCAACGGTGCGGACTACTTCCGCATCATGCAACATGCCGGTCTTGATGCAATCGGCACCCAGGTCATCCAGCACCACATCCATCTGTTGACGGATGAATGCCGGTGGTACCGGATGCACCCCGTGTACACCCACGGTGTTCTGCGCAGTCAGAGCCGTGACCGCGGTGGTCGCGAATCCGCCCAGGGCCGAGACAGCCTTGATATCCGCCTGGATACCGGCGCCACCTCCCGAGTCGGACCCGGCAATAATCAGTACGCGGCCCGCTATGTTCATTGACTGCTTTCCTCCAATTGTTGCGACAAGGCGTTACGGTCAAGTTTTCCTGCGCCGGTGACCGGCAATTCCTTCACCAGACGGATCTCCCGGGGCACCTTGAACCCGGCCAGTTGCTCCCGGCAATGGGTACGCAGTTCCTCCACCAGAGCGGCATCGGCGCCGGGTGCCACCACCACGGCGGCCGCCGCCTGTCCCCAGCGTTCGTCCGGGATGGGAGCAACGCCCACCTGTACCACGGCGGGATGCTGGGCGAGCACGTCCTCTATCTCTTCGGGCGAGACGTTTTCCCCGCCGCTGATGAACATGTTGTCGGACCTGCCGACGATGTAGACGAAGCCCTCCTCGTCTTCGCGTGCCAGATCACCGCTCCATACCCAGCCATCGCCGATGAAGGCCTTGCGGGTCCGCTCAGGGTCGTTCAGGTAGCCCCCGAAGTTATGCATGCTCCGCATGCACAGCACGCCCACCTGGCCCTGAGGGACCGGTTCCCGGGTTTCCTGATCCAGGATGGCGTAATCGCAGTGCATCATACTGGTGCCGATGCTGCGGTTGTGCCGCCAGACCTCGTCCAGCTCATCATCGATGGGGTTGTAGATGAAATTGGAGGGTCCCGCTTCGGTCAGGCCGTAAGCCTGATAGATCGGCACGCCGCGGTCGATGAACGCTTTCATTACCGGCTCAGCACAGGGCGCCCCGGCGCTGGTGATACCCTCCAGAGAGCTGAAATCGGTCTGTTCAAACTGCGGTTGCGCGAGAATGAAACGGAACATGGCCTCCACGCCGCCAAAGTGGGTGATGCGCTGCTCCGGAATGAGCTTCAATACTTCCGCGGGATCAAACTGCCGCGTGATCACCGAAAAGGCGCCGGTGTGCAGCATGGGTGTGAACGAATTCCAGCCACCGATGTGGAAAAACGGGAACGTGATCAGCTGCCGCGCCTCGGTATGGGAACTACCGGCGAAGACCATGTCGATGGAGTTCCACACCATCTGGCGGTAGGGGACGATACACACCTTGGGCGTCGCGGTGGTGCCGCCTGTGTGGATATAGAGAAAGGTCTGGCTCATGGACAGCGGCCGGTTCATTTCCGGCGGATCGCCCTGCAGCACATCCGTATGGTATTGGCTGTCACCACCCTCCTCTGCCAGGCGCACTTGCTGGCGCACCGTATCCGGAAGGTGCAGATCCTGCATCAAGGCGTCGAACACATCCTCCTGGACCACGGCTGCTGGCTTGATGCGCTGCAGTAGATCGTTCAGCTCCCGTGGGCGAAGCCGGTAGCTCAGCGGCGCCAGGATCACACCGAGTTTGCCGCAGGCAAGATAGATATCCACGGCTTCAATGCGGTTCCGGCAGATCAGGCACAGCACGTCACCCTGCCCCAGCCCTGCCTGATCCATCCAGCCGGCAACCTGGTTGGCCCGGTGATTGAGCTCACCGTAGGTGAAGGTCTGGCCGATGGCTGCATCGTGAACTGCAGGTCTGTCCGGGCGCATCGCCGCCCATTTGCCGATCCAGTTGCCGATCCAGTTCATCGGCTGCCTGTCCAGTTCGACATCTGCCTGCATGATCGTCTCCTCCAGCACAGTCCCTCGAAGGGAATGACCATACCCCAGCGCAGCCGGTGCCGACCAGACCTGACATCCGTATAATGCGAGCCCGCGATAACCGGTAGCAGGAGGCGCGCATGGAACTGATTGATATTGGTCTGAACCTGACCAGCGAACGATTCCGCAAAGATCGGGACACCGTGCTTCAACAGGCAGTGGATGCCGGCGTGCGCCGCATGATCCTCACGGGAACGAACGTCCGCGAGAGCCGCCGCGCGCACACGCTGACCCAGACCCATCCCGGCACGCTGTACAGCACGGCAGGGGTTCATCCCCATGTGGCGAAGGATGTGGAGAGCGACTGGCTGGATGCCTTGCGGGAACTGCATGCGCGGCCTGAAGTGGTGGCTGTGGGTGAAACCGGGCTGGACTTCAACCGGGATTTCTCACCCCGTCCGGTGCAGGAGCGGGTATTCGAGCAGCAACTGGAATTGGCCTGTGACAGCGGCCTCCCCGTCTTTATCCATCAGCGGGACGCCCATGACCGCCTCCACCCCATCCTCCGCAGCGTCCGCGACCAGCTGTCGGATGCCGTTGTGCACTGCTTCACGGATAACCGCCAGGCCTTGTGGGATTACCTGGATCTGGATCTCCATATCGGGATCACCGGCTGGGTCTGCGACAAACGACGCGGCCGTGACCTGCAGGCCCTGGTGCCTGACATTCCCGCCGACCGCCTGATGGTGGAGACAGACGCCCCCTACCTCATACCGCGGGATCTGGATCCAAAACCGGAACACAACCGGAACGAACCGCGGTTCCTGCCCCATATTGTCAGGGCAATTGCGCGCCTTCGGGGCGAAGAGCCGGAAGCGCTGGCCGCAAGCACCACGCGCAATGCGGAACGGTTCTTCCGCCTTCCCGCTGCAGACAGTGCCTGACTAACCGGCCCGCCGTTCGTACTCCTCCGGAACCAGAGCGGCGGCGCGTTCCAGCACCTCAACGCCCGCGTGGGGCAAATGGGCGTGCTCGCTAATATAACGGCGGAAGCGGCGGGCACCGGGAACGCCCTGAAACAGGCCCAGAAGGTGCCGGCTCATGGCGGGCAAAGCCACTCCAGCGGCCAGTTCCCGCTCGACGAAGGGCAGATACTGGTGCAACACCTCATGCCGGGAGGGCACTGGCCGGTTATCCCCGAAAATCACCCGGTCAACCTGCGCTAACAGGTACGGTGAATGATAAACGGCCCGCCCCAGCATAACGCCGTCCACCCGGCCCAGGTGCTCCTGGCAGGCCTCCACCGTCTGTATACCGCCATTGATCACAATCTCCAGTTCAGGGAAGTCCTGCTTCAAGCGGTAGACCCGGTCATAGTCCAGCGGCGGGATCTCCCGGTTCTGTTTGGGGCTCAGCCCCTGCAGCCACGCCTTGCGGGCATGGATGGTGAAACTGCGACAACCTGCCGCGGCCACATGGCCAACGAAATCCACCAGTTCCTGATAGCTGTCTTGCTCGTCAATGCCGATACGGGTTTTCACCGTTATCGGTAGGGAACAGGCTTCGCGCATGGCGGATACCCCGTCCGCCACCAGGGATGGCTCGGCCATGAGACAGGCGCCGAAGCGCCCCGCCTGAACCCGATCACTGGGGCAGCCGACGTTGAGATTGACCTCATCATAGCCGTACCGCTCCGCTTCCCGCGCGCAGACAGCCAGTTCTGCCGGCTCGCTGCCGCCAAACTGCACGGCCACCGGGTGTTCCGCCTTGTCGAATCGCAGGAACTGGGCAGATTTGCCGTGCACAATCGCGGCCGCCGGCACCATTTCCGTGTATAACAGCACATGACGGCTGAGCAGCCGAAGGAAATAGCGGTCGAAGCGATCCGTGCAGTCCATCATCGGGGCCACGGAGAAACGACGATCAGGCATCAGGGTAACGGCCTCACAACTGGCTGTGAACGCGGACGGGCCGGCGGCATTGCCGGCCGGCCTCCGGAATGGTACAAAGCGGGCATTATACGAAACCGGGAAAATCGCTGCATGGCCATACACCTGCTGCTCTACGGAACCGATGGCTGCCATCTGTGCGAGGACGCGATCCGCATGGTGCACGAAGCCTTGTCCGATTACGATCTCACCGTTCAGGAAATCGATATCGTTGAGGATAATGCGCTACTCAACCGCTATGGCCAGCGGATTCCGGTAGTGAAGCGCGTGGGCGGGCTGGAGGAATTGAGCTGGCCCTTTGACCACAACGACCTGGTACAGCTGGCAAAAACCCAGCCTGCCGCCTGATACGAGTGAACTGACATGCATCGGCTACTCCTGCTCGCCCTCTTGTTGCTACCGCTTGGCGTCCAGGGTGGTGACCATGGGGATACCTGGCTACTGGTGGAAACCGGCGAACGCCGTATTCAGGTTTACCAGGGG
>SLCE01000248.1 GCA_007125985.1 Ectothiorhodospiraceae bacterium | reverse complement strand
CGTGCCAGAAGCGGCGAGGATCTGGGGTCGATGACAATCCCCGACTTCATCGCGTTTCTGGAGAAAGACGTTGCCCGGCGTGGAAAGCAGCTGGAGGATTAAACTATCGCCCTGAAAAGTCGTAAAAAGTTCACCGCCCAACCGGGTGACGAAAAGAACATCAATGAGCAGATCGTCACCAAGGAAGTCCGGCTGATCGGTCAGGATGGTGAACAGCTTGGTGTGATGCCGCTGCAAGAGGCGCTTGATCGCGCCGCGGAAGCCGAACTCGACCTGGTCGAAATGGTGCCGCACCCGGAAGTTGCCGTATGCCGCATCATGGATTACGGCAAGTTCAAGTTCGAGCAGAGCAAGAAGCAGCAGGCGGCGAAGAAGAAGCAGAAACAGGTGCAGGTGAAGGAGATCAAGTTCCGACCCGGCACCGATGAGGGCGACTATAACGTCAAGGTTCGGAACCTGCGCCGCTTCCTGGAAGATGGTGACAGGGCAAAGATCACCCTCCGTTTCCGCGGGCGGGAGATGGCGCACCAGGAGCTGGGGCTGCAACTCCTACAACGCGTTGAGACGGATGTGGAAGACATCGCCCAAGTGGAGCAGCGGCCGAAAATGGAAGGCCGTACCATGGTGATGATGCTGGCTCCGAAGAAAAAGAGCTGAGCAGCTCCACACAACCGAAGTCCTACCCGGCCAGCCGTCGCGGCTGGCCGGCTGTTTTTGAGACTGGAGACAGGCTATGCCTAAGATGAAGACGAACCGCGGCGCCGCCAAGCGTTTCGCCAAGACCGGTTCCGGCCGGTTCAAGCGCAGCCAGGCGTTTGCCAACCACATCCTGACCAAGAAATCCACCAAGCGGAAGCGCAACCTGCGCGGTTCCACCCTGGTGGCGGAGCAGGATACTGCAATGGTGCGTCGGCTGTTGCCGTACGCCTGAGTACAAGCTGGGAGTAAGTCATGCCACGAGTGAAGCGAGGAGTAACCGCCCGCGCCCGACATAAGAAGGTGCTGGCTAAAGCGAAGGGTTACTACGGCGCCAGGAGCCGTAGCTTCCGTGTTGCGAATCAAGCGGTCACCAAGGCCGGGCAGTATGCCTACCGAGATCGCCGTCAGCGCAAGCGCCAGTTCCGCGCGCTTTGGATTGCGCGCATTAATGCCGGGGCCCGCGTGAACGGTCTGTCCTACAGCCGTTTCATGAACGGCCTCAAACAGGCTGAGATTGCCCTGGACCGCAAGGTGCTGGCCGACCTGGCTGTGTACGACAAGACCGGCTTCGCCGCGCTGGCCGAAAAGGCCAAGGCGCAGCTTGCCGGCTGATCCAGCGTAACGACATGGCGCTGCTGCACGCCGCGCCGGTTACGAAGCGAAAGGGAAAGGGCGGCTGACCTTTCCCTTTTTTTATCCGTGGACTGCGGCGGGCCCGGTGCCTGCCCCCGCGTTCCTTGGCGGACAGTCAAGCCGGAAACAGGATCATGACAACAGAACACGCAGAACAACTGCAGGCCCTGGTGCAAGAGGCCCGGGGGCAGGTGGATCAGGCCGAAGACCTGGCCGCCCTGGATCAGGTGCGGGTGGGGTATCTGGGTAAGAAAGGCCGGCTGACGGAACAGCTCAAGTCCCTGGGCAAGCTGCCTGCAGAAGACCGGCCCCAGGCCGGGCAGGCCATCAACCAGGCCAAGCAGGAGTTGCAGGCGTTAATCGAGGCGCGCAAAGGCGCCCTGGAGAGGCAGCGCCTGAACACGCGGCTGGCGGAAGAGCGCATCGACGTCACGCTGCCAGGGCGCGGGCAGCAGCCCGGCGGCCTGCACCCCGTTAGCCGGACGCTGGAGCGAATTGAGGATCTGTTCGCCAGCATGGGGTTCACGGTGGCCACGGGGCCGGAGATCGAAGACGATTACCACAACTTCGAGGCGCTTAACATCCCGGCCCACCATCCGGCCAGGGCCATGCACGATACCTTCTACTTCGACGCCCGCCATCTGCTGCGCACGCACACCTCCCCGGTCCAGATCCGCGTGATGGAAAAGGATGGTGCACCGGTGCGGATCATCGCGCCGGGCCGCGTGTACCGCTGCGATTCCGATGTGACCCACACCCCGATGTTCCACCAGGTGGAAGGTCTGTTGGTGGACGAGGGCATCAGCTTCGCCGACCTGAAAGGCGCACTGCACGATTTTATCCGCCAGTTCTTCGAAAAGGATCTGGATGTCCGGTTCCGGCCGTCCTACTTCCCGTTCACGGAGCCCTCTGCGGAGGTGGATGTGCAGTGCGTGCAATGCGGTGGAAGCGGTTGCCGGGTCTGCGGTGGCACAGGCTGGCTGGAGATACTCGGCTCCGGCATGGTGCACCCCAAAGTGTTTGAATACTGCGGCATCGATTCGGAACGCTACACCGGCTATGCCTTCGGCATGGGCGTGGAACGCCTCGCCATGCTGCGTTATGGCGTGGATGATTTGCGCATCTTCTTCGAGAACGATCTGCGCTTCCTGCGCCAATTCCGTTAAAGGCGCCACGGTCTGCCGAAGCCCATGAGGTTGCTGCATGAAGATCAGTGTTGAATGGTTGAAGGAACTGCTGCCGGTGGCCGACGAGCCGCGGCAGCTTGCGGACCGCTTGACCATGGCGGGCCTGGAGGTGGATGCGGTGGCATTGGCCGCACCCGTGTTCTCCGGTGTGGTGGTGGCTGAAATCACAGATTGTGCGCCGCACCCGGACGCGGACAAGCTTCAGGTCTGCACCGTGGATGCCGGCGGCGCCGACCCGGTGCAGATCGTCTGCGGGGCGCCCAACGCGCGCGTTGGCCTCAAAGCGCCGCTGGCCACCATTGGCGGCGCACTGCCTGGCGATTTCAAGATCAAGAAGGCCAAGCTGCGCGGAATACAGTCGTTCGGCATGCTGTGCTCGGCCAGAGAACTGGGCCTGTCCGAGGATGCTGCCGGGCTGATGGTTCTGCCTTCCGACGCCCCGGTGGGAACCGATCTGCGCACGTATCTGGGGCTGGATGACCAGGTGATCGAGGTGGATCTCACCCCCAACCGCAGCGACTGCCTGGGCATGGTTGGCATTGCGCGTGAGGTCTCCGCGCTTACCGGTGAGCCTTACCGTTTCCAGCCACCCGCACCGGTGCCCGCGGCGCATGAGGACACGCTGCCCATCCGCCTGGAAGCGCCTGATGACTGCCCGCGTTATGTTGGCCGAATCATCCGCGGTGTGAACACCCGTGCCGAGACGCCGGTATGGATGCAGGAGCGCCTGCGCCGGGCCGGTGTGCGCAGCCTGGGGCCGGTGGTGGATGTCACGAACTACGTCATGCTGGAACTCGGTCAGCCCATGCACGCCTTTGACCTGGATCGCATCCAGGGTGGAATTCGCGTGCGCTTGGGCGACAAGGGCGAACAACTGGAATTGCTCAATGGCGAAGCCGTGACCCTGGACGGGGAAACGCTGGTGATCGCCGATGAGCAGGTGCCTGTTGCCCTGGCGGGCATCATGGGGGGCGAACAGAGCTCGGTCACCGAAGCGACCACCGATATTCTGCTGGAGAGCGCCTTTTTCGGGCCGTTGGCCATCGCAGGCAAGGCGCGGCGCTATGGCTTGCATACCGACTCCTCCCACCGCTTTGAGCGGGGTGTGGACCCACAGATGCAGATGCTGGCCGCAGAGCGGGCCACGGCGCTGATTCTGGAGATTGCCGGCGGCAAGCCGGGGCCGCTGATTGAGGCCGTTGATCAGGGCCGGTTGCCCGTCGAGCGGAAAGTGACCCTGCGCGGGGAACGCATCCATCGCCTGCTCGGTACCGCGATCGAGCCGGAGGAGGTTCGTGGCATTCTTCAGCGGCTGGGGCTGACGGTTTCTGACGGTGAAAGCCCGTGGACCGTCACCGTTCCTCCGTACCGCTTCGATATCAGCCTGGAAGTGGATCTGATCGAGGAACTGGCGCGGGTTCATGGTTACAACCGCATTCCGGTCACGCATCCTGCCTCACCGATCACGGTACAGCCGCGGACCGAGGAACGTGTTCTGCTCAGCCGCGTGCGACAGGCCATGGTGGATCGTGGTTACCAGGAAGCGGTGACGTACTCCTTCGTGGAACCGCGTTTACAGGAATTGCTGGATCCGGATCATGCGGCAGTGCCGTTGGCCAATCCCTTGTCGGCAGATCTGGCCGTGATGCGCACCAGTCTGTGGCCGGGGCTGATCAAGGCTGTTCAGCATAACCGGAACCGGCAGGTCCATCGCATCCGGCTGTTTGAGGCCGGGCTGCGGTTCCGCGGCAAGCTGTCCGGGCTGTCCCAAACCGCCACGCTGGCGGGCGTCATTACCGGGACGGCGCTCCCCGAACAATGGGGTGCGGATAACCGCCCGGCGGATTTTTTCGATCTCAAAGGGGATCTGGAGGCGGTGCTGGCGCTGGGCGGACACCCGGAACGCTACGCATTCGTGGCGGCAGAGCATCCGGCACTGCATCCCGGCCAGTCTGCCCGTATTGAACTGGATGGCAAGGCGGTGGGGTGGATCGGCGCGCTCCACCCGGCATTGTACGAGGCGCTGGAACTGGACTCGCCGGTGCTGCTGTTCGAAATCGACCTGGATGCCGTGCAGTCGGCCCGGGTCCCCGGCTTTCACCGTCTGTCCCGTTATCCGTCCATCCGGCGCGATCTGGCCGTGGTGGTGGATGATGCCATCAGCCATCGTGAGGTACGGGACTGCGTGCACGCTGCAGCCGGCGATTTGTTGACCGATTTGGTGCTGTTCGACGTCTACCGCGGCAAGGGTGTGGAAGCTTCTGCCAGAAGCCTTGGTATTGGGTTGATTTTGCAGGACTTCTCGCGCACTCTTACTGATAGTGACATAGAAGAACTGATCAGTCGTGTGGTTGAGCGTCTGCGCCAGGATCTTGGGGCACAACTAAGAGGATAAGTGACGTGGCGTTGACGAAGGCAGATATGGCCGAGCGTCTTTTTGAGGAAGTGGGGCTGAACAAGCGGGAAGCGAAGGAACTTGTGGAGTGTTTCTTCGAGGAAATCCGCACCGCGCTGGAAGGGGGAACCAGCGTCAAGCTCTCCGGCTTTGGCAATTTTGATCTGCGTGACAAGAGTGAGCGTCCCGGGCGCAACCCGAAGACCGGAGAGGAGATTCCCATTTCCGCCCGGCGCGTGGTGACCTTCCGGCCCGGCCAGAAGTTGAAGTCGCGAGTGGAAGCTTATGCTGGAAGCAGCGAACAATAACGAACTGCCACCGATTCCGGCCAAGCGCTATTTCACCATCGGTGAAGTCAGTGAGCTCTGCGGCGTGAAGCCGCATGTGCTGCGCTACTGGGAGCAGGAATTCCCGCAGGTCAAGCCGGTGAAGCGGCGCGGCAATCGACGCTACTACCAGCGACAGGATGTGATCATCATCCGCCAGATCCGCTCGCTGCTGTATGAGCAGGGCTTCACTATCGGCGGCGCGCGACAGCGACTTTCCGGTCAGGGCGCCAAGGAAGATCTGAACCAGAGTCAGCAGGTGATTCACCAGGTGCGCCTGGAGCTGGAAGAGATTCATCACCTGCTGCGTCGTTAGCCTGACTGGGCGGCTCAGCAGGTCAGAAAAAAGGGCGAACCCGAT
>SLCE01000172.1 GCA_007125985.1 Ectothiorhodospiraceae bacterium | reverse complement strand
TGTTGGCCTGCAGCACCATGGCCATGGCGTTCCAGCGGATGATGGAGCGCAGGCGCCATTCCAGATTGTGATCGCCCGGGGAGCGGGCTTCCATATGCGGGGGGATGGTGTTGAGGTAGGCGGTGGTGGCCTTGAAGGGGATATGGCCGCCGCGGCGGCGGGCCTTGTCGACGAGGGATTCCAGCAGGAAGTGGGCACGCTCCGGGCCTTCCTCCTCGATGACGGCCTCCAGGGCATCCAACCACTCCCGCGTCTCCTGCGGGTCCACATCTTGCGGTCGCTCAGCCATCGCTTTACCACCTCTTGGCTTGTTGTGGACGGCGGGTTGTGCCGTCGCTGTTGGTTTCTGGCAGACAACGGCCTCTTGGGCCGCACTGCCGCGCCTTTTGGGCGCATTCCTCCACTGTGCGCAAGCCCGACCGGTCGCGGGCGGCGCCAGCAAATCAGGCGCGCACACCATCTCGGGCGGGTCAGCGTTCCCCAGACAGCATGTGTCGAGCCGCGCTCCGGTTCAAGTCCGCCGGCGGTCACGCGCACGGGCGCCCCTTGGAGCGCCCTGGCATCCAAGGGTACCAGCCTCACGATGAAACGGGGTTTCAATTTCGGGTCGTGGACATTCCGGCCGTAACCGCGAATCGCATGGCCTGATCGATGGGCATATCCACGACTTGGATGCGTTCCCGGGGCAGGAACAGGGTGTAGCCACCGATCTGGTAACTCATGGGCATGTAGACGGCGATTTCGTCCGGTCCGCCCAACCCCTCCGGCAGGCCTTCGAAGTCTTCACGGGTGACGAAGCCCAGGAGCCGCGCTTCGGTATCTCCCAGGGAAACGGTGACCATGACCACCTGATTGCCCTGATCGCCCTGCGACTTCCTGACGAAGTCCAGTAGGTCCTGCACCGCGCCATGGATCACCTTGATGCCCGGAAGGCGGGTGACCAGCCGCTCGCTCCAGTTGAACAGGGCGCGGAATACGTAGGCCTGCATCAGCATCCCGAACAGGAACACCAGGCCCAAAGCAACGATCAGACCAAGGCCCGGGAAATAGAATGGCAGCAGCACGCTGACCAGCGGGCCCACAAGATCCTCGAACAGGGTGGCCAACCAGTAGAGCAGGTAGAGGGTGACGACGATGGGCAGTATCGCACCCAGCCCCTGCAGGAAGGTTTTGGAGATATAGCGGGTCATGGCAGTCGTTCCTTGGTACCGGGGTATCCATACTGCCATGACTCTGAGGCGGATAGGTTAGGGAAGTGCTGATCTATTCCCGCCCGAAGACCTCGCGGAGCAGGTCGGTGGTCCGCGCCACCGGATCCTCGCGGATGCGCCCCTCTTCCTCGGCCAACACCATGAACAGTCCGTCCATGGCCTGCTCGGTGACGTAGGCGTCCAGGTCCACCGACAGGGGCTCAACCAGCGGCAGGCGGTTCCAGGCCCGCGCCAGCTGCTGGTAGTAGCCATAGCCGTTCGCGGCTTCCAGCCGGTCGGCGACAATGGGTTCGTAGCGGGCACGCAGTGTGTCTTCCGACTGGTTGCGCAGGTAGCGGGTGGCGGCATCCGGACCGCCGGTGAACACCTCCTGCACATCCCGTGGGCGCATCTCCGTGATGGCGTCCACGAAGATCTCCCTGGCTTCGCCGGCGGCCTGCTCGGCTGCGCGGTTCATGGCCACTTCCAGTTCGTCCACCTGGCTGCCGAGCCCCAGTTGGCGTAGGCGGCTGCTGGCCGACTGCAGCTCTGGCGGTAGTGCAATACGCAAGGCCTCATTCGCCAGGTATCCGTCTACCCGGTTGGTGCGGTCCACGGTGCGCTCGGTGCCCACGCGCAACGCCTCCCGCAGGGCTGCGGAAACGCGGGTGTCATCGGCGGCATCAGCGGAGCCTGAGGAGCCTTCCTGCTGGGTGGGGAGCGTGATGCAGCCGGCGAGCAGCGCGGCAAGCAGCAGCGGCCAGAAACGTGCGATCGTGGTCATGAAGCCTCCTTCAATCATCCGCGGGGGATTCACGGAGCCAGTCCCGGGGGACAAGATAGCGTGATCGCAGCCGTTCTTCGGCGCTGTCCCGCTCCGGCGTCCAGCCGTACTCCCAGCGGGCCAGTGGCGGCATGGACATGAGAATCGACTCGGTGCGGCCACCCGACTGGATACCGAATTTGGTACCCCGGTCGAACAGGAGGTTGAATTCCACATAGCGGCCGCGGCGGTAGAGTTGGAAGTCCCGCTCGCGCTCCCCATACGGAGTGTGTTTCCGGCGCTCCACGATGGGCAGGTAGGCTGGTAGGAAGTGATCCCCCACCGAGCGCATGAAGGAGAAACAGCGCTCAAAGCCCCAGGCGTTGAGATCATCGAAGAACAATCCGCCGATACCGCGCTGTTCGTCCCGATGCGGCAGATAGAAATATTCGTCACACCAGCGCTTGTAGCGCGGGTACACATCAGCGCCGAACGGACGGCAGGCCTCCTCGGCCGTACGATGCCAATGCACGGCATCAGCATCGAATCCGTAGTGAGGGGTGAGATCGAAGCCGCCACCGAACCACCACACCGGGTCCTCGCCCGGCTTCTCGGCGATGAAAAACCGGACATTGGCGTGGGAGGTGGGGACATAGGGGTTGCGCGGGTGGATCACCAGCGATACGCCCATGGCCTGCCAGTTGCGCCCGACGAGTTCCGGGCGTCGCTCGGTGGCGGCCGAGGGCAGGGCCTTGCCCATGACGTGGGAAAAGCCCACGCCGGCCTGTTCCAATGCCGGGCCGCCGCGCAGAATGCGGGAACGCCCGCCACCGCCCTCGGGCCGGTCCCAGAGGTCCTCGCCAAAGCGCGCAGTGCCGTCGGCGCGCTCCAACTCTGCGCACAGACGGTCCTGCAGATCGTGCAGGTAGTCGCGTACGGTTTCACTGTTCACGGAAGTCATGCGTCGGCTCCCGAGCCAGGGCGCAGAATGCGTCCGCTGCGCCCGTCACGAATTTCACTGGGCTGCCGGCGCCCTCCGGTGGGGCCCGGCACCACCCCGTCAATTGCGGGGCCGAGCCGGCAGCGTGCTTCCAGGGCGGAACGGGCCGGCGGATGTCCGCTGCGATTGGCGCTGGTGGAGACCAGTGGCCCGCCGAACGCCCGGCAGAGTGCGGCAGCCCCCGGGTGGGCTGTGACGCGCACGGCCAGGGTGTCGCGGCCGCCGGTGAGCCAGCGAGGCACCCAGCGCCGCGCCGGTAGCACCCAGGTCACCGGCCCGGGCCAGGTGGCGTGCAACTGGGCGTCCAGTTCTGCGTCCACCGGCTCCAGCCAGTGCGCCAGGCTTTCCCGGTCATGGCTGATCAGGATCAGGCCCTTGGCGGCCTTGCGGCCCTTGATGGCCAGCAGGCGCGCCACGGCATCGGGATCCAGCGGATCGCAGCCCAGGCCGTAGACCGCCTCAGTGGGGTAGGCGATCACCCCGCCGGCCTGCAGACAGCGCAGCGCGGGTAATAGGCGGTGATTGGCCATGGTTCAGCTCTTCGCGGTTCGCTTCTTCGGCGCGGCTTTGCGGCGGGCCTTGCGTTCCGGCGCCTTGGCCAGCAGTTCGCGGCAGGTTTCCAGATCCAGCTTCTCCGGTTCCTGATCCTTGGGAATGCGCGCGTTTTTCTTGCCGTTGGTGATGTACGGCCCGTAGCGTCCCCGCAGCACCTGGATGCCGTCCTCGCCGAAATCATGGATTACGCGATTGGCGTCCAGCTGCTTTTTTTCGGCAATCAGTTCCTTGGCCCGTTCCAGCCCGATGGTGTAGGGGTCATCGTCGCGAATGGAGACGTACTTGGATCCGTACTTCACATACGGGCCGAAGCGGCCGATGTTGACCAGCACCTTCTCGCCGTCGTCGGTCTCGCCCAGCTCCCGGGGCAAGTCGAACAGGGCCAGCGCCTCGTCCAGGGTGATGGTATCCATCTTCTGACCGGGCCGCAGGCCGGCAAACCGGGGCTTCTCGTCGTCGTCCTTGGTGCCGATCTGCACGAAGGGGCCATAGCGCCCCACCCGCACCTGCACCGGCTTGCCCGATTTCGGGTCGGTGCCCAGTTCACGGGCCTGGACCACTTTTTCGCGGGAAATGTCCTTCTTTTCCTCCACCGTGGCCTTGAACGGTTCCCAGAATTGACGGAGCAGCGGGATCCAGTCCTTTTCGCCCAGGGAGACCTGGTCCAGTTCATCCTCCAGGCGCGCGGTGAAGTCGTAATCCACATACTGGGTGAAGTGGTCGGTGAGAAACTTGTTCACCACACGGCCCACGGAGGTGGGCTTGAAGCGTCGGCTGTCCAGGATGACGTATTCTCGGTTCAACAGGGTGGAGATGATATTCGCGTAAGTGGACGGCCGGCCGATGCCGTACTCTTCCAGGGCCCGCACCAGGCTGGCCTCGCTGAAGCGGGGAGGTGGCTCGGTGAAGTGCTGTTCCGGGCGCACCTTGAGCAGGTCGACCACATCGCCCTCCTCCATGGGCGGGAGGATGCGGTCGCTGTTGTCCACCTTGGCGTCGTCCACGCCTTCTTGGTAGACGGCCATGAAGCCGGGGTCGGCGATGGTGGAGCCGTTGGCGCGGAACACATTGTCCTGGCCGCAGGCAAGATCCACGGCCACGGTGTTGATGGTGGCGTGGATCATCTGGCAGGCCACGGCGCGCTTCCAGACCAGATCATACAGCCGGTACTGCTCATCGCTGAGATACGGCTTCATCTCGTCCGGATGTCGGGCGGCAGACGTGGGGCGGATGGCCTCGTGGGCCTCCTGGGCATTCTTGGCCTTGGTCTTGTAGGCCTGGGGCGACTTCGGGACTTTGTTGGCACCGAAACGCTCACCAATCACCTCGCGGATCTCCTGCACGGCCTCGTTGGCCAGATTGACCGAGTCGGTTCGCATATAGGTGATCAGGCCGACCGTGCCGCCGCCCACGTCGATGCCTTCATACAACTGTTGTGCCACACGCATGGTGCGCTGGGCGCCGAAGCTGAGCTTGCGGGAAGCCTCCTGCTGCAGGGTGGAGGTGGTAAACGGCGGAGCCGGGTTGCGGCGACGCTGCTTGCGCTCCACCTTGTTGACCAACAACACACCGACACGGCCATCCGTGCCCTTTCCGGCTTCTTCGGCCTGCTCCGCCGCGGCCTTGGTCAAGACCTGTTCCACCTCGGTGGCACGGGCTTCGTTGTCGATGGTGAACTGTTCCAGTTTCTCGCCCTGGAAGCGGGACAGTTTGGCCTGGAAGGACTGGTCTTCCTTGTTGAGATCGGACTCGATGGTCCAGTATTCGCGCGGCTTGAAGGCCTCGATTTCCTCCTCGCGCTCCACGATCATGCGCAGCGCCGGCGACTGCACGCGGCCCGCGGAGAGGCCGGAGTGCACCTTGCGCCACAGCAGCGGGGAGAGGTTGAAGCCCACCAGGTAGTCCAACGCGCGCCGTGCCTGCTGGGCGTTGACCAGTTCCATGGACAGGTCGCGCGCGTTTTCGATGGCTTCCTGAATGGCGCGCTTGGTGATTTCGTGGAATACCACGCGCTTCACAGGTTTGTCCTTGAGTAGCCCGCGTTCCTTCAGCAGCTCGTACAGATGCCAGGAGATGGCCTCACCCTCACGATCAGGGTCAGTGGCCAGGTAAAGCGCGTCAGCGGATTTCAGCGCCTTCGCAATCGCGTCCACATGTTTCTTGTTGCGGTCGATCACCGAATACTTCATGGCGAAGTCCGCGTCCGGGTCCACGGCCCCTTCCTTGGGCACCAGGTCACGAACATGGCCATAGGACGCCATGACCTGGAAGTCCTTGCCAAGATACTTGTTGATGGTCTTGGCTTTAGCCGGTGATTCTACGATGACGAGTGACTTGCTCATAAAATAACAGGCCCGCGACAGCGCGGGCGCTTCCGGTTAGATGTCAGTGCAAGGCAGGAAGCCGGGCGGGCTATCAGTGGACCAGATGCACCGGGTTGTCGAACAGAAGGTTTTCCATCCAGGCGTAAGCCTCCTCCTGTCCGGGCTGGTTGTAGAGCACCATCAGCGTCACCCACTTGACCAGGTCCAGATCAGCCTCTTCCTCATCCAGCGCCATCAGGCGATCGATGATCAACTCGCGGCTTGCCGGTGCAATTACTCCGGCCTGTTCCAGGAACAACAAGAAACCCCGGCATTCCGTGTCCAGCTTGCCGATCTCCCGGTCCGTGTACAGGCGGATGGCCCCGCTGCCGGCCATCGGGCCATCGGGCAGATCCCGGGATTTTGCCAGCGCGTCCAGCCAGTCGAATGCCTTGCGGATCTCTATTGGTTGGAAACCGGCTTCAAACAGCTCCGTTTCCAGGGATTCGCGATCAGGCTGTGGTTCGTCGTCATAGATATAGTTCTCGAACAGGTACATCAGGACGTCGAACACGTTTTCTTTCATTTCCGATCCTCTGGCCAGCCCCGCGCGTAGCGCCCGCCCGACATGGCGGTAACGTGGCCTTGCAATTCAAGTATGAGCAGGATGGAGGAAACCGCATCAGGCGTCAATCCGGTGCGCTGCAACACGGTGTCCAGCGTCACCGGGTCATGGCCGATGGCCTCCAGAACCGCGGCATGGTCGGGATCCGTCGCGGCGGATACTCCTTCGGCCTCCGTATCGGCGGAGAGTTCCGGGGGCAGGCTGAGCTGCGCCGGAATCTCCTCGAGGATGTCGGCGGCCTGCTCCACCAGTTTGGCCTGCCCACGCCGGATCAGTCGATGACAGCCCTTGGCCAGGGGGTTGTGAATGGAGCCGGGAATCGCAAACACTTCCCGGTCATGCTCCAGCGCATAGCGGGCGGTAATCAGGGAGCCGCTGCGCAGGCCGGCCTCCACCACTAGTACGCCCAGGCTGAGTCCGCTGATGATCCGGTTCCTGCGCGGGAAATGATCCGGTCGCGCGGAGACGCCCGTGGGGAATTCCGTGATGATGGCCCCGCCTTCGCTGATGCGCTTCGCCAGATCCCGGTTCCTGGCCGGATAGATGCGATCCGGTCCGGTGGCTGTCACCGCAATGGTATAGCCGCCGCCGGCCAGGGCACCCTCGTGCGCGGCGCTGTCCACTCCCAGTGCGAGGCCGCTGGTGATGCCGAGACCGGCAGCAGCCAGATGGGCGGCGAAGTCACGGGCGCTCTGCCGGCCGCCGGCCGTTGGTTTGCGACTGCCGACAATGCCCAGCTGGGGATAGGCCAGCAGTTCCGGGTCCCCGAGGACGAATAGCACGGGTGGTGCGGCAGGAATCTCCGCCAGGCGTTCCGGGTAAAGCGGTTGACCTTGAAACAGGATGTGGTGGTTGTCGGACGCCTGTTCCCAGCTCAAGTCGCGGTCAGCACCGGCCCAGTCAGGCACCGCCAGGGCCTGCCGCAGGCCGTCGTCCAGCCCCAGGGCACGCCAGGCCTCGCTACCTGCGTCAAGTGTCGCCGCGGCATTGCCGAAGCGCGCAAGCAGGTCGCGGAACAGGCGTGGTCCAACGCCGGGGGTGCGCCAGAGCGCGAGTTGCGCACGGGAATCGGACATGGGTGCATCCAGCCGCCGCCGGGGCGGTGGTTACGGGTTACGGACGATGTCCGCGATTGCCATGTGGCGATTCGCCCGCATCACCAGCCCGAAGCTCACCTTGTCGAAGGTGCGGAAGATGATCAGCTCGCCAGCACGCTCTTCAGGCAGTGTGACATGGTCGCCGGTGACTTGGTCACGGACCTGTCGGCCCGCCTTGTAGACCGCTAGCACATCACCCACTTCAGCGCCCTGTTCGTCGCCCATGTTGAGTACCACCACGTCGAACTGCCCTATCTGCGTCACGCCATCGAGTACGTGGATGATCTGGCCGTTCAGCTCCTCATCCGGCGCCTTCGGGTAAAAATTGGCCGATGCCGGCCGGCGTGGCGTGCGCAGAAGTCGATCACCATTGAGAATCTCGCGGGAGCTGGTGACCACCTGAGCGGTGGCCGGGTCGCCGCCGCGCTGCAGTGTGAGTTCACCCACATGCGTGGCCTCGATGCCAAGGACTTCTCCGGTTTCCGGGTCCTGGAACGGGTTGCCCTGACGGACCACCGAGTAACCCCCCTGATCTTCGCCATCGGCGAGGCGGCGCACGTAAACGCGGTCACCCTGGCTGGCCATGACCCGTTCGTCCTCGCCCGCCACGATGTACGGGGCGCGGTTGAAGAAGTCCTCGTCCACGACGTGACTGCGATTGAGGAACGGGCGAATCGCATCCATGGGGATGGTATCGATGGCCGACGGCAGTTGCTCTTCGCGGATGCCCGGTGCAAGACGCACCTCCTGGATGCCGCGCTCCACGGTCAGCCGGGGGCGGCCGTCCACGTAAACCAGCCGGATCACGTCGCCGGGGTAGATAAGGTGCGGGTTGTCGATTTCCGGGTTCACATGCCAGATTTCCGGCCAGTACCAGGGACTGTTGAGGAAACGGGTGGAGATGTCCCACAGGGTATCACCCCGCACCACGGTGTACTCCTCCGGGTGGTCGTCCCTGAACGCATCGCTTGCAGCCAGCAGGGGGAGGCAGAAAAAGAGGCCGATGAGAAGTCCAGGCAGCTTCCTGATGCGCATGTGGTTGTTCCTTCGATGGCAGGACGCTGCTCCGCGACGACGGCAGGCCCTGATTCCGTTATAATCCGCTGGAATTGGCTTGATGAGCCAAAGGCTACCCCGATCCACCCAGATCCGCAATGAAGTGAACATGGCAAAACTCGAGATTCTGCACTATCCCGATCCCCGGCTGCGCACAGTGGCGCGTCCGGTGGAGCAGGTGGACGACCGCATCCGTGCGCTGGTAGACGATATGTTCGAGACCATGTACGACGCGCCGGGTATTGGGCTTGCGGCCACCCAGGTGAACGTGCACGAGCGGGTCATCGTGATCGATGTCTCCGGCGACGGTTCCGAGCCCCTGGTACTCATCAACCCCGAAATCCTGGAGAAGGACGGGGTTGAGCAGATGCAGGAAGGCTGCCTCTCGGTGCCGGGCTATTACGATTACGTGGAGCGCGCCGAGCACATCCGTGTCCGTGCCCTGGGGCGTGATGGCCAGGCATTCGAGTTGGAGGCGCAGGGCCTGTTGGCCATCTGCATCCAGCACGAGATGGATCATCTGGCCGGCAAGCTGTTCGTCGACTATCTCTCCGAGCTGAAGCGCAAACGGGTGCGCAAGAAACTGGAAAAGCTGGCGCGCCAGCAGCCGACACCCGCAAGCTCCTCACTCACTGCCGGCTAGGGACGACAGCAATGACTTCCATGCCGCGGCTGGTGTTCGCCGGCACGCCGGATTTCGCCGTTCCCGCTCTTCAAGTGCTGCTGGAAGCCGGTTACCCGCCGGTGGCGGTATACACGCAGCCGGACCGGCCTGCGGGCCGTGGCCGGCAGCTGCGGCCTTCGCCGGTCAAGGCCTGCGCGCTGGCGCATGCACTGCCGGTTTATCAGCCGGTGACCCTGCGGGATGCCCAGGCCCAGGAGGCGCTCGCGGCGCTGCAGCCGGATCTGATGATTGTTGTTGCCTACGGCCTGCTGCTACCTCAGGAAGTACTCGATACCCCCCGTCGCGGCTGCGTCAACATCCATGCCTCGCTTCTGCCCCGCTGGCGAGGCGCCGCGCCCATACAGCGCGCTGTGTTGGCAGGTGACCGGGAGACCGGTGTGTGCCTCATGCAGATGGAGGCCGGGCTGGATACCGGGCCGGTGCTTGCACGCGCGGCAACGCCCATTCACGCAGAGGATACCGGTGGCACACTGCATGACCGCCTTGCCGCCCTGGGGGCCGGTCTGCTGGCGGAGAACCTGCAGGCATTGCTGGCAGGTGCGCTGCAGCCGGAACCGCAGGATGGGTCCCTGGCCACGTATGCTCCGAAGCTGGAAAAGGCCGAGGCGCGTATCGATTGGCAGCAGCCCGCCGACGTGCTTCGCCGACAGGTGGCGGCATTCAACCCTTGGCCGGTGGCGGAAGCCCGCTGGCAGGGTAAGCCGCTGCGGGTGTGGCGTGCCGAAAGCCTGGCCGCCGGTCCTGCGGAGGTGCCCCCAGGTACCGTGGTGGCCGCCGGAAAGACAGGGATCGATGTCGCCACCGGTGCCGGCGTTCTGCGCCTGCTGGAACTGCAGCCCCCGGGCAAGCGCCCCATGGCGGCCGCTGATTTCCTGCGTGGCCGGCAACTGGAGCCGGGTGAGCGGCTTGGCTAGGCGTCGCGGGCCGTCGGCGGGGCCGCCGGACGCGCGCCTGCAGGCGGCCCGCGCCGTACTGGGCGTCCTCCGCGACGGGCGTTCCCTATCCGATTGCCTGCCGCCGCTGCAGGCGGCGCTGGATTCCCCGGAATCCCGGGCGCTGGCGCAGGAACTCGCCTACGGCACGCTGCGCTGGTATCACCGGCTTGCGTTCTGGCTGGAGCGCTTGCTGGACCGGCCGCTGAAACGCCGGGACCGGGATGTGGAAGCGCTGCTCCTCGTGGGGCTCTACCAATGCAGTGAAACGCGGATTCCCGATCACGCCGCGGTCTCCGCCACGGTCAACGCCGCCCGCCGACTGTCCCAGCCCTGGGCTGCCGGCATGAGCAATGCCGTGCTGCGCCGCTTCCTGCGGGAGCAGACCGAATTGCGCGCCCTGGCAGAGCAGGCACCGCAAGCGGCGTGGGCCCATCCGGCGTGGCTGCTGGAGACCTTGCAGGCCGACTGGCCCACGCAGTGGCAGGCCATCGCCCGCGCGAATAATGCACGGCCTCCCATGGTGCTACGTGTCAACCGGCTGCGCATCACCCGTGACGCTTATCTGGCGCAGCTGGCGGCGGCCGATCTCTGGGCTGACCCGCATCCGTATGCGGAGGACGCCGTGGTTCTGGAGCATCCGGTCGCAGTGACGCAACTCCCCGGTTTCGACGAAGGGGCTGTGTCCGTGCAGGATGCGGCCGGACAGTTGGCGGCTGGCCTGATGCAACTGGCCTCCGGCCAGCGGGTGCTGGATCTCTGCGCCGCACCCGGCAGTAAGACCTGCCACATGCTGGAGCGGGAACCGGACCTTGCCGAAATGGTGGCCGTGGATATTGAGCCAGGGCGGCTGGAACGTCTGCACCAGAATCTGCAGCGGCTGCAGCTCAAGGCCACTGTGCTGGCCGGGGATGGCACGCAGCCGGATGCCTGGTGGGATGGCCGGCCGTTCCAGCGCATTCTCATGGATGCGCCCTGCTCTGCCACGGGTGTGATCCGGCGTCACCCGGATATCAAGCTGCTGCGGCGGTCCACGGATATTCCCACCCTGGCGGCCCTGCAGGGCCGCATGCTGGATGCAGTCTGGCCCCTGCTGGAACCGGGGGGTATGCTTGTGTACGCGACGTGTTCCATGCTCCGGGCCGAAAACCGTGATCTGGTGGAAGCCTTTGTTGGGCGCAGGCCCGATGCAGAGCCGGTGCCGATGACCGGGGGCTGGGGCATGCCCGAGTCCGTGGGCCGCCAGATAGCGGCCGGCACCGCGGGAATGGATGGCTTTTACTACGCGGTTCTGCGGAAACAGTGACGGGCACGACGGAGCGGTACGCAACGGGAGCGGGATATGGGCTGGGAGCGTTGCTGCTGGGCGCCCTCCTCCTGTTGGCCTTTCCAGTCGGCGCCGATGGTCCTGGTATTCGCCTCGTCAGTCATGATGTGCGTGAGAGCAGCCGCGATCTAGTGTTGGACGCCCGTTTTCGCGTGGAGCTGACGGACGAGGCGCGGGAAGCCTTGGCCAGCGGTGTCCCGCTGACCCTGGAGGTGCAGGCGCGGGTGACGCGCCCCCGCTGGTGGTGGTTCTGGGACAGCGAGCTCACTGAAATCACCGCGCATTACCAATTGCGCTACCATGCGCTTAGCCGACGCTATGTGGTTCACGACCGACAGAGCGGCGAGCGCCGGACTTTTTTTCGTCAGGAAGTGGCGATGGACGCCTGGGGCACGGTGGAACGGCTCTCGCTCCTGCCTCTGCGACGACTGAGCCGGGGAGAGATCTATCATCTGGAACTGCGCGCCCGGCTGGATCTGGATAAGCTGCCGCATCCGCTGCGCACCGTGGCCTTTGTCTCCCCCGAGTGGCGCCTTGTGAGTGATTGGTACCGATGGCCGGTGGATCGCTGAAGCGTATCCCGCGGGAGAGCCTGCTGCGGGTGGTTCTGTGCGCGCTGCTGCTGGGCTCTCTGTACCTGCTGAGCGTGGCGACGCAGAACTCCGAACGCTTCAGCGAACTGCACCCGTGGCTGCTTGCCATCAACACGGTGTCGCTCATCGGCCTGGTCGGGCTGATCATCTGGAATCTGGCGCGGCTGGTGAATCAGCGCCGACGCGGTTCGCCCGGCAGTCGGCTGACGGTTCGTCTGGTTACCATGTTCGTGGTGCTGGCGGTGGTGCCGGTGACCGTGGTGTTCGTGTTCTCGGTCCAGTTCCTCAGCCGGGGTATCGAGACCTGGTTTGATGCCCGTGTGGAACAGCAGGCTCTGGAGGACGCGCTCAACCTGTCCCAGGCCTCGTTCGACACGCGCATGCGTGAGTTGCTGCGGCGCATGGAGCTGGTGGCGCCGGAGCTGCTGGATGTGCCTAATGCGGTGGCCCCGATCGCGTTGGGCCAGCAACGGGAATACGTGGGCGCCGCCGAGCTCACCCTGATGGACCTGAGTGGCAGTATCCTTGCCACCAGCGCACGGGACCCTTCGGCCGCGCTGCCGTTTCGCCCGGAGCAGGACATCCTGATCCAGCTGCGGCAGGGGCGGAACTACGTCGGACTTGATCCTATTGGGGACTCCGGCCTGCATATCCGCGTGCTGGTGCTTGCCCCTGGCGCGGACGGCACGCTTAATCAGCGCATTCTGCAGGGCGTCTTCCCGGTGTCGCCACGCATGGATAACCTGGCGGAGAGCGTCCAGGAGGCTTATGCCCGTTACCAGGAGCAGGGCTATCTGCGGCGGCCCTTGCAGGACACCTTTATTCTCACGCTGTCGCTGGTGTTGTTGATCAGCGTGCTGTTTGCGGTCTGGTCCGCGTTCTATGCGGCGCGTCGTCTGGTCGCGCCGATCCGCTACCTGGCAGAGGGTACCGAAGCGGTGGCGGCCGGCGAGTACGGCAAACAGGTGCCGCCGGCGGGCCGGGACGAGCTGGGTTTTCTGGTGCGCTCCTTCAACGACATGAGCCGGCGTGTGGCTCAGGCGCGTGACCAGGCCAAGACCAGCCAGGCTCAGGTGGAGGCGCAACGTGCCTATCTGGAAACCGTGCTCGGACGCCTGTCTTCGGGTGTGCTGGTGTTGGAGCGGGATGGCACCGTACGTACCCACAACGCGGCGGCAGAGCAGATTCTTGGCATTAGCCTGCAGGGCGCCAGTGGTCGTGCGCTGGCCGCATTGACCGACGATCGCCCAGGGCTGGAGCCGCTGTCCGCCCTGTTGCAGCGGCGCCTGGCCGGTGATGCCGCCGAATGGCGCGAGGAGGTGGTGCTGCAGCGCTCCACGGGTCGCCAGGTCATCATGTGCAGTGGCGCCAGCCTGCCGGTGGCGGGTGTGGGCGGTTACGTGATCGTGTTCGATGATGTGACCACCCTTGTCCAGGCTCAACGTGACGCGGCCTGGGCCGAGGTGGCGCGGCGTCTGGCTCATGAGATCAAGAACCCGCTCACCCCGATTCAGCTTGCGGCTGAACGGGTCAGCCGTAAATGTCTCCCGGTGCTCTCCGGTCGCGAGGCGGAGGTGCTTGAGCGGGCCACGCATACCATCGTGCAGCAGGTAGATGCCATGAAGGCTATGGTCAACGCCTTTGGCGAGTACGCCCATCCGCCGCAGCTGCAGATGGTGCCGCTGGACTTCAATGTGTTGATCCGCGAGGTGATGGAGCTTTATCGCAGCGCGCCCGTCGGGCTGGATCTGTCGCTGGACCTGCAATCCGATATCCCGGCCCTGTTCGCTGATCCCGGCCGGCTACGCCAGCTGTTGCACAACCTGGTGAAGAATGCCCTGGAGTCCACCCCTGCCGGGGAGCGCTGCCGGCTTGAGCTTCGTACCCGCAAGCGGGAAGATGATCGCTTCCAGGGGGTGGAACTGCAGGTGCGGGATCACGGGCCCGGTTTCCCCGAAGAGGTGCTCGGTCACCTGTTCGAGCCCTACGTGACGTCCAAGGCCAAGGGCACCGGTCTGGGCATGCCCATCGTGAAGAAAATCGTCGAGGAGCATAATGGCCAGATCCTGGCGGAAAATACTGAACAGGGGGCCTGCGTGACGGTGCGCTTGCCCGTGCCGGGCGCCTTGGTCGTGCCGCCGGAACAGCTCGTGGAAAGCCGAGGAGGGCGTGGCAGATGAGTGCGCGCATCCTGGTGGTGGACGATGAGCCCGACATCCGTTCCGTGGTGCAGGAAATCCTTGAGGATGAGGGCTATCAGGTGCAGGTGGCGGAGCATGCCGAAGCCGCCCGTCTCGCGCTGCGTCAGCGGCGGCCGGATCTGATCCTGCTGGACATCTGGATGCCCGATACTGACGGTATCAGCCTGCTCAAGGAATGGTCCGAGGGCGAGGGGCTGCCCTGCCCGGTGGTGATGATGTCCGGCCACGGCAACGTGGAAACCGCCGTGGAGGCCACCCGGCTCGGTGCCTATGACTTCATTGAGAAGCCTTTATCACTGGCGAAATTGTTGCTGGTGGTGGAGCGGGCCCTGCAGACTGACTTGCTGGTGCGCGAGAACCGGGGGCTGCGGGAACGGGTGGACGCCGTGGTCGACCCCGTGGGCAGCAGTCAACGAATGCGGGCTCTGCGCGAGCAGGCGCGGCGCATTGCCGGTCATGATACCTGGGTGTTGATCACCGGCGAGGCCGGTAGCGGTAAACGGACATTCGCGCATTACCTGCACCGGCACAGCGGCCGCCGAGGGGGGCCGTTTGTGGAAGTGGCGGCGGGCTCCATTGCCGGCGCCAGTTCCGCCCGCGAGTTGTTTGGATCGGAGGAAGGCGGGCGCGTGGTGTACGGCCGGCTTGAGCAGGCGAATACCGGCATGTTGTTCATTGATGAGGTCGCCGATCTGGATATGCCGGCCCAGGTGCGCCTGGTGAGCGCCCTGACCAGCCAGCAGTTTCACCGCGTGGGCGGGGCGGAGCCGGTGGAGGTGGATGTGCGGGTGCTGGCGGCCACCCGGCTGGATCTAGCCGCCGAAGTGCGCGCCGGCCGCTTTCGCGAGGATCTGTACTATCACCTCAATGTGGTGCCGCTGAGTATCCCGCCGCTGCGAGAGCACCTGGAGGATGTGCCTGATCTGCTTGATTTTTACCTGGAGCGGTTTCAGGAACGGGAAGGGCTGCCCATGCGCAACTTCTCACGCCAGGCACAATACGTTCTGGGACGGTATCAGTGGCCCGGTAATATCCGCGAATTCAAGAATCTGGTGCAGCGCCTGCTGATCCTCGGCGAAGGTGGAGAGATCAGCGCCGCCGAGGTGGAGTCGGCGCTGGGGCTGACCGCTTCCGCGCCGCCGCAAACGCCGGCGCCGCCCCAAGACACGGGTGCCGAGCTACCCTTTGACCGACCATTGCGCGAGGCGCGCGAGGCCTTCGAGAAACTGTATCTACAGCACCAACTGCGTGAGGCGGGCGGCAGTGTCGGGGAACTGGCAAAGCTTACGGGCATGGAGCGAACCCATCTTTATCGCAAACTCAAGGCGCTCGGCATCGATCCCAGTGACTACTAAGGCATCTCCGCGGCGCACCCGGCCGTCCGCCGCCGCCGGGAGTGCCGTGCAGGACAGGCAGGGACAATGAAAATCATCATACTCGGGGCCGGTCAGGTGGGCAGTTCGCTGGGCCAGAGCCTGGCCAGTGAAGCCAATGACGTGACGTTGGTGGATACCAACGCCCGACTGCTGCAGGATCTACAGGATCGGCTGGATCTGAGCACGGTGGTGGGAAGCGCCACCCACCCTTCGGTACTGGAACGCGCGGGGGCCAATGATGCTGACATGATCATCGCCGTCACCAACAGTGACGAGGTGAACATGATTGCCTGCCAGGTGGCCTACACCCTGTTCCACACGCCGCACCGTTATGCCAGGGTCCGTACCCAGGAGTACCTGGCCTACCAGGGGGAGTTGTTCTCGCCGGACGCGCTGCCGGTGGATCAGCTCATCAGCCCGGAGTCCCTCGTCACCAAGTACGTGAAGCGCCTGATCGAACACCCGGGCGCGCTGCAGGTGCTGGATTTCGCGGGTGGCAAGGTGCGTTTGGTGGCGGTGCGCGCCTATTACGGCGGCCCCTTGGTGGGAGAGGAATTGCGCACCCTTCGGGAGCATCTCTCCGGTGACCATGCCCGCGTGGCAGCGATCTTCCGCCGCGGTAAACCCCTGATTCCCGAAGGGAGCACCGTGGTCGAGGCGGGCGACGAGGTGTTTTTCGTTGCCGCCCGCAACAAGATACGCACGGTCATGAGCGAACTGCGCCGCGTGGACAAGCCGGTGAAACGCATCATCCTGGCCGGTGGCGGGAACATCGGCAAGCGCCTGGCCCAGGCTCTGGAGACGCGCTACCAGGTCAAGGTCGTGGAGCGGGACCTGCAACGCGCCCGCGCGATTTCCCAGGATTTGCGCCGTACCATCGTGCTGCAGGGTGATGCGGCCGACGAAGAACTGCTGCTGGAGGAGAACATCGAGAACACGGATGTGTTCTGCGCCCTCACCAATGATGACGAGGCGAATATTCTTTCCGGCATGCTGGCCAAGCGGCTGGGTGCACGCATGGTGATGTCCCTGATCAACCGGCCGGCCTATGTCGACCTGGTGCAGGGCGGCGAGGATATCGACGTGGCAATTTCCCCCCAGCTCGCCACCATCGGCACCCTGCTTGCCTTCGTGCGGCGCGGTGACGTGGTGATGGCGCACTCACTCCGGCGCGGCGCAGCAGAGGCCATCGAGGCCGTGGCCCACGGCAGCGCGGCCGTATCCAAGGTGGTTGGGCGGCCCATCGAGGACATCAAGCTGCCCAAGGGGGCCACCATTGGCTGCGTGGTGCGCGGCGATCAGGTGCTGATGGCGCATCACGATTTGGTCATCGAATCCGAGGACCATGTGATCCTGTTTCTGGTGGACAAGCGCCGAATCCACGAGGTGGAGCGCCTGTTCCAGGTGGGCGTGACCTTCATCTGAGCCGGCAAAGGGACATTCCACATGCACTGGTTTGCCGTGCAACGCATACTTGGCCTGCTGCTGGCGCTGTTCAGCGTCACCATGCTGCCCCCGGCGGTGGTGGCCGTGATCTACGGGGATCCGGGACTGCAGGCCTTTCTGATATCCTTCGCCGTGCTCCTGGTGGCCGGCGGCATTCTTTGGTGGCTGGCGCGCCACGACCGGCATGAGCTGAGAACCCGGGACGGCTTCCTGATCGTGGTGATGTTCTGGTCAGTACTCGGGGCGGCCGGCGGGGTGCCGCTGTACCTGGCCGAGGAGCCCGACATCCCGCTGACCGATGCCGTGTTCGAGAGTTTGTCCGGGTTGACCACCACGGGGGCCACGGTGCTCACCGGGCTGGATCACCTGCCGGAATCCATTCGATTCTACCGCCAGCAGCTGCAGTGGCTGGGGGGGATGGGGATCATCGTGCTGGCGGTAGCCATCATGCCCATGCTGGGCGTTGGCGGCATGCAGCTGTATCGCGCCGAGACCCCGGGGCCGGTGAAGGATAACAAATTCACACCGCGGATTGCGGAGACGGCCAAGGCGCTTTGGTACATCTACCTGAGCCTCACGATCGCCTGCGCCATGGCCTACTGGCTGGCGGGCATGAATGCGTTCGATGCCATCGGCCACAGTTTCTCCACGGTGGCCATCGGGGGCTATTCCACCTATGACGCCAGTATCGGGCACTTCAACAGCCCGCTGATCGAGATGATCTGTGTGGTGTTCATGCTGATCGCGGGTTTGAATTTCGCCCTGCATTTCATTGCCTGGAAATCCCGCTCCATCCGCGGTTACCTGAGGGATACCGAGGCACGATGGTTCATCGGCATCATGGTGACCTCTGGCATCATCGTCACCGCAACGCTGATGATCACGGGGCATTACGGTGGCTGGGGCGACACCCTGCACCATGCCATCTTCCAGGCTGTGTCCATTGGCACCACGGCGGGCTTTGCCACCACCGATTTCGCCAACTGGCCCCTGTTTCTTCCGGTGCTGCTGGTGATGACCGCCTTCATTGGCGGCTGTGCGGCCTCCACCGGCGGCGGTATCAAGGTCATCCGCTTCCTGCTGCTGCTCAAGCAGGGGTATCGCGAGGTGTTTCGATTGGTTCACCCGCATGCCCAGGTGCTGGTCAAGGTGGGGAACCGCCCGGTGGACGAGCGCATCATCAACGCCGTGTGGGGGTTTTTCGCCGCCTATATCGCGCTGTTCGCCAT
>SLCE01000143.1 GCA_007125985.1 Ectothiorhodospiraceae bacterium | reverse complement strand
GGAAACCGCCATCGCCTGCAACGCCACCAGACCACCGCCCAGCAACAGCGCAATAGCGATCACGCCCTCGATGATGGCCCAGAACACTCGCTGCGGCTTGGGCGCATCCACCTTGCCGCCGGCGGTAATGGTGTCGATCACCAATGAGCCGGAGTCCGACGAGGTGATAAAGAACACCACCACCAGCACGATACCAACGAATGAGGTGATAGCCGCCAGCGGCAGTTCACCCAGCATCACGAAAAGCTGGAGTTCCAATGCCGCGTCGCGCACGCCCTCGAAACCGGTTCCGACAAACTGGTCAATGGCGGCCCCGCCAAAGGCGGTCATCCAGAGCACCGAGACCAGCGAGGGCACCAGCAGGACAGCCGTGAGGAATTCACGCACGGTGCGCCCACGACTCACCCGGGCGATGAACATGCCGACGAACGGTGACCAGGAAATCCACCAGGCCCAGTAAAAGGCGGTCCAACCCTGGGTGAAGTTGGCGTCCTCACGGCCAAACGGCATGGACAACGCCGGCAGATGCGTCACATAGGTCCAAAGGTTGGTGAAGAAACCACTCACAATCACCAGGGTCGGCCCCACCAGCACCACGAAGAGCAATAGCAGGAAGGCCAGACCCATGTTGATCTCTGACAGCCGTTTCACGCCCCGGTCCACGCCCGCGAGAATCGAGACAATCGCCACCGCCGTGATGCCAAGTATTAACAGCACCATGGTGACATTCCCTTCCGGGAACCCGAACAGGTGGCTGAGGCCCGCTGAGGCCTGTGTGGCGCCGATACCCAGCGAGGTTGCCAGGCCGAACAGCGTAGCGAACACGGCCAGCATGTCGATAATATGGCCCGGCCAGCCCCAGACCCGCTCGCCCAGCAGCGGGTAGAAGATGGAACGCACCGTGAGCGGCAGCCCTTTGTTAAAGGAAAAAATCGCCAGCGCCAGCGCCACCACGGCGTAGATCGCCCAGGGGTGCAGCCCCCAGTGATAGATGGTGGCCGCCATACCCAGGCTGGCGGCAGCTCCGGTATCATCCGCCGCCCCACCGAGCGGGGCCCAGTCGGTGCGGACCCCGTTCTCCACGCTGGTGCCGCCCAGGGCGGCGCCGAAATGGGACATGGGTTCCGACACGCCATAGAACATCAGGCCGATGCCCATGCCAGCAGCGAACAGCATGGAAAACCAACCCAGATAGGAGAAGTCCGGGGTGGCCTCGGTGCCACCGATACGGACTTTCCCCAAGGGCGAGAAAATCAGCCCCAGACAAAGCAGTACGAAAATGTTCCCCGCCAGCAGGAAAAACCAGGCAAGATTCCCGGTCAACCAGTCACGCAATGCGTTGAACAGGGGCTCCACTTCGGCCTGCAAAGCCAGCGTGAGCACGACGAAAAACACCGTGACCAGAGCAGAGATGGCGAACACCTTGCCATGGATGTCCAGATTGATGCCCAACGGCGAAGGGGTGACGTTGTCCTGCCCGATCACATAGTCCGTATCAATCAGGTTCGCCGCACCCTCCGGAGCCGGTACACCCTCACCGGCGCCGTTCTGATCCGTGGGCGTTTCGTTCTCAGGCGTTCTTTCCACGGGAATACCTCCGTCCAGATGAGTTCAGAGCGTGTTCAGGGACGTACCAGGAACACGGAGACATTGGTGTGCGTCGCCACCTTGCCGCCATTGGACGGCATGATGGCGTCGAGACGACGGGGAAGATGGGTGCCCATGACCACCAGGTCAGCCCCCAGATCCTCCACCGCCTTCACCAGGATGTCGTCCAGATCCGCGACCGGATCGGGGCTGCTGTAAACACGCGCACCGGCCGGCTGCCCGTGTTGTCTCCCCTGTTCCTGGGCAAAACCCTGCAGCTTTTGCTCGTACTCTGCGGGGGTTCGCGCGATGGTGCCCGGCGTATTGGCCGTCACACTGACATAGCAGACTTCGGCCTTGAAATGGCGGGCCATGTCCGCTGCCACCTGGAGCGCACGCTGTAATGCGCCCAGATGTGCCAGGTCGACGGGAACCATGATCTTGTTATACATGCCCGTTTTCCCTCCTTGTCGATGGATAGCCAGCGACGACAGCCGTCCAGTACCCCACGCTGTCGCCGCCTGGCGTCGCTCTCCACCTTGACAACCTTAGCAGGTGCAAGCAACCACTTGGGAAGCACGGATTGATTCCTATGGTATTCTGCGAAGCCGTGGGAACGTGCGGACAAGGCGGCGCACAGCGGCAATCCGAAGCCGGTCCTCGAGCATCCGGAGAATGGCTGAGAATAGTCGTATCACCGCGTTTGATGCGAAAGCGGCTTCCAGGCAAGCAACCGGGCGGAGACGCAATCATGAAAATCTGGGTCGATGCGGATGCCTGCCCCGGCACCATCAAGACGATTCTCTTCCGCGCCGCAGAGCGAAAAGCCATGACGCTGACCCTGGTGGCCAATCACCCGGTCCCGGTGCCACGCTCTCCGCATATCAGCTTTCTGCAGGTCCATGCGGGGTTCGATGTGGCGGACAATGAGATCGTGCGCCGCGCCCAGCCCGGCGACCTGGTGATCACCAGTGACATCCCGTTGGCGGCCGAGGTGATCGACAAGGGCTGCCATGCTCTCAGCCCTCGGGGGGAGGCCTATACGGCGGATACGATTCGTGCCCGTCTCACCATGCGGGATTTCATGGACACGCTCCGGGCCAGCGGCGTCGACACCGGTGGCCCGCCACCCCTGAGCCAACGGGACCGCAAGGCCTTCGCGGATCAATTGGACCGTCTGCTCGGCCGTTATACAAATCAAACTTCTGTACGCTGATCTGTCCACGCATGATGGAACGCAGCGAGAGGACGCGGTCGGCGATCAAGGCCGCCCACAGCAAAGAATGGATAACACCATGACCGTCCAAACCGAGCGCAAGCGCACCGGATGTTCCGCCTGCCTTGACGGCAATGCCTTCCCCATCGACATCTCCATGGCCTTTCAGCCGATCGTGAACATGGCGACGAAGGATATCTTCGCCTACGAAGCCCTGGTGCGCGGCCTGAACAATGAACCGGCCTCGGAGATTTTCCGCCACGTCAACGAGGGCAACCGCTACCAATTCGATCAGGCGTGCCGGGTCAAGGCGGTGGAGCTGGCGGCGAAACTGAAGATGCCGACGCTGCTCAGCATCAATTTCATGCCTAACGCGGTCTATCGTCCGGAGCTCTGTATCCGTACCACGCTTGAAGCCGCAGACCGCTTCGGTTTTCCCATCGACCGGATACTGTTCGAAATCACCGAAGGCGAACGCGTGGAAGATCTGCCGCACCTGCGCGATATCGTCGCTCATTATCAGGAACGGGGTTTTCTGACCGCCATCGACGACTTCGGAGCGGGTTATGCCGGCCTCAATCTGCTGGCGGAAATCCGGACCGATCTGGTGAAACTGGATATGGCTTTGGTGCGCAACATCGACCAGGATCCGAGCCGGCAGGCGATTTCCCGGGCGGTGATCCAGGTGTGCAAGGAACTGTCCATCCGGGTGATCGCGGAAGGCATTGAAAGTGAGGCCGAACTGCGGTGGTTACGGGGCGCAGGCGTGGAACTCTTCCAGGGTTACTACTTCGCCAGGCCGGGCTTACAGCAACTTCCGGAAGTTCCGGCCAAACGACTCAGCATCCTGGATTAGATTCATTCGTCCCTCACGGGTGGCATCCGCTCCACCGTACCGTATAATACGCGCCCCCGGATTGCGTCGGGGGCGTTTTTGAGTTGTAATTGTCGCACTGCAACAGTACCCCGGTGTACGGAGCAGTTAAGACGCTTCTGTCCGGCCCTGTCTACCGCACCTTCGCCGGGTGCCGTCGTTGACCGGGTCGGTTTGGCCATACATCGGCAAGGCGATGGTGGATGGCCGCAGGGGCCGGCGCTGGCTGTAAAAACGGCTGAAGCGTTGCCTCGCACGGAGTGCCCTGACGGCAAGGGCATGGTTCCGCGCGCTGCTGCACAACCTCGCGGCGGTTTCAGGTTTTCCCGTCAGCGTTCCGAGGGCCCCGCGCCACTCGGGAACGGAGATGGATTGTGGGACGCCGGTGGCGTTGTGCAATCCGTTCGAGGCGTGAAGACCAAAGCATGGTGTACCTGCACCGGGCTCTGCCAGCCCGATTGCGGCTGCACCTGGCGACCACGATATTCAAACTGTCACTGAAAAGGTTCGAACATGTCACAGTATCTGAAGGACATCGAGGAAACGGCGGGTTTGCGCAAGGCGCAGAATGGCACCTGGGACGCGATCAACCCCGAGTATGTCGCTCGCATGCGCGCCCAGAACCGTTTCAAGACCGGCCTGGACATCGCCAAGTACACCGCCAAAATCATGCGTCAGGACATGGCCGAGTACGACGCCGACCCCAGCCAGTACACCCAGTCCCTGGGTTGCTGGCACGGCTTCATCGGCCAGCAGAAGATGATCGCCATCAAGCGTCATCACGGCAGCACCAAGAAGCGCTACCTGTACCTGTCCGGCTGGATGGTTGCGGCCCTGCGGTCCAAGTTCGGCCCGCTGCCTGATCAGTCCATGCACGAAAAGACCAGCGTGCCGGAGCTGATCGCGGAGCTCTACACCTTCCTGAAGCAGGCCGACGCCCGTGAACTGAACATCCTGTTCCGTTCGCTGGACGAAGCCCGCGCTAAGGGTGACGAAGCGGCCGCCAAGGAAATCCAGGGCAAAATCGATAACTTCGAAACCCACGTGGTGCCGATCATCGCCGATATCGACGCCGGTTTCGGTAACGAAGAGGCCACCTACCTGCTGGCCAAGCAGATGATCGAGGCAGGTGCCTGCTGCATCCAGATCGAGAACCAGGTGTCCGACGAGAAGCAGTGCGGTCACCAGGACGGCAAGGTCACCGTGCCCCACGCCGACTTCCTGGCGAAGATCAATGCCGTGCGTTACGCCTTCCTGGAGCTGGGCGTGGATGACGGCGTGATCGTGGCCCGCACCGACTCCCTGGGCGCCGGCCTGACCAAGCAGATCGCCGTGACCAAGGAGCCGGGTGATCTGGGCGACCAGTACAACAGCTTCCTGGACGGTGAGTACATCGACAGCGCCGACGACATCCAGAACGGCGACGTGGTGGTGAAGTCCAACGGCAAGCTGCTGCGTCCGAAGCGCCTGCCCAGCGGCCTGTTCGAGTTCCGCAAGGGCACGGGCTTCGACCGCGTGGTGCTGGACTGCATCACCAGCCTGAAGAACGGCGCCGACCTGCTGTGGATCGAGACCGAGAAGCCCCACGTGGGTCAGATCGCCGAGATGGTGGACGCCATCCGCAAGGAAGTGCCGGACGCCAAGCTGGTGTACAACAACAGCCCGTCCTTCAACTGGACGCTGAACTTCCGCCAGCAGGTGTTCGATGCCTGGAAGGAAGAAGGCAAGGACGTGTCCAAGTACGACCGCGATGGCCTGATGAGCGCCGAGTATGACGACACCGAACTGGCTGCCGAAGCCGATCGCTGGTGCCAGAACTTCCAGCGCGACGCGTCCGCCAAGGCCGGTATCTTCCACCACCTGATCACGCTGCCCACCTACCACACGGCGGCCCTGTCCACCGACAACCTGGCCAAGGGTTACTTCGGTGAGCTGGGCATGCTGGCCTACGTGGATGGCGTGCAGCGCCAGGAGATCCGCCAGGGCGTGCCCACCGTGAAGCACCAGGACATGGCCGGTTCCAACATCGGCGATGACCACAAGGAGTACTTCTCCGGTGAAGCCGCGCTGAAGGCGGGCGGCACGCTGAACACCATGAACCAGTTCTAAACCGGTTCATGCATCGGGGCCACAGGGTCCCGGATAGAACGGGGCGAGTCGGTGACGGCTCGCCCCGTTTTCGTTTCCACTATTGGCGCGACCGGCGGTTGCGCAAGGCTTCCCGGGCACGCTGCGACTCCTCGGAGCGCAGCAGGCGACCGAAGACCTGCTGTTCCTCGCTGATAGCCTCAGCCACACCCGTATCACGGGCCATGCGCATCAGACGCTTGCTCTGGCGCATCGCCAGGGGCGGCTTTGCGGCGAGCGCCGCAAGTTTCTCAGCGACCCGCTGTTCCAACTCCCCGTCTGGAAACACGGCGTTGGCCAGGCCACAGCGTAAGGCCTCGTCCGCACCCAGCGGTTCACCCAGAAGCAACAGCTCCGCCGCCCGCCGCTCCCCCACGATGGCGGACAGCAGCACGCTGGAACCGGCCTCGGGGCAAAGCCCGAGATCGATGAACGGCGTCCGCAACACCGCCGATGCCCCGAGGTAGACGAAATCGCAATGCAGCAGCAGCGTGGTGCCGATACCCGTGGCAAGCCCCTGCACCATGGCCACCACCGGCTTGTCCAGCGCGCGCAGGGCGAAGATGAACCGCATGCCCGGGCTGACCTCGGGCTCCGGGCCTTCGGCCCGACGGCGGAAATCGTCCAGATCGGCACCGGCCGTGAACACACCGCCACTGCCGCGCAGCAGGACAACACGCACATCATCACGGTTGGCCGCATCACCCAGCGCGGCGGTGAGCGCCGTGTACATGGCGGTGGTCAGCGCGTTCTTCTTTTCAGCCCGCAACAGTGTCAGCGTCATGACGCCATCTGACACATCAACCCCAATCTGTTCGGACATGGGCCTTCCGCCTCCGCATAGCTGAATGGTGCCGGCAAGCATACAGGATGCACGCGGCCGCACGGCGCCTGAGCCGGCTACCCGCCGCCATGGCCTTCGCCGATTACTTCCCCGTGAACTGTGGCTTACGCCGGTCGAAGAACGCCGCCAGCCCCTCCTGGAAATCCGCGGTGACCGCACAACGCTTGAAGCTCTCCTCCTCGGCGGCAAGCTGATCATGCAGCGTGCGCCCAAGACTGTCGCGCAACAGGCGGCGCGTGCCGGCCTGGGCCACCGGAGGCCCGGCGGCAAGGCGCTGCGCCAGGGCTTCGGTCGCATCCGTCAGTTCCGCCAGGGGTACCACGCGGTTCACCATGCCCAGTCGGGCCGCCTCGTCCACCGGCATGGTCTCGCCCAGCAGCGCAATCTCCAGCGCCTTGCGCAGGCCCACCACCCGGGGCAGCTGCCAGGAGCCGGAACAGTCCGGCACGCCACCGATGTTGATGTACGCCAGATTGAAACGCACGTTGTCCGCGGCGATGGCCAGATCGGTGGCCAGGGCGATACTCACGCCGGCACCGGCCACCGCACCCTGCAGCCTGGCCAGGCTGGGCGGGGCTGCCTTGTCCAGCAGTTCCAGGGCGCGGTGCATGGGCGTGATCAGCGCATCCACCACATCCACCGCGCGATCCCCGGCCTTGTGCATGGAGACCAGATCACCACCGGCGAGAAAGTTATCCCCGGCGCCGGTGATCAGGATCACCCGGGTTGCCGGATCCTGCGTGGCCCGGGTGACCGCATCCAGAAAGCCTTCTGCCGTTGGGACATCCAGCGCGTTCATGGCGGCTGGACGATTGAAGCGGATCTCCGCGATGCCATCCCGCTGCAACAGCAGCACAGGCCCTTCGTTCTCGTTATCCATCGTCTGCGCTCCTCCGAAATTCCAGGGCCATACGGACGCCGCGTCTTGTGCGGCGCGCCACAGCCATGGTTTGACGTGGCTCTGATCCTGATCTAATGATGATTGTCGGACAAACGGACAAACGCAAGGGGGGCGTCAGCTGGCACTGCAGATCCGTGACCCTGCTGACCCCGGGAGGCACGCACGCATGGGCGACACTCCGGAACTGGAACTGCGCAGGGTTCAGGTCCATGCGGCCTATGAGCAGGTGTGGCGGGAGTTGGAGAAGCGCATTCTCGACGGCACGCTGCAGGCGGGCGATCGGCTTCCCACCGAAATGGAACTGGCTCAGCGCTTCGGCGTGAACCGCTCGACGGTCCGCGAGGGCATCCGCCGGCTGGAAAGCGAGGGCCTTGTGCGGCGCGCCTCGGGTCGACGCCTGGTGGTCGCGGTTCCGAGCTATGGCGATCTGGCGCCGCGCACCAGTCGCGCGCTGGCCATGAGCCAGGTCAGTTTCCTTGAACTCTGGCAGGTCGCCGTGGTGATGGAGCCCCTTGCTGCCCGCCTGGCCGCAGCCAATGCCAATGAAGCGGATCTTGCGGAGATGCGGCGCAACCTGGAAGCGACCGGTGAAACGCTACGCGCCGGTCGATCGCCCGCCCGACTGGATACCGAGTTCCAGCGCCTAGTGGCGCAAAGCGCCAAGAACCGTGCGCTGGAACTGTCCCGGGAGCCCATCGGCCTGCTGCTGTACCCGGCCCTTGAGGCATTAATTCCGCTCGTGCCACAGGCCGGGGAGCGCCTGCTGGTGGCCCACCGGCGCATCTACGAAGCCATTCGCGACCGCGACGAGGACACCGCCTATCACTGGATGCATAAACACGTCGTGGATTTTCGTCGCGGCTATGAACTGGCTGGCCTGCCCCTGGATGCCCCAGTGCGCATGCCGGAGCCAGCAAGTCCGCCGGGCGGCTGACCGCGCCGGCACCCGCTGACGCCGGGTTTTCCGCGTCACCATGCAGCAGAGCCGCACAAGCGGCCACTGGAGGAGACCATGAAGCACCAGCTCAAGCAACTCGCCGTCGGCAGCGTGGCGGCACTCGCCCTGGGGAGCGGCTCCGTCGCGGCCCAGAACCTGACCATCTCGGCCGGCATCTCGCAAACCCATTTCTGGGTGGGCGGCTACCTGGATCCGTTCGCCGATGCCGTGGAGGCGGAGACCGACCTGAGCTTCACCCGGTTCTACGCGGGCGAACTGGTCTCCATCGGCGGTGAAATGGACGCCCTGCGCGACCGCGTCATCGACGTGGCGGCCCCGATGCTGGCGCCCTATCACGAAGGCCGATTCCCGCTGTCGGACATCACCCAGCTGCCGACCTACGGCACCGACTCCCAGATCATCACCCGGGCCTTCAATGCCTTGATGGACTCCGATGTGGAGATCACCGACGGCAAGACCTTCTACGACTACGAGATCGGAGACAAGGGGCTGCGGGCCTGGGGCCTGGGCGCAACGGCCGCCTATGCCATCTCCACCACCGGGGACGAGCTGACCGACCCCTCCGACCTGCGCGGCATGCCCATGCGGGCCGGTTCCGCCCTGCACACCGTGGTCCTGCAGCAACTCGGCGTCACCCCGGTGACCATGCCTGCCGCCGAAGCGTACGAGGCACTGTCCCGAGGGACCATCGACGGCATCATCCTGTCCATCGGCGACTGGATTTCCTACTCGCTGGAGGAACAGCTCACCTGGACCATCACCGACGTGGCCATCGGTCACTGGCAGAGTTACCTGGCCATGACCGAGGATCGCTGGGACAGTCTGACGGAGGAGCAGCGGGAGGCCATCGACCGCGCCGCCCGTGAAACCACGCTGCAGAACGCGGAGGACATCGACGCCCAGGATCAGCGAGTCAAGGCCGAGGCGCGCGATGCCGGCGCCACCTTCGTACCCGTCTCCGAACTGCCCGAGGCCATGCAGGAGCATATCGCCGAGGCCTCCACCAACACCTGGATCAAGTGGATCGAGGACCTGGAAGATGACGGGCATCCGGCGCGGGCCACGGCCAGGCTCTGGGCAGAGCTGGTTGTCGCCGAGGGCGGCGAACTGCCGGATGGCGTGGCCGATTACCTGGAACTGGAACTCTAAGGGCCGACCGCAGCGCCGGGGCGCCCGCCCCGGCGCGCCTTTCCTTACCGCCGGAGACCCTGTATGGAGCAGGAACTGATCATCTGGATCGCCGCCTTCTGGTTCGTGCTGTTCCTCGTGCTGGGCCAGAACGTGGCCACGGTGCTGTTCGCCACCGGCATGCTGGGGATCTTCCTATGGGTGGGTCCGCATGTCTTCCGCGGCATTCTGGCACGGGACATCTTCTACACCGCTTCCACCTACTCGCTGTCAATCATCCCGCTTTACCTGCTGATGGCCCAGTTGTTGTTACGCGGGGGCGTCATCGTGGACCTGTTCAGGGTCGGTTACCGGCTGTCCGGCTACCGGCGGTTCCCACTCGGGATCGCCACCGTGATCTCCGGCGGCCTGCTGGGCGCGGTTTCCGGTTCCGGCGCGGCCACCTCGGCGGCGTTGGCCACTCTGGCCTCACCACAATTGGAGCAGGTCGGTTACACACGGCGCATGGCCGTCGCCCTGGCAGCCATCGCCGGTTCGCTGTCAGCCATCATTCCTCCGAGCCTGATCATGATCATCTACGGCTCATTGACCCAGGTGTCCATCGGCCATCTGTTTATCGGAGCGCTGGTTCCCGCGGTGGTCTGCATCCTGGTGTATATCGTCTGTCTCCGCCTGTTCGGGGAGGTAACCCCGGGCGCGGTTGATGGGCAGCAGGGCAGCGAACAGGGCGTTACCGTGGAAACCAGCAGCCTGGCGGCATTCGGCTTTGTCGTCCTGCTGATGGTGGTGGTGTTCGGCGGGATCTACGGTGGCGTGGTCACGGCCGGCGAGGCCGGTGCCATCGGCGCTTTCACCGCCCTGGTGGGCATGCTCGCCATGCGGCGCATCGGAGCCAGGGACATAGCCACCGCACTCTCGGAATCCGTGAAGGTCACGGCCATGCTGATGATCATCGTGCTGGGCGCGCAGATCTTCGGACGCTTCCTCTCCTATTCGCGTATCCCGCATGAGGTCCTGGGGCTGCTGCAGCCGCTGCTGGACAACCCGGAGCTGGTGGTTGCCATTCTGCTTGCAGTGTTCTTCCTGTTCGGGCTGTTCCTAGAATCCGCGGCGGTGATGGTGCTGCTGATCCCCATCATGATGCCCATTCTGCGCGCGGCGGAAGTTGACCTGCTTTGGTTCGGGGTGATGGCCTCGTTCATGATCTCGCTGGGGCTGCTGACCCCTCCGGTGGGGCTAGCCGCCTATGCCGCATCCTCAGCCGCCCGCCATCCGGTGGGCCCGGTGTTCCGCATCACCGGCGTCTTCGCGCTGTTCGCCGCCGTTCTGGTCACCGCACTGATGGTGCTGTTTCCGGATCTTGTGACCTGGCTTCCCAGCACGATCCGCTGAACCGAAGGAGATTCCTGATGCGATTCTGGACATGGGTCGGACGGTTCGAATGGGGGCTTGCCTCCATCGGTGCGGGGCTGTGCCTGCTGGCCATGATGCTGATCACCGTGATCAGCGTGTTCGGCAGATACGTGCTCGGCATGGATCTCATCCCCGGCGCCTACAATATTATTGAGCGGATTGTGTTCCCGCTGATCGTGTTCTGGGCGCTTCCCCTCGCCCACCGGGAAGGCACCTTTCCGCGCCTGGACCTGTTCGCCATGACCATGCCGCACCAGCTGCGCGCCTCGATAGCGGCCGTGGTGCTGCTGGTGGAACTGGTGGTTTTCCTGATCCTGCTCTACTACGTCAGCCAATTCGCCTGGAACAGCTATCTGGACGGTCGTCGCGCGCAGATCGGGACCACCTACTGGCAACTGTATCCGGTGCTGGCGATGGTGCCGCTCGCATTCGGACTTATGGTGCTGGAGATGGCGCGGCTATTCGTGCGCGAATGCATGAGCGTGATCACCGGCCAACCCGCCCGGCCATCTGAAACCTAATGAGGCTCCCAGGCCATGGGAGCCAAACATGACGAGGAGTTCTTTGAGCATGTACGTGACGATCCGCGATCTGTTCGAACAAACCGTGCACAAGTATCCGGACAAGGAAGCACTCTGCTATCCGGACAAGCAGATCCGCTGGACCTATGCGGAATGGAACCGGGAGGTCAATCGCCTGGCGAACGCGCTGACCGGCGCGGGTGTCCGCAAGGGCGACCGGGTATCCACCTTCCTGTTCAACACCGAGGAACTTGCCACCTGTCTGTTCGCCTGCGCCAAACTCGGCGCCGTGTTCAACCCCATCAACTTCCGCCTCAAGCCGGAGGAGCTGGCCTTCATCGTCGGCGATGCCGAACCCACCGTGCTGCTGTTCGAGCAGGCGCTGAGCACCACCGTTGAGGCCATCCACAGCCGCTTCCCGGACCTGCAGTTCTGGTGCGTGGACGCCGAGGTCCCGGCTTTCGCGGTGGACTATCATGCACGCGTGGACGCCGGCCCGGATACCCGTCCCGACACAGTCGTGGAGGAAACCGATCTCTACGGCATCATGTACACCAGTGGTACGACCGGGCACCCAAAGGGCGTGATGCACCGCCACCGGGACATGGTGGATCAGAGCATGACCATCCTGGCCGAGCTACGGCTCACCGCCCACGACAAGGGCCTCTCCTGTGCGCCGCTGTTCCATTGCGCCGAACTGCACTGCAATCTCATTCCGCGAATCCACGTGGGCGCCGGCAGCGTGATTCTGCACCAGTTCGAACCGCAACGGGTGCTGGAACTGGTGGGACAGGAGCGCGTGACCACCATGTTCTGCGCCCCGACCATGTGGAACATGCTGCTGCAGGAGGACCTGAGCCGATACGATCTCGGCTCGCTGAAGCGCGGCCTGTATGGCGCCGCTCCCATGGCGCCGGCGCTTGTCCGTGCCTGCCAGGAGAAACTCAATGTGGCCCTGTTCCAGGCCTACGGCCAGACGGAGATGGGACCGGCGGTCACTTTCCTGCGTGACTACGAGCAGATGGACAAGAACGGCTCGGCCGGCAACGCCACGCTGAATCATGAGATACGGGTTATCGCCACCGCCGAGGACCGTCGGGTTGAGCCGGAGGAGACCCTGCCACCGGGCGAGGTGGGCGAGATCATCGTACGCGGGCCTGGCATGATGATCGGCTATTTCAACCGCGACGACGCCACCGCCAAAGCCATCTACAAGGGCTGGTACTACAGCGGCGACCTGGGTTACCTGGACGCGGACAACTACTTGTACGTGGCTGACCGCAAGGACGACATGGTCATCAGCGGCGGCGAAAACATCTACCCACGTGAAGTGGAGGATACGCTGTACGAGCACCCCGATGTGCGGGACGTGGCCGTGCTCGGCCGGCCTGATGCGCATTGGGGCGAGACCGTGGTGGCCTTCGTCGTGGTGTCGAACCCGGACACAGGCGCCGAGGCCCTGGATGCCTTCTGCCGGGCCAGCCCGCGGCTCGCCGACTACAAGCGGCCGCGGGAGTACCATTTCATTGACGAGTTGCCGCGAAACGCCTCCGGGAAAACGCAGAAGTTCATTCTGCGCGAGCGGCTGGCCCGCGCCCGGGCAGACCAGCCTGATTGACCACCAGAGCCTGAGGCGCCACTCTGTCGTACCCACAGGCAGGAGGAAAGAACGGTGCTATTAACGGATCTGCTGGGCACGCGATTGCCGGTTATCCAGGCGCCCATGGCCGGCTCCCAGGGGAGTCGGCTGGCCCTTGCCGTCTGCGAGGCCGGCGGGCTCGGATCGCTGCCCACGGCCGCGCTGGGGCCAGAGCGGCTGGAAGAGGAACTGAAGGCCCTGAGCCGGGTTTCGACCGGGCCCTGGAACGTGAACGCCTTCTGCCATACACCGCCGGAGCAGGATGCGGAGCAGCTGCGTGCCTGGCACAAGGCGCTCGCCCCTTACTACGCCGAGTTTGGCATCGACGCGGATGCCGTGCCTTCGGGGGCCGGGCGCGAGCCGTTCAGCCATGCGCTGGCCGATGTGCTGGAACCATTCCGGCCGCCGGTGGTGAGCTTCCACTTCGGGCTGCCCGCGCCGGACCTGCTGAAGCGGGTCAAGAGTTGGGGCAGCGTGGTGCTCTCCAGCGCCACCACCCTGGAGGAAGCCCGTTGGCTTGAGGAGAAGGGCGTGGACGCGGTCATCGCCCAGGGGCTGGAGGCTGGCGGACACCGGGGCATGTTTCTGACCCACGATCTGACCACCCAGATGGGTACCCTGGCCCTGGTGCCGCAGTTGGTGGCGGCGCTGCGGGTTCCCGTCATCGCCGCAGGCGGCATTGCCGATGCAGGGAGCGCAGCGGCAGCCCGGGCCCTTGGAGCCGACGGAGTGCAGGCGGGCACGGCCTTTCTATACTGCCCGGAGGCCGATACCAGTGCGGTTCACCGCCAGGCCCTGCAGTCTGACGCCGCCCGGCACACGGCTCTGACCACGATCTTCAGCGGCCGCCCGGCCCGGGGCATCGTCAACCGCCTGATGCGGGAGTTGGGAACCTTGCCGCCCGAGGCACCCGCGTTTCCGCTGGCGACGGCCGCCGTCGCACCGCTGCGGGCCGCCGCGGAATCCCGGGACAGCGGAGACTTCTCCCCGCTGTGGGCGGGACAGAACACCAGCAACTGCCGGCAGCAGCCCGCCGCCGACGTCATCCGTACACTGGCCGAGCCCTTCTGAACGCGCCAAGACCGTGATAAAGGCCGAACCCCGGACGGGTGACAGCCGGCGCATCCAGGCCCATTATTGGTGCATCAATGCGGAGGCTCTATACCATGAACCCCAGAGAGATCGTGGAAGCGTATCTGAACGCGCTGGGTGAGCGCGACTACACGGTGGTACGCACGCTGCTCGCCGATGAGGGGTTCGTGTACCGGAGCCCCATCGCCAATCACACCCACGCGGACGACTATGTGAATCATGTGTTTATGAGCGACGGCGTGATGCAGCGGCTGGAGATACGGAAGTGCTTCGTGGACGGCAACGATGTCTGTCACTTCCTGCGGGTCCATGCGCAGATATCCGAGAAAATCACCCACGATTTGGTCCACTGGGCGCATGTGGACCAGGGACGCATCGATCACATCGAAGTGCTGTTCGATGCGTCCCTGTACAAGTCGTTCTTTCCCGCCGCGCGATAAGACAGGCTCAGCCGGAGGCGGCCACCGCGTCCTTGGCGATAGGGTGGCCGGATCCCGAGGACGGCTGCCGGAACCGCTTCAGCAGGGCCAGCTGACGCTGCCGGACATGCTCCACTGACCGGTGCTTCACATGGCCGAAACCGCGCATCTGCTGCGGTAAAGCTGCCAATTCCACCGCGATATCCAGGTTTTCCGACGACAACGACGGTAGCAGCGTTTCTGTGACCAGCGCCTCATAATCCACGATCAGCTGCCGTTCAAGACGCCGATCCTCGCTGCGGCCAAAGGGGTCGAACCAGGTTCCCCGCAGCCATTTCAGACCCGCCAGCAGGCGCATGGCGGTCAACATCCAGGGCCCGTAGGCCCGCTTGCGGGGCTCACCGGTCACCGGATCGGGCCGTGCCAGCAGCGGCGGCGCCAGATGGAGCTTCACGCGGTAATCGCCGTCGAACGTCCGCTGCAGGTGTTCCGCGAAGCGGCCATCGGTATACAGGCGTGCCACTTCGTATTCGTCCTTGTAGGCCAGCAGGCGGAACCAGGACCGGGCCACCGCCTCCTGCAGGGCGGTGCTGCCCGGCTCCACCGCCTGCTCGGCGGCCCGTACGCGTTCCAGCACCTCAGTGTAGCGGCGCGCATAGGCCGCATTCTGGTAAGCGGTAAGATCCTCGACCCGGCGGCGGATGAAGCCCTGAAGATCGAAGGCGCCGGCCGTGTCCGCTTCGGCACCGCCGTTGACCAGCCGGTCCACCGCCTTCGGGTCATGGGCCGTTCGGCGTCCCCACAGGAAGGCGTCCAGATTGGCCTCCACCGAAGTTCCATTGAGACGAATGGCCTGTTCGATGGCCTCGGCACTCAGCGGCAGAAAGCCGCGCTGCCAGGCATAACCCAGCATGAACACGTTGGCCGTCATGGCATTGCCGAACAGCTTTTCCGCCAGTGTACTCATGTCCAGTGCATGCAGGCGGCCCGGTGCAGCCGCCTCCCGGATCCGCCCCAGCATCTCGGCGCCGGGGAAGGGCTGGTCCGGGTTGCGGATGAAGCTCGCGGTCATCACCCCGTGGGCGTTGACCACGGCGGCGGTACGCTCCGCATCCAGCCGGCTGAGGCTGTCATGCCCCGCAGCCACCACCAGATCGGCGCCCAACAGCAGATCCGCCTCTCCGGCGGGGATGCGCGGGCCGTGGATATCCTCGGGGCTGGGCGCGATCCGGACATGGCTGGTGACGGCCCCGTATTTTTGCGCCAGGCCGGTCATGTCGAGCACGGCCACGCCCTTGCGTTCGAGATGGGCCGCCATCCCCAGCAGCGCCCCCACCGTGACGATGCCAGTGCCTCCGACGCCGGTGACAAGGATGCCGTAGGGCATGGCTCCCAGCGTGGGAAGCGTGGGTTGTGGCAGGGAGGTAAAGCCGCTGGCGTCGGCCAATGGTTCCGGCTTGCGCAGCCCACCGCCATGCACGGTGACGAAGCTGGGGCAGAAGCCGTCCACACAGGAGAAATCCTTGTTGCACTGCCCCTGGTCGATGGCGCGTTTTCGGCCCAGTTCGGTTTCCACGGGCACCACGGACAAGCAGTTGGACTTGACGTTGCAGTCGCCGCAGCCCTCGCAGACGCGGGTGTTGATGAAGGCCCGCTTCGGCGGGTCTTCCAGTTCACCCTTTTTCCGACGGCGGCGCTTCTCGGCGGCGCAGGTCTGGTCGTAGATCAGGACGGTCACACCGGATTCCTGACGCAGATCCCGCTGCACGGCATCCAGTTCACGGCGGTGATGCACCGAGACACCGTCGGGAAAGCCGGGCTGCGCCCCGTATTTGTCCGGCTCATCAGTCACCACCACGGTGCGGCGCACGCCTTCCGCGGCCAACTGGCGCGCCAGTTGCGGCACACTGAGCTGGCCATCGATGTGCTGGCCGCCCGTCATGGCCACCGCGTCGTTGTACAGGATCTTGTAGGTGATATTGGCGCCACTGGCCACGGCGGCGCGGATGGCCAGCAGGCCGGAATGGAAGTAGGTGCCATCCCCCAGATTGGCAAAGATATGCTGCGTTTCCGTGAACGGCGCCTGCCCCAGCCAAGGCACGCCCTCACCCCCCATATGGGTGAAAGTCTCAGTGCTACGGTCCATCCAGGTTGCCATGTAGTGGCAACCGATGCCTGCGGTGGCACGGCTTCCCTCGGGCACCCGGGTGGAGGTGTTGTGCGGGCAGCCGGAGCAGAAATGCGGGATGCGCTCGGCCAGGGTGCGGCTCTCGGCCAGCGCCCGCTCCTTGGCTTCCAGAAAACCCAGGCGCCGACGCATCACGGAACTGGTGTAAAAGCGCCCGATACGGTCCGCGATCACCCGTGCCAGCTGGGCCGGTGATAGCTCACCGGCGGACGGGAGGACCCATTCCCCGGCTTCGTTGAACTTGCCGATCACCCGCGGCCGCACGGCCTCGTCCCAGTTATAGAGCTGTTCCTTGAGCTGGTTCTCCACCACCGCGCGCTTTTCCTCAACCACGAGGATTTCCTCCAGCCCGCGGGCGAACCCCCGCACGCCCTCGCGTTCCAGCGGCCAACTCATGCCCACCTTGTAGACACGCAAGCCGATGCGCGCCGCTTCAGCTTCATCAATGCCCAGATCCTCCAGGGCCTGCAGTACATCCAGATAGGCCTTGCCGGTGGTGACGATGCCAAAGCGCGGCTCCGGGCTATCCACCACCACCCGGTCCAACCCATTGGCACGGGCAAACGCCAGGGCGGCATAGAGCTTGTGGCGTTGCAGGCGGTGTTCCTGATCCAGCGGCCGGTCCGGCCAGCGGATGTTCAAACCATCGGGCGGTAGCTGGAAATCCTCGGGCAAGGCGATCCGGACCCGGTCCGGGTCCACGGATACCGATCCGGAGGAATCCGCGATATCGGCAATGACGATAAAACCGACCCAGCAGCCGCTGTAGCGGGACAGCGCCCAGCCGTACAGCCCGAAATCCAGCAGGTCCTGCACGCTGGCCGGGTTGAGCACCGGCATCTGCGCGTCCATGAAGGCGTATTCGGACTGGCTGGGTAACGTGGACGACTTGCAGGCATGATCATCACCCGCCACCGCCAAGACCCCGCCATGGGGGGAGGTGCCCGCATAGTTGGCATGCTTGAACACATCGCCACAGCGGTCCACGCCCGGCGCCTTGCCGTACCAGAGCCCGAAGACACCATCGTGCTTCGCACCGGGCCACAGGCCCACCTGCTGACTGCCCCACACCGCCGTCGCGGCCAGGTCCTCATTGATCCCCGGCTGAAAACGGATCTGATTACGTTCCAGGAACGGCTGCGCCGCCCACAAGGCCTGATCCAGCCCGCCCAAGGGCGAGCCCCGGTAGCCGGAAACAAAGGCGGCCGTGTTGAGCCCGGCGGCGGCATCCCGCTGCCGTTGCATAATAATGAGCCGCACCAGCGCCTGGGTGCCATTGAGGTAGATACGACCGGATTCGAGGGTGTACTTGTCGTCCAGACGGACTTCTGCAAGGGACATGAGGGGATCTCCCTGGTCATGGCCGCCAACCGAAGAAGGGTTGCGGCCGCTTCCCGTCCGCGCCGGGTTTTGCCTCGGGCGGAATGCAACAGGCCAAGGCGCCGCCTTTTGAGCGGTCGACCCCGTGCCAGCGTGGTCAAGGACCTGTCGGCCCTTCTATCGGATCCTTGACCCGGATGCCTGCGCTGTCAATTTGCACTGCAACATTTCGGCAGTTTAGGGACGCACTGGTCTATTCCCACAGTGCTTCGTTACTGCCGGCGCGCCATCCGCCGGTCTCGGAAGGCTATGCAGTATTCGGCCTTTGCGGTAAGCTGACTTGATATGACACCCAATTC
>SLCE01000230.1 GCA_007125985.1 Ectothiorhodospiraceae bacterium | reverse complement strand
GCCTCGAGGCGGTGTCCGCCGCAAACATAACCCACCGTTCGCCGTGCCATCACGCTAAGGCCGAGTGCCGGAACACGCCCACGGACTGTCCGCGAGAGGGACCTCGCCGACAAGCCTACAGGGATGTATCCACGGCGGGTCCGGTCGCAAACCTCCCGCCAGGGGCCGATTCGAAGGCCTTTATTCAGCTCTCGCTGCGTGCGGAGCGGTCTACTGGTCGGTGAACAGCCTCTTGCAGAATTCCGGCACCGCCAGGGCGGCGCGGTGGATGTCCGCGTTGTAGTACTCGGTGGCGAAGGGCTTGTTGCGTGCGTCCTCCTCGCGGAACCGGGTGAGATCGCCGCCCTTGCTGGCCATGGTGGCCGACCACCACCCCGTGGGGTAGCAGACCACCGGGAACTGCAGCGTGGCCACACGGGTGAAGCCGGCGCCGCGCATGGCCTGGTACAAATCCTTCAGCAGCGTCTCGATGTGCAGGATCGGCGACTCGCTCTGCTGCACCAGCAGCCCGTCCTCAGCCAGGGTGCGGTGGACATCGCGGAAGAACGCTTCGCCGAACAGCCCCTCGGCGGGGCCTACCGGGTCGGTACTGTCCACGATGATCACATCAAAGCTGCCGGCCGCCTGATCCTTGATGTACTGGATGCCGTCCTCGAACCGCAACTCCGCCCGCGGGTCATCATTGGAACTGCACAGCTCCGGGAAGTACTCCCGGGCGGCGCGGGTCACGCCCTCATCAATGTCCACCTGCACGCAGCGCTCCACGCCCGGGTGCTTCAGCACCTCGCGCAGCATGCCGCAGTCCCCGCCGCCGATGATCAGCACCTGTTGCGGATCCGGGTGGGTGAACAGCACCGGGTGGGCCATCATCTCGTGGTAGGTGAAGTTGTCACGGCTGGTGAGCATGGTGCAGCCGTCAATCACCATCAGCCGGCCCCAGCGTTCCGTCTGGTAGACCTCGATTTTCTGGAACGGAGTCTGCTCCGCGTGCAGCCTGCCCGTGATCTTCAGCGAAAAGGCCGTGCCCTCGTCACCGAATACCTCGGTGAACCAGTTGCGATCATCCAGCGCCATGGACACTCTCCTACCGGTGGTTGGTGGGCGGGATTATGCGCAAACCGGGCTCGCCTTGCCAGGGAAGCATGGCGATGACTTCCGGAACGCGAGTACCATGGGGGCCTTTTTCATGTTGGGCGCGAGTGGCATGAGCAACTGGGATATTCAACAGGCCCGTGAGCTGTACAACATCACCCACTGGGGTGGTGGATACTTCGATATTTCCGACGACGGCACCGTGGTCGTTCACCCGGATCGCGATCCGGATGGCCCTGGGGTGGACCTGCATCGGCTGGCCCGGGAATTGGCTGATGCGGGACTGGCGTTGCCGGTGCTGGTGCGCTTCATCGACATTCTGCATGACCGGGTGGAGAGTCTCTGCAGCGCCTTCCACGAGGCCATGCGGACCGACGGCTATCAGGGGCATTACACCGCCGTGTACCCCATCAAGGTCAATCAGCAGCGACGTGTAGTGGAGGAGATTCTGACCCGGGGTGGTGACCGTGTGGGGCTGGAGGCGGGCAGCAAGCCGGAACTCATGGCCGTGCTGGCGCTGGCGCCCGTGGGCTCCACGGTGATCTGCAACGGCTACAAGGACCGGGAGTATATCCGGCTGGCCCTGCTGGGCGAGCGGCTGGGCCTGCGCGTGAATATCGTCATGGAAAAGCGCTCGGAGCTCGAGCTGGTGGTGGCCGAAACCCGTGCGCTGGGCATCCGTCCGCGTCTGGGTCTGCGTGTGCGCCTGGCCTCGGTGGGCGCGGGCAAGTGGCAGAACACCGGGGGCGAGAAGTCCAAATTCGGTCTGACCGCCAGCCAGACACTGGATGTGGTGGAACGGCTGCGTGCTTTGGACATGCTGGACTGCCTGGAACTGGTGCACTTCCACCTGGGGTCCCAAATCCCCAACGTACGCGACATCAGGCGCGGCATGCGCGAGGTGGCCCGTTATTACGCTGAGCTGCGGGCACTGGGCGCGCCTATCCGGTGCGTTGATGTGGGCGGCGGCCTTGGCGTTGATTACGAGGGCACGCGTTCCCGTAGCTATTGCTCTATCAACTACAGCGTCAGCGAATACGCCTGGAACGTGGTGCACAGCCTGTGGGAGATCTGCGAGGAACACGGCCTGCCGCACCCGGATATCATCTCTGAATCCGGCCGTGCCCTAACGGCGCATCATGCGGTGCTGCTGACCAATGTGATTGATCATGACCGCGTGGACGGTGTTCCCCCGGAGCCGCCCCAGGCCGATGATCCACTGATTTTGCAGGATCTGTGGCGCACCCTGCAGGACCATGCAGGAAGCCCCCTGGAGCGCTACCATGACGCCGTCCACGGCTTGCAGGAAGCCCAGGCCATGTACACCCATGGCGTGCTGGGTCTGCGTCAGCGGGCCCGTGCCGAACAATACTATCAGGCCACCTGCCGGCGCTTGCTGCCCCAGCTGAGTTCCGCGGCACGCAATCACCGGGACGTGCTGGACGACCTCAATGAAAAGCTGGCGGACAAGTTTTTCTGCAATCTGTCGATTTTCCAGTCCATGCCCGACGTCTGGGCCATCGATCAGGTGTTCCCCATCCTGCCTCTGGCGCGGCTTGACGAGCGACCCACCGCCCGCGCCGTGTTGCAGGATCTGACCTGCGACTCCGATGGGTCCATTCAGCATTATGTGGATGGCGAGGGGGTGGAAAGCACCCTGCCGCTGCCGCCGTACCGTGAGGGGGAGCCCTATCTGCTCGGCATCTTCCTGGTGGGTGCATACCAGGAGATCCTGGGCGATATGCACAATCTGTTTGGTGACACCAATTCCGTGAACGTGGAACTGCAGGATGGCGGTTACCGGCTTAGCGGCCACCGGCAGGGCGACACGGTGGATACGGTGCTGCGCTACGTGGAATTCGACCGGGACAGCCTGATGGCCGGATACCGTGCCAAGGTTGCCGACGCAGGGCTCAGCGCCGGGGAACGGGCCGCGTTTCTTGCGGAACTTGAGGCCGGGCTGGACGGATACACCTACCTGGAGGACTGAATCATGCGAGTTGGAGTCATTGGCCTGGGCGCCATGGGCAACGGCATGGCCCGGAATCTGCACCGGCACGGCCTGCTGGCGGCGGTATGGAATCGCAGCACGGACAAGGCCGAGGCACTCGCTCGGGAACTGGATGTGGCGCAGGCCCAGGATCCCCAGGCTCTGGCGCGGGTGTGCGATGTGGTGCTGACGTGTGTGTCCCGCGATGAGGACGTGCTGGATGTGATTGCAGCCGTCGCCGGGGCGCTCGATGACGGTAAGCTGGTGGTGGATTGCTCCACCATCGCGGTGGACACGGCGTTGGCCGCGGCCCGGCATGTGCAGGCCGCGGGCGCCGCTTTTGTGGATGCACCAGTGTCCGGCGGCAAGGAAGGCGCCGACAACGGGCAACTGGTCTTCATGGTGGGTGGTGACGCCCAACACGTTGAACGGCTGCAGCCCGCCTTCGATGCCATGGGCAAGTCGGCAACCCACATGGGCCCGGTGGGCGCTGGTCAGGCCGCCAAGGCGGTCAACCAGATCATGGCGGCAGGGATCAACCAGGCGGTCACGGAAGCCTTGGCTTTCGGTGAGGCCTCGGGACTGGATATGGCCAAGGTTATTGACGTGGTCTCCGGCGGCGCCGCCGGTAACTGGTTCCTGGAAAAGCGCGGGCCCACCATGGTGCAGGGTGTGTTCACACCTGGTTTCAAGCTGGCCCTGCACCACAAGGACCTGTCAATCTGCAAGCAGATGGCGGCCGCCCGGGGCGTGGCGTTACCGGTGATCGAGATGACCCTCAAGCATTACGAACGCCTGATGCAGGCCGGTCACGGTGATGAGGACATCTCCGTGCTGTATCGCAGCAAGCGCGAGATGTTCGAGAAAGGCAATCTGAAACGCCTCTGAGGTGCCCGTCGCGGGGCGCTTGGGGCAACAGGAGTTCAACCATGTCCGAATTCGAGGAATTCACGCCGCTGAACGATCTGGAGCGCACGCTGGTCGCGGCCCAGTCCGGAGAACTGGACAGCACTGCATTCATGCAGGAATTGGCGGCCAGCCAGCTGTCCATGCTTGTGGACCAGGAATACGCGGAAAGCCGGGATCCTGCCGGCGTGCGCCCGCTGATCCTGGAAGGCGGCAACGGAGAGGCCTTGCTGGCCCTGTTCACCGCACCGGCTCGCGGCATGCCCATGACCCGGGATCATCCGGAGTTCCCGTTCGCCGTGGAAGTGGGGTTCGCCTGGGCCGTGGGCAGTTGCAGTGACGGCATGGGAATTGTCATCAACCCCGGCTGGGACACCGGGGTCACCATCCCGCCGGCGGCGGTTGCCGCCATGAAGGGAAACAAGTCGTAGCCTCTGGCGGAGCAAGCGTGCCCGGGGAATAGGGCGCGCGTTCATATCTACCTCCCAATGCGAGGCCGATGCCGGGTGAGCTGTTCCCGGACTGTCGGCCGCATGGACGCGGCCGACAAGCCTACAGGGATGTATTCACGGCGTGTCCGGGAACAGCTCACCCGGCATCGGCCGATTCGAAGGCACGCGTCTCGGCATTGAGGCATACGGCCGATTACCATTGGGCGTTCGGCTTGGGTAGTGCGTGCTCGCGCCCAAGTACTCAGCCCTGCACGCGTAAAAGGATGCTGTCCACCTGCTCCTGTTCCAGCCGCTGACGGACGCGGTCCACGCGGCTGCGATCGGGCAGCGGGCCGATGCGGACCCGGTGCCAGGTGCCGCCGCCGTCAATGGTCACACTCTGGATCTCCGCCTCCACACCCATCAGGGCCAGGCGCGCCTTGAGGCGGTCGGCGTCGTCATGGCTGCGGAACGAGCCGGCCTGCACCACGTATTGCACCCCCTCATCCGTCGCCGGCGTGTCCGGGCGAGGGCTCGGGCTGGGTGAGGGTGGTGTCGGGTCCGGATCAGCATCAGGCTCCAATGGGGCTGCAATGGCCGAATCCTCCGGCTGGCGGCGGGGTGGTGCCGGTTCATCCGGAACCACGACTTCCATTTCCGACAGCAGCTTGTAGAACTCGAACCGGGGCCGTTGATCCCCCTCCACATCGGTGTCCGCATCCCGTCCGGTCACCAGAGAGCCAGGGCGATCGATGCTGATCACCCCGTCCTGGGTATGGTGCATGTGTACCAGAATGGCCAGGAACAGGCCCGGCAGAAAGCCGCCCAGCATCCACAACCAGCCGGGGACAGAGCCGCCGTTGCCGGCCTTCTTTCGCCGCGCCTGACCAGTGGGTTTCCGCCGCGCCGCTTTCGCCATGCCTACATTGCCTCTGGTGCGCTGACGCCCAGGATACGCAGCCCGTTACGGATCACCTGCCGCGCGGCCCGTACCAGACACAGTCGCGCATCCCGCACCTCGTCCTCATCCACCAGGAACTGATGGGCGTTGTAGTAGGTATGCACCGCATTGGCCAGTTCGCGCAGGTAGTGGGCCAGCTGGTGTGGCTCACGGTTGGCGGCCGCGTTCTCAATGACTTCCGGATATTGCCCGATGGCGGTGACCAGGTCCTGCTCATGGGCTTCCGTCAGCCGGGTGAGCGCAGCCAGGCCCCGGGCGGAGTCATGTGCCAGCCCCCGCTCCTCCATCTGTCGCAGCACGCTGCAGATCCGCGCATGGGCATATTGGATGTAGTAGACCGGGTTGTCGGCGGATTGGGATTTCGCCAGTTCCAGGTCGAAATCCATGTGCTGCTCGGGTTTGCGCATCACGTAGAAGAAACGCGCCGCATCGGTGCCCACCTCGTCACGCAACTCGCGCAGGGTGACAAACTGCCCGGACCGGGTGGACATCTGCATCCGTTCACTGCCCCGGTAGAGGATGGCGAACTGCACCAGGCGCACATCCAGCCGCGCCGGATCCTCGCCGAAGGCCTGCAGCGCGGCCTTTACCCGCGGCACATAGCCGTGATGATCCGCGCCCCAGATGTCGATGCAGCGGTCGAAGCCCCGCTCCAGCTTGTTCAGATGGTAGGCGATATCGGAGGCGAAATAGGTGATGGCTCCGTTGTCCCGACGCACCACGCGGTCTTTTTCGTCACCGAACTCGCTGGAACGGAACCAGGTGGCGCCGTCCCGCGTGTAGAGATATCCCGCCTGATCCAGTTTCTCCAGCGCCCGGTCCACGGCGCCGGTCTCGGTGAGGGATCGTTCCGAGAACCAGGTGTCATACTCCACCTGGAAACCGGCAAGGTCGTCGCGGATGTCGTCCAGCACCCGGTTCAGCCCCAGGTCGAAGACCTCCCGGTAGCGGTCCGCCCCCAGCAGGGCCTTGGCGCGCTCCACCAGGGCGTCGATGTAGAGTTCCTTGTCGCCGCCCTCGTGGGCGTCCTTGGGCAGATCGGCGAACACGGTCTCCGCCGGATGGCGCAGGGCACCCCCGTGCTGGTCATGCAGGGCCTGGGCGATCTCCCTTACATAGTTGCCCCGGTACATGTTGTCCGGAAGGCGGAAGTTTTCGCCGCATTGCTCCAGATAACGCAGCCAGACGCTGGTGGCCAGGATATCCATCTGGCGGCCGGCGTCATTGACGTAGTACTCCCGGTGAATAGCGTAGCCGGCTTCGGCGAGCAGGCTGCACAGGGCACCGCCAAACGCGGCGCCCCGGCCGTGACCCACGTGCAGCGGGCCGGTGGGGTTGGCGGACACGAACTCCACCATGATGCGCTGCGCGGCCCCCTGGCTGCTGCGTCCATAGGCCTCGCCCTGCTCCAGCGTGTCGCGCACCGCCTGGTAGGCGGCATCGGCGGTGATGAAGAAGTTGATGAAGCCGGGGCCGGCGATGTCCACCTGCCTGACACCCGGATGCTCCGGAAGCGCCGCGACCAGCGCCTCGGCGAGTTCCCGCGGTTTACGCCGGGCCGGCTTGGCCAGCATCATCGCGGTGTTGGCGGCGAAATCGCCGTGATTCTTGTCCCGGGCGCGCTCAACCTGGATCGGGACCTGGGTTTCGGGGGGGATCAGGCCATCCGTCTTCAGCCGGGCAACGGCGCTTTCCAGCAGGACGCGTAGTTGATCTTTCATGGTCCGGGATCAGCTTCTCGGTTGCGAACAAGGCTGGCTATTATCCGGTGTAGGGTACCTGTTTCAAGTGCGGAAAACAGAGTCTTGGGGAAGCACCATGGGAATAGATCAGTGCTTCCTTAGCGCTTCCTTAAAGCATTTCCTGCGGGTCCACGTCCAGGGACCAGCGGACCCGCCGCGCGCTGGGCAGCTTGCCCAGTTCAGGCACCAGCCGCCCCAGCAGTGTGTGCAGACTGCGCCGATCCGGCGCCTGCAACAGCAATTGCGCCCGGTAGCGGCCGGCGCGTCGCTCCATCGGGGCGGGTACAGGCCCCATCAGCAGGACGCCGGTCTGCCCCAGCTGCAGACCATGCTCACGGACTTCCTGAAGAAAATTACGCGGCGCTCCGGCGTCCACCGCCTCGGCCCGCAGCAGTGCGAGATGGCTGAATGGCGGCAGAGCCGCCGCCGCCCGTTCGGCCAGGCTTTCCCGGGCGAAGCGGCTGTAACCCTCGCGCAATAAGAGTTGCAAAAGCGGATGCTCCGGGTGGTGGGTCTGCAGCAACACCTCCCCTGCGCGCTCCGCGCGGCCGGCGCGGCCGGCCACCTGGGTGATGAGCTGGGCCATGCGCTCAGGGGCACGGAAATCCGCACCAAACAGCCCCTGATCGCAGTCCAGAATACCCACGAGTGTGACCGCCGGAAGGTGGTGGCCCTTGGCCAGCATCTGCGTACCTAGCAGAATGCGGGCCTCGCCGGAATGGGCCCGCTCCAACAGTTCCTCCATGGTGCCTTTGCGGCGGGTGCTGTCGCGGTCGATGCGGGCCAGCGGCACTTCCGGGAAACGGGCGGCCAGGATCTGTTCCAGTTGTTCCGTTCCCTGGCCCAGGGAGCGCAGGTCGGTGCTCCGACAATCCTGACATTGTTCCGGCACCCGACGCTCGTGCCCGCAATGATGGCAGCGCAGGCGGCGATCCCGTTGGTGCCACGTCATGCGGGCATCGCAGCGGGAGCAAGTGGCCACCCAGCCACAATCATGACACAGAAGCACCGGGGCATAGCCGCGCCGGTTGAGGAACAGCAGCACCTGACCCTCTGCGTCCAGGTGCTGCTCCATGTGCTTCAGCAGTTCCCGCGACAGCCCGCCCTCCAGCGGCTGGCCGCGGATATCCAGCAGATGCAGGGCAGGCGGGCGCGCCACGCCGGCTCGGTACGGCAGCGGCAGATGCTGATAGCGGCCCTGCTGGCAGTTGTGCAGGCTTTCCAGAGATGGGGTGGCACTGCCAAGCACCAACGGGATATCCAGCTGCCGTGCGCGGACCGCCGCCAGATCCCGGGCGTGGTAGCGGAAACCATCCTGCTGCTTCAAGGCCAGATCATGCTCCTCGTCGACGATAATGAGACCGGGCCGCGCCAGCGGCGTGAACAGGGCGCTGCGTGTGCCGATGACCACGTCTGCCTCACCGCTGCCGGCGGCCAACCAGGCCTGCAGGCGTTCGCCGTCCGCCAGGCCGGAATGGAGCACGGCCTGGCGGCCTGGTAGGCGACGCCGGAACCGACGGATCAGCTGCGGTGTCAGCCCGATCTCCGGCACCAGGACCAGCGCCTGCCGACCCTGATCCAGATTGGCCTGCAGAGCGGCCAGGTACACCTCCGTCTTGCCGCTGCCTGTTACCCCCTCCAGCAACAGGGCGCGGAAACGCCCCAGGGTGGAGTTGATCGCTTCCACGGCCGCTTGCTGTTCCGGATTCAGCCCGGGGGGCTCGCCGGTGGCGGAGCGCGGGGGGCTGCAACGCACCACCAGGCCTTTCCTGGCCAGAGCGGTCAGCGCCTGACGCCAGTTCCCGTCCAGATCCGCTAGTTCCGCTGCGTCCACGCCGTCCGGCGCTTCCAGCAATCGAAACAGCACCTGTTGCTGGCGCGCTGCCCGACTCAGGGAGGCCGCGGCGCCCGGTGCCCGCCCCTCGGCGGTTACACGCCACCAGTCGGGCGGTGTCGCCTGTGCCGGCTTGCCCTGGCGCAAGGCCACTGGCAGTGTGGCGGTGAGCACCTCTCCGGGAGGGTGGTGGTAATAGCGGGCAGCCCAGTCCGCCAGCGCAAGTACGTCCTCTGGCAGCAGCGGGTCCTGATCCAGGATTTCCGTCGCTTTGCGTAGCTTGTTGTGCGGCAGTTGGCTGCCGCTGCTGACGCGGCAGATGATTCCCACCAGCTGCCGGCGGCCAAACGGGACGCGCACGCGCATCCCCGGCCGCGGTTCCGGGCCGTCATCGGGCGGGAGGTAATCGAAGGTCTCATGCAAGGGGCACGGGACGGCAACCTGCAGAATCATCGGGACCGTTGTGTTTGCTGGTTCGGGTTGATGTCTGTCCGGCAGTCTATCAGTCGGGGCGCGGGGGCGTTGTGGACGGGGCTGTGGATAAGCTGAGGATGCGCTGGGGAATGGCTGTGCTGCAATCGAGTCCGCAGGGCCTGTGCGTATACTGGGGGCAGGCCGCGTTGAAATCCTTGAATGAGGCGGATTGTGATGCAGGAACAGGACTCTACCGTGGAACAGGCCTGGGAAGCTATTGGCCGCTGGTATGCGGCACCCGGTGCGGAGGAAGCCTGCCTTACCCTGCAGGGCCGCGCGGGCCTGAGCGTGACCACGATGCTGGCCCTGCTGTGGCTGGCCGCCGATGATCAGGGCGCCGTGCACCCCGCGGGGCTGCTTGCCCTGGACGGGGCGGCTGCGTATCAGCAGCAGGTTCTTGTCCCCCTACGCCAGGCCCGACGGGGGCTTAAGGCTTGGGTGGAACAGCTGGGTGCCCCGGCCACCGAGCTGCGCCAGGCGCTGCTGCGGTATGAGCTTGACGCTGAGCGGCTCGACTTGCTGCTGGTGCTGCAGGCGCTGGCGCCGGAGGCCTGTCGCACGCGCACCGGGGACCCTTGCGGCGATGCCTGCCTGAGCATGGCCCGCTACCTTCAGGCTGCCGGTGTGAACCCCGACGATGCCGGCTTACGCCAGCAACTGGTGCGCCTGCTTTGCGTGGTGCTGGAAGACTACGACAGTCTGCAGGTGGAGGCGGTACTCAGGCTGGCGCTGAAGCAGGCGAGACAGGAGCAATAAAAAGGGCCGCCCGCAGGCGGCCCTGATGCAGCGCAGTGGAGGCGGGGTCAGAGCTCCTTGACCGCCGCCACCATCTTGTTTGCCACCTGGGCACCGTCGCCGAACACCATGCGGGTGTTCTCGGCGAAGAACAGGCTGTTCTCCACCCCGGAGAACCCGGCACCCCGGCCCCGCTTGATGACCAGAACATTTTCCGCCTCGTCCACATTGAGGATGGGCATGCCGTAGATCGGGCTGCTTTCGTCCGTCTTGGCCGCGGGGTTCACCACATCGTTGGCGCCGATGACCACGGCCACATCGGTCATCTTGAACTCTTCGTTGACCTCGTCCATGTCGAAGATCAGATCGTAGGGCACGCCGGCCTCGGCCAGCAGCACGTTCATGTGGCCCGGCATGCGGCCGGCGACAGGGTGTATGGCGAATTTCACCTCAACGCCGCGGTCCTGCAGCAACTGGACCAGCTCCCAGATCTTGTGCTGGGCCTGAGCGACGGCCATGCCGTAGCCGGGCACGATGATCACCCGCTCGGCGTAGGCCATCATGTAGCCCGCGTCCTCGGCGCCCACGTCCCGCATCTCGCCCTCAGGGCCTTCACCGCCACCGGCGTCACCTGTCCCGAAGCCGCTGAACAGCACATTGGTTATGGGCCGGTTCATGGCCTTCGCCATCAGGTGGGTGAGCAGCATACCGGCCGCACCCACCACGGTACCGGCGATGATCAGCGCCGGGTTGGCCAGCACATAGCCTTTGAAGCCCACGGCCAGGCCCGTGAGGGCGTTGAACAGCGAGATCACCACCGGCATGTCGGCGCCGCCAATGGGCACCGCCATGAACACACCGAACAGCAGCGCCAGGGCGAAGAACACAAAGATCGGCAGCACACCACCGCTGAAGAACACCCAGATGGCGGCAAGCACCATGGCCGCGAACACGATGATGTTCACGATCTGCTGTGCCGGCACCAGGCTGTTGCGGCTCATGCGTCCGTCCAGCTTGGCCCAGGCAATCATGGAGCCGGAGAAGGCCACCGAACCGATCATGCCGCCCAGCAGCGCCAGGAAGGCGACATCGACGCCCATCCCCTGGTACACGGCGCCCTGGCCGGTTTCCACCAGGTTGCGCTGGGCCGCGAGCAGGTAGACGGCGGCAATGGCCCCGGCGGAACCCCCACCCATGCCGTTGTAGAGCGCCACCATCTGTGGCATGTCGGTCATCGCCACTTTCTTGGCGGTGACCCATGCCAGATAGCCGCCAATGGCCAGGGCAATGCTGATCAGCAGGTAGTTGCCGAAACCGTGGATGTCCGGCGCGAAAAAGGTGAACACGGTGGCCGCCACCATGCCGACACCGGCCCAGATGATGCCCTTGCGCGCCGTGACCGGGGAGCTCATGCCTTTCAGCCCGGCGATGAACAGGACGGCGGCGACGAAGTACGCTAACAATACGATGAAATTCAGCATTCCGGCGTCCCCTTATCCGTCTTTTTTGCTGCTCTTGAACATTTCGAGCATGCGTTCGGTGACCACGTAACCACCGACGGCGTTGCCCGCACCCAGCAGTACGGCGATAAAGCCGATAAGCTGCTCCAGCGGGGTTTCCGCATGTCCCAGAGCGATCATTGCGCCCACCACGACGATGCCGTGGATGAAGTTGGAGCCTGACATCAGGGGCGTGTGCAGGATGACCGGCACACGGGAAATCACCTCATAGCCCGCGATGGCCGAGAGCATGAAGATGTAAAGCGCTGTAAAGCCGGTGATCTCAATCATGACTTCTTGCCTCCTTCCAGCCGCTCACGGGTCGGGCCGTGCTTGATCTCGCCGTCGTGGGTCAGGCAGCTGTCCTTCTGTACCTGGTCGTCCCAGTCGAGCGCGACCTTGCCGTCCTTGATGATCAGGGTCAGCAGGTTGTAGAGGTTACGGGAGTACATCTCGCTGGCATGCTGACACAGGGCGCTGGCCACGTTCTTCGGGCCGTGAACGATAACGCCATTATGGTCCACGTCCTTGCCGGCCTTGGTCAGTTCGCAGTTCCCTCCTGTTTCCGCAGCCAGATCGATAATCACCGCACCGCGTTTCATGCGTTCCACGGTGGCCTTGTCAATGATCTTCGGTGCCGGGCGGCCCGGAATGGCGGCTGTGGTGATCACGGCGTCGGCGCGCGAAATGTGATCGGCCAACACTTTCGCCTGCCGCTGCTTTTCCTCGTCAGTGAGTTCGCGAGCGTAACCGCCTTCGCCTTCCGCCTTCACCCCGGTGTCGATGAACTTGCCCCCCAGGGATTGCACCTGCTCCTTGGTGGCGGAACGGACATCGTAGGCTTCCACCACGGCGCCCAGACGCTTGGCGGTGGCGATGGCCTGCAGGCCCGCCACCCCGGCCCCGATCACCACAACCCTGGAGGGCTTGATGGTGCCGGCGGCGGTGGTCAGCATCGGGAACAACCGAGGGCTGAGGTTGGCGGCCAGCAGTACGGCCTTGTAGCCAGCAATGGAGGCCTGCGACGACAGCGCGTCTATGGCCTGGGCCCGTGTGATGCGCGGAACCAGTTCCATGGAAAAGCTGGTGACCCGGTGCTTGAGCAGCGTTTTCAGCCGGGTGTCGCCCTCGTGCGGTGCCATGAAGCCGATCAGCACACTGCCTTCCGGCAGCTTCCCGGCCTCCTCCACTGTAGGGGGCTGCACCTTTAGTACCACGTCGGCCTGCTTGTAGAGTTCATCAGCGGACCCGACGATGGTAACGCCCTCGTAGGCGTCATCGGCGAAGCCGCTCTCCATTCCGGCGCCTGACTCCAGCAGCAGTTCCACGCCCTCGAGCTTTTCATATTGCTTGAGCAGGCTTGGAACCAGCGCCACGCGGCGCTCGCCCTGAGCGCTTTCCCTGGGCACGGCTACTCGTATTGCCATTCTTGTGTCTCCCGTTCTGCAACAGGGTGCGTTTCGTCACCGGCGCGTCCGGCTGGCAGCACCGAGGCCGGGCCGGCATGAAACCTACGCCGGTAAAACCGGTCTACAGTGAGGAATCCATAGCAGCCCGACTTCTCTAAGGCAACCAGTCCTCGCGCCGGCCATGACATGCTACCGGTCCGATTCTGGAAAAACGGCGCAAGTCGGTGACCCGAACCGCGCCAGCCGTCAGAGACTAGAGGAAACTGCGGCATAACAGAAGTCTGCCCCCTCGGGCGCGGCGCGAGCAAGGCTTTTCCGGGGAATCCGATTGCACGTGCTGTGGACGTCTTGTTTCCCGGTTTGGTCAGTGTTCCGCGTTCATCGTATTGAAATGATTGCGCTTTCGTGAGGAATCTGGAATAACTTGAAGTCGCGGCCGTAATTGCCCGGCTGCGGCAACCCGCCAAGGGGGTCTGTGATGCACGGCTTCACCAGTCAGATACTCCGGACTGACATCTCCGGCATGCCGCTGGAATGGGTGAGCTACCAGGAGGCAGTCAGGCTTTATTACGCCGGTCAGGTGGCGTACGCCTGCGGGCGCCTGCTGTATCGCGTGCATGGGGGCACGAATGCGCGCACCGGCCGCCGCAGTGTGGTTGAACTCAACTCCATTGTGGCCACCGAGGGTAGTATCCAGGCACGGATGAAAGGGCGGCAGGGTTATATTCCCCCCCTGGATAACAAGGCCTTGTTCCGGCGCGATGATTTCCTCTGTCTTTACTGTGGCCAGCGGTATCCTGGCTCCCTGCTCTCGCGTGATCATGTCACGCCGATCAGCCAGCGGGGCCAGGATAAATGGAATAACGTGGTCACCGCTTGCAAGCGCTGTAATAACCACAAGGCCGGGCGGACACCGGAGCAGGCCGGCATGCAACTCCTGGCCATCCCGTTCGTGCCTACCCATGCAGAATACGTTTATCTGAAAGGGCGCCGGATACTCGCCGACCAGATGGAGTTCCTGCGCGCCCATTTTCCACGCAGTTCACCTCTGCGGACCCGGTCCTTGAGTGACGATGGGACGGTTTACGCCTGAATTAAGGCTGTTCCGGCTTGACCCGGGCGCCAAATTGCGCTTAGCTGTGAACTATGAAAAACCTGATCGCGAAGTCCAGCCTACGACTGCTTTGCCCGGCCTCCTGAAAGGAGTGCCGGGAGAAAGTCGTTCTGCTGTTTGATCGCGCTACGTATCAGGTTATTGTCATGTCCCCATCCGATTGTTGTCCCAGCCCCGTCGTTGGTCTCCGTGCCAGCGAGCATTCTTCCATCTTCTGCGCCCTGTTCTTTGCGCTGCTGCGACTGTGTCGCGGCCGTGGAGCCTGATGGCAGCTCCGCGGCCGGAAGCCCCGCCATGGACAGCACGCTCGCAGTCATGAATTATCGGAGAGACCAGCAATGAAACAGCATCCATCCAGTAAATACCGCAGTTTCGAACCGATCCGCCTCCGTGACCGCACCTGGCCGGATCGGGTGATCGAGCAGCCGCCCGTGTGGTGCAGCGTGGATTTGCGTGACGGGAACCAGGCGCTGATCGAGCCCATGAATGCGGACCGCAAGCGGCGCATGTTCGAGACGCTGGTGGAGATCGGCTTCAAGGAGATCGAGGTGGGGTTCCCCGCCGCGTCCCAGACCGATTTCGATTTCTGCCGGGAGCTGATCGAGAACGACATGGTACCGGATGATGTCACCATCCAGGTGCTCACCCAGGCACGTCCGGAACTGATTGAACGCAGCTTCGAGGCGCTCAAGGGCGCGAAGCGCGCCATCATGCACCTGTACAACTCCACCTCCACGGTGCAGCGAAAAGTGGTGTTCGGGCTCGATCGCCCCGGTATCGTCGACATCGCCGTGCGCGGTGCCGAGCTGGTCAAGGAACTGGCCGCGAAACAGCCGGAAACCGAGTGGGTGTTCCAGTATTCCCCTGAGAGCTTCACCGGCACCGAGCTGGATTTCGCTGTTGAGATCTGTGACGCGGTGAACGCGGTCTGGCAGCCGACGCCGGAAAACAAGGTCATCATTAACCTGCCGGCCACGGTGGAGATGGCCACGCCGAACATCTATGCCGACCAGATCGAGTGGATGTGCCGCAACCTGGCCAATCGGGACAGCCTCATTGTCTCCGTACACCCGCATAATGACCGGGGTACCGGCGTTGCCGCGGCTGAGCTGGCGGTGATGGCCGGTGCTGACCGGGTGGAGGGCACCCTGTTCGGCAACGGCGAGCGCACCGGTAACGTGGATGTGGTGACCCTGGCCATGAACCTCTACACGCAGGGCGTTCATCCGCGGTTGGACTTCTCCGATATCAACAAGGTGATGCGTCTGGCGGAATACTGCAATCAACTGCCGGTGCATCCGCGCCATCCGTATGCTGGCGAGCTGGTCTTCACTGCCTTTTCCGGCTCGCATCAGGATGCGATCAAGAAGGGGTTCGGCGCCCAGGATCCCGAAGGCATCTGGGAAGTGCCCTACCTGCCCATCGACCCCAAGGATGTGGGGCGCAGCTATGAGGCGGTGATCCGCATCAACAGCCAGTCCGGCAAGGGTGGCATCAGCTATCTGATGGAGCGCGATTACGGACTGGTGATGCCGCGCCGGCTGCAGATCGAGTTCAGCCAGGTGGTGCAGAAGGTCACTGATGATACCGGGCGCGAGTTGACGGCCGCCGAGATCTGGGACGCCTTCCGGAAGGAGTACGTCGTGGTGGATCAACCCTTTGCATTGGTTGAGTACCGGGAAGGCAGTGATGCTGACGGGCGGGACAAGCTTACGGCCACGATCCGCGACAATGGCCGTGACTGCCTCATCGCCGGCGAAGGCACCGGCCCCATCGATTCCTTCGTTACGGCCCTCTCGCAGCATATCGGCGTGGAACTGCAGGTGTCGGACTACACGGAGCATGCCGTGAATGCCGGCGCCAACGCGCAGGCCGTGGCCTACGTGGAGATGCGCGGCCCGGACGGCGATTCGCTGTACGGGGTGGGCCGCCATGCGAATATTGTCACCGCGTCCTTGCAGGCCGTGCTCAGTGCGGTAAACCGTCTGGCGGGCCGGAGTGTGCTGGATGACGCGGGGGACGCCGTGCTGAAGGAGGCGCGGGTCGGCGCTTGAACCGTGTGACATCGGCGGGGGCGCACTGGCGCCCCTGCTGCCGCATGGGCGCGGAGGGCCCGCACTGGTGTATAGTTCCCGTCTATGCAACCCCTGTATCTGATTGATTCCAGCGTCTACATCTTCCGTGCCTGGTTTTCCCTGGACGACCGGCTCCGCGACGAGGACGGGCAACCCGCCAATGCCGTGTTCGGCTTCGGCAACGTGTTGCTGGATTTCCTGAGCAGCAATCGCCCGCGCCACGTCATGGCCGCGTTTGACGAAAGCCTGACCACCTGTTTTCGTAATGAGTTCTATCCTCAGTACAAGGCCAACCGTCCGCCAGCGCCTGAAGATTTGAAGCGGCAAATCGGTATCTGCCAGCGTCTGGCTTGCGGCCTGGGACTGTTGACCCTGGCCAGTGACCGTTACGAGGCGGATGACCTGATCGGCACGGTGGCCACCCGGTTCCGTGCCGATGGCTACGCCATGCGCTTCATCACCACCGACAAGGACTATGCGCAGCTGCTGGAGCCTGGTGACCGCCTGTGGGATATCGGGGGCCGGCGCAACCTGGATTGTGACGGGGTGATACGGGAGTTCGGTGTGCGGGCGGATCAGGTGGCCGATCTGCTGGCGCTGGCGGGTGACAGCGTGGACAATATCCCGGGCGTGCCCGGGATCGGTGCCAAGACGGCCGCCGTGCTGCTGCGCCACCTGGGCGGCCTGGACGGGATTTACGAACGCCTGGAGCAGGTGCCGACGTTGCCCCTGCGCGGTGCGCGGCGTGTTCATCGTCTGCTGGCCGAACACCGGGACCTGGCAGAGGTGTCCTTGCGTCTGGCCACCATCCACCGGGAGGCGCCGCTGGACCTCGCCCTGGATGCGCTGCGCCTGGGGGAGCCGGACGCGCGGCTGCTGGATGACTTGCCACTGCCTGGCCGTGTGCGGCGCCGCGTGGATGCGCTGCTCGGGCGGTAGGTGTGACGAACGGGGGTGACGGTATGCCCTGGGATGGCATAGCCGCGGCGATTTCCGAGGCGACAGGCCGGCCGTTCCGCGGCCGTGAAAAGGTGCCGGTGTCCGGAGGCAGTATCAATACGGCCTACCGTTTCACGGATGGCGCCCGGGCCTATTTCGTCAAGCTCAACCGCCCCGATGTCCAGGAGATGTTCCTCGCGGAACAGGATGGCCTGCAGGAACTGGCCGCAGCGGGCGCGCTTCGGGTGCCCAGAGCGATTGCCTCGGGCGTCGCCGGAGAACGCGCCTTTCTGGTGTTGGAATGGATGACGCTGCAGGGGCGCGGCAACTGGCAGGCGTTGGGAGAAGGCCTGGCCCGGCTGCATCGGGTCACTGCGTCCCGGCATGGTTGGCACCGGGACAACACCATCGGCTCCACACCGCAGCCGAACACCTGGGCCGAGGACTGGCCAGCGTTTTTCGCGGAACACCGCCTGGGTCTCCAACTGCAGCTCGCAGAGGCGCGTGGCGCGGACCCGGACCTGGTTGATCAAGGAAGACGGTTGCAGGTTGAACTGCAGGCCCTGTTCTCGGGCTACCGGCCCAGGCCGTCATTGCTCCATGGTGATCTCTGGGGCGGCAATATCGCCTTCGACCATGCGCGCCGGCCTGTGCTGTACGATCCGGCAGTGCACTTCGGTGATCGGGAGTGCGACCTGGCCATGACCGAGTTGTTCGGCCGCTTGCCCGATGTGGTGTACCGGGCCTACGACGCCGTCTGGCCCAGAGATGCAGGCTATACCGTCCGGCGTGATCTCTATCAACTGTACCATGTGCTGAACCATTTCAACCTGTTTGGCGCAGCCTATGACGGTCAGGCCCGGCAACTGATGGGCCGGCTGCTGGCGCAGCTGCATTGACCCGGCGGCTACCAGTCGAAATCATCATCATCCAGATCGTCGAAGAGGTCCCGCTCGGGTGCGTCGCCGTCGAAGATCAGGTTATTGCGGTATTGTCGATAGGCAGAACGGGTAAACACGTACTCGTCCAAGGCCGCCTCTGAGCGGAAGCGGGCCGCCTGATCCAGGTTGGCACGCAGGTTGATCAGGTCCAGGGCATACAGGGGCCCGACCAGTGCCCAACTGCCCAGATAGGTGACCACGTTGGTGGCTGCACCCACCGGGTAATCGTGCACGTCGCGGGTGGTGCTCGGGCCCATCACCGGCAGCATCAGGTAGGTGCCTTCGGGAGTGCCCCATACAGCCAGTGTCTGGCCGAAATCCTCGTTGTTCCGCTCTAGTCCCAGGGGCGTTGCCACGTCAAACAGCCCCAGCAGCCCTACGGTGCTGTTCAACAGAAAACGGCCGCTGTCCCGCCCCGCCTGGCTCCACTTCCCCTGCAGGGCGGCGTTGATCATGGT
>SLCE01000057.1 GCA_007125985.1 Ectothiorhodospiraceae bacterium | reverse complement strand
CTGCAGTAAGCGTCTTCATGGATGAGGCTGGCCTCAGCCCCACCGGCGACAATATCGCAGAATATGCAGCGGCGCATGCCCCTTCCCCTAGTTCCAAAGCCATCCAAGGCCAGGCGCCCAGGTAACGTAAATGGCTGCCGCAGGCCGCGGCGCAGTCCGATGCCCCCAGACCGGGGACCGGCATCTGCCCGCCAACCGACTGGTTCAGGGCACATTCCGGGAGACGCTGCACCTCCACATCCACAACCCGGGCCTCCGGCACACTCAGGAGGTAGTCAATGTGCCAGCGAAGACGCTTGTCCCGTCTCAGATGCCGCTGCAGTCGCGCCAGGGGGTTACGCCGGGCACTTCCGGTGTAGCAGTACAGGCCGGCGCGGAAGTTACGCAAGCCCAACGCTCCCACACGCACCGCGACCGGGTGCTCAAGCCAGATCAACAGGCGGTAACTCAGCGGTTCATTCCATGCAACTGCAGGCGACACCCTATTTCCCCTGGATGTAGTCGCGATCATCGAAGGTCCGTACCCATTCCGGCCGGAAGACCACCAACATGGTCATCACCATACCGGTGATGAAACCTTCCGGAAACATGATCAGGGGTAGCATCACCAGGTAATCATGGGTGAGGACCTGCAAGGGGTATGCGCCCAGCCCCCAGAGCAGCGCGGCGGACATCACGACCACCGCTCCCATGGTTGCCATGGCCCCGAAAAACGCCACCAGGAACAGATAAATGAACAGGTGCCTGGGGAACAGGCCGTACACCTGCCGCCCCAGCCAATGGGAGATTGCCACTGGCACAACGACCAGCAGCAAACCGTTGAGGGCAAACGCCGGCCAGGCATAGAAACCGAGCGCCGACAGTGCTGCCAGCGCGGCGACGCCGGCGGCGATGGCCAACCGCCAACCGAAAATCAGGGTGAGGGCGGTGGCACCCAGCAGGTGCAATTCGAGCCCGGGGCGAACACCGGCCCCCATGGACCAGAGCAGACCGACACAGCCAACGGCACTGATGAACACGGATTCCAGCCGGTTTTCCCGCAGCAGCCCCCAGGGCGCGCGCAGAAGCAACGGCAGGAGGACCAGCGCGAAGGCCACGGTCAACGGCCAGGCGAGAACGGACGGTAACAGGCTGGCATCCAGATTCATGGCAGATGCTTGGGGCGCGAGCCGGTGGCTCCATGTTGCTTCCTTAACGCACTATTCTTTCATGCCACCGGGGTGACGGCCACAGCCTGGCCTGCAGTTGAGATCCGTTAATGAAAGCTGGTCTGTCCTGGTTCATCATTCATGGCACAGGCACTCTCGAAGGAGGAGCAGGAAATGACTGAAGAAGACATCCGCAAAGAACTTAAATTTCAGCCCTTTTTTGAAGGCTTGGACGATGAGTTCGTACAGTTTCTCAGCAAGAGTGCGCGTGAGCACAGCCTGGCGCGCGGCGACGTGTTGTTCAAGCAGGGGGACTGGGCGGATGCCTTCTACCTGCTGCGCGACGGCGAGATCCTGATCGAGGTCCCATCCATCTCCGGTCCGTCGTTGGAGATCCAGCGCCTTCAGACCGGCCAGATTCTGGGCTGGTCCTGGTTGATCGCACCATACAAGTGGACCTTCCAGGCCCGTGCCGAGGCGGACACGCAGTTGCTGGAATTTGACGGGGCGGCCATTCTGGCCCAATGCGAAGAAGACCCCGCCTTCGGCTACGCACTGCTGAAGCGCTTCTCAGGCCTGATGTCCGAACGGCTGGAGGCAGCCCGCCGCCGTATGATGGATGAATGGAATCCGCCCGGTTTCGCCTGAGCGGTTGTCGCACCGGGCAGGCGCGATCCTGCCCGGTCAACAGTGCTCACGCCTTCAGCCGGTAACCGGTCTTGAATATCCACCAGACCAGCGTCAGGCAACCGCCGAGGAACAACAGAATCATGGCCAGGCTCAGGGCCACGTTCACGTCCGCCATGCCGTAGAAACTCCAGCGGAAACCGCTGATCAGGTACACCACCGGATTCAACAAGGTAATGGTCTGCCAGACCGGCGGCAGCATGTTGATTGAGTAGAACGTCCCCCCCAGGAATGCCAGGGGGGTAATGATCAGCAGAGGCACGAACTGGAGTTTCTCGAAGTTATCGGCCCAGATTCCGATAATGAACCCCAAAAGGCTGAAGGTGCACGCCGTTAGGATGAGGAAAAGCATCATCCAGACCGGGTGCTGGATTTCCAGCGGCACGAACAGATTGGCTGTCGCCAGCACGATCAGGCCCAGAATCACTGACTTCGTGGCTGCCGCGCCGACATACCCCAGCACGATCTCATAATGGGAGATGGGCGCGGAAAGCACCTCATAGACCGTTCCCGAGAATCGCGGCATGAAAATCGCAAACGACGCGTTGGAAACACTTTGCGTCAATAGCATGAGCATGATCAGGCCGGGCACGATGAACGCGCCGTAACTCACCCCTTCCACTTCGGTGATGCGCGATCCGATGGCGGCGCCGAATACCACGAAGTACAAGCAGGTGGTCAGCACCGGCGACACCACACTCTGCAGCAGCGTCCGGCGGGCGCGGGCCATTTCAAAACGGTAGATAGCACGAACGGCGTACCAGTTCATCGGCTCTCCCGCACCAGGCTGACGAAGATGTCCTCCAGCGAGCTCTGTTCAGTGTGCAGATCGCGGAAGCGAATATCGGCAGCCTTCAGGTCGGTCAACAGTTCAGCGATGCCAGTGGAATCGGTAGCCGCATCATAGCTGTACACCAGCTCATGCCCGTCTCCGGCAAGCTCCAGGCTATAGGCGGACAAGCTGGCTGGCACTGTGTCCAGCGGTTCCTGCAGGTGTAGCGTGAGCTGCTTCCGCCCCAGCTTACGCATCAGTTCTGTCTTCTCATCCACCAGGATGATTTCCCCACCGTTGATGACCCCCACGCGGTCAGCCATTTCCTCGGCTTCCTCAATGTAGTGAGTGGTGAGAATAATAGTCACACCGTTGTCCCGCAGGGCCCGCACCAGTTCCCACATCTCCCGGCGCAACTCCACGTCCACGCCCGCCGTGGGTTCATCCAGAAACAGAATGGACGGTTCATGAGCCAGGGCCTTGGCAATCATGACGCGTCGCTTCATACCACCGGACAGGCTCAGCAGGCGATTGTTGCGCTTCCCCCACAGGGTAAGATCCCGCAGTACCCGCTCGATATGCGCCGGATTCGGCGGTTTGCCGAACAGGCCCCGACTGAAGCTCACGGTGGACCACACGGTCTCGAACGCATCGGTATGCAATTCCTGGGGCACCAGACCGATACAGGCCCGGGCGGCGCGGAAATCGCGCACCACATCGTGCCCATCCACAGTGACCTGGCCCGCACCGAGATTCACCAGGCCACAGATCATACTGATGAGGGTCGTCTTGCCTGCCCCATTAGGGCCCAGCAGCGCGAAGATCTCGCCGCGACGGATCTCCAGATCCACATCCTTCAGCGCCTGAAACCCGTCGTCGTACCTCTTGGACAAACCGGTCACCCGGACCACAGCCTGGGCTGAACGGGTATCGGTCGCCGGAACACACGTGTCGTCGCCCCGCCGCGTGGCCCGCGGCGCGGCCAGAGAACTACTGCTCATCGAATCACGACTCCGTTGCGAGACGGGATAATTCGGCCCTGTAAACGGCCAGATCAGGCTCCGCATGCAGCACGAAACGCACGTGACGTACCGAATGCAGCCCGGGAACGGCCTGCGCTACGGCTCGCAGCGCCACCTTTGTGGCTTCCTGAATCGGGTAGCCGAAGGCGCCCGTGGAAATAGCAGGAAAAGCAATGGAACCAAGCCCGGCTTCATCCGCCAGGGACAACGCCTGTCTGTAACAGGATGCCAGCAACTGCTCCGCCGGCTCATCGATTCCGTATACCGGCCCCAGGCAATGGATCACATGGCGGTTCGGTAAACCATGGGCGCCGGAGATCACGGCCTGCCCGGGTGAAATAGGGGCCATGGGCCGGCATTCCTCCGCCAGCCCCGGCCCCGCCGCACGATGAATGGCCCCGGCCACACCGCCCCCGATCTCCAGGTGGGCGTTGGCGGCATTGACGATGGCCTCCATGTCCGGCTGCCGCGTGATATCGCCCTGGACACACTCCAGCGTGACGCCACTCAGCACGCATGAGGTCATGGCTCCTCCTGTCGTCCGCGGCCGCCCGGGCTACTTCAACTCGAAGCCGCGTTTCTGCAAGAACTCCCGCATGTGCGGGCGGGATTTGCTGGTGAACAACACCTGCATCTGATCGGTCCAGGTGCTGTCCTTGTTGCTGCTGCTGCGACTGCGGTAGTAGGCGCGCATGGTGTCGTCGAATTCGCCCACGCGCTCGGCATCCGCATGGTCGTCATAACGGTCTTCCTTCAGAATAACCGACAGCGGCAGACGCGGTTTGACTTCCGGATCCTGATCCGGGTATCCGATGCAGAAACCGAACACCGGGTACACGTCGTCCGGAAGCTCAAGGATGTCACTGATTTGCTGGGGGTTATTGCGTACCCCGCCAATGTAGCAGATTCCCAGCCCTTCCGACTCCGCGGCCACTGCCACGTTCTGGGCAAACAGCGCCGTGTCCACCGTTGCTATCAGCAACTGCTCGGTCATCCCCTGCTTGATCTCTGCGCCGGAACGCAAACAGGAGTCGAACACCCGTTTCATGTCGGCGCAGAACACGAGAAACTCCGCGCAGCTGTTGATGAATGCCTGATTGCCGGCGAGTTCCGCTATCTGTGCGCGTTTTTCCGCATCCTTGACGCGAATGACCGTTGTGGCCTGCACATGGCTTGAGGTGGCCGCACTCTGCCCCGCGCGGATCAATTCATGCAACACCGGCTCGTCCACGGGCCGATCCGTGAACTTACGAATGGAACGGTGGGATTTCAGCAATTCGATGACCTGATTCAAGGCGTTCGACCTCCTGGAAGGGTGAATTGACGTGTCGTCACAGAAGTTCTCCTCGCTGCGGATACCGCAGGAAAGTGAAGCATGCTGCATGTCCGGGTTTACGGCCACGTTACCGGAGTATCGCACCCGGCGGCGCGTGTGACAGCACGACCGGAAAACGCAACAGCATACCATCCCCGTGCGGCGGTGTTGGTCTGAGCCAGCGAGTCCGGCTGGCCGGATGCATCGTCAGGCGCCACGAAGCCGCTACGGTGGAAGGTCGCGTTCAGCTCAGTGGCCCGGTCAGGAACGTTTACCCGGCGGCGGCGCGGGAGACAGCACACACTGATGACAGAACGCCAAAACCTTGCGCACCTCATCTGCCTTCACCAGGCGGTCACGGGCTCCCCGCACCGCCATCATGATCCGCGACCAGTAGGCCGGAAGCCATGGCTTGTCGCACCAGCCAGTTCTTCAACGACCGGAGCCCTGGCTCATGGCGTCGGCTGGTTTTGTAGACGAAGTGGAATTCGTCGCCGGTCCGCAGGGTTCGGCAAGGCAAGCGCACCAGCTCCGCATCCCCATCGGCGTCCACCATGTAGTCATTGGTCAGCGCGATACCCTGGTGATGCCGAGTGGCTTCATGGGCCAGGAGCATGTGACTGAAATGCTGCATCCGCACCGTGTCATCCAAGCGCGCACCACCCTCACCCAGCCAGCGCCGCCAGTCCTCACCCGGCTCGCCAAGAATGCTGCGTGCGGAGAGCAGCGGGTAGCGCAGGAGCCAGGCCGGTTCCAGCCAGGTATCCCCTTGCGGCGTATGCTGGCCGCTCTGGGCCAGATCGTCCTGAATACGGCCCCAGAAGCGTCTGCTGCAGATGGGAAACAGGCGCTCGGCATAGAGCAGCGCGGAGCTGAAACCGCGCGCGCGCGGACGCAGCGTGATGAAGCAGTCGGCAATGCGGTCCGAGAGATCCGGTTCACCGTCAATCATGTCCAGTCGCAATTGCACATCTGGGTGGCGATGCTGGAGGTCCGGTAGACGCGGTATCAGCCAACGCACGGCAAAGGAGCTGAACACCGCAAGCCGCAGCTCGGCGTTTTCGCGCCCCTGCAAGGCCTCACTCGCGCTCAGAATCTGCTGCAAGGCAGGCGCAATCTGTTCCAGATAACGTTCACCCTGCTCGGTCAACGTCAGCTTGCGCCCCGCCCTCTGAAACAGCCGCTCCCCCAGATGGTCTTCCAGCAGACGGATCTGATGGCTCACGGCGCTCTGGCTGACGCGCAGTTCCTCGGCCGCGCGAGAAAAACTGTTCCTGCGCGCAACAGCTTCAAAAACCGGCAAGGCTTTCAGTGGGGGATGACGCATTATCGAAAAAACTCATGATCAATGAATTTTTATCACTATACACGATTGATGGCGTCACCTACGCTGCACGCCGTCCATTCACGCATTACCCACGGAGTGTTAGCGGTCATGTCGGGTCGCACGGTTCACGGCGCCATTCTGTTACTGGTCATTGGCAACCTGCTGGCCATGTTCTCGGACATCGTGGTCAAGCTGCAGGGCGCCGACGTGGCGGTATTCCAGTTCGTGTTTCTGCGCCTTCTGGTGTCTGTCGTCCTGTTGCTGCCGCTGTTTGCCTTCATCGACCGCCGCGTCCTGCTGATCGGCAGCGGGGTGCACCTGCTGCGCGCGCATATCGGCATGGCCGCCATCGTCTGCATGGTGATCGCACTCACCAATCTGCCGCTGGCCACGGCCAACGCCGTGTTTTATGTGGCACCCATCCTCATCATGCTGCTGGCGGTGCTGGTTTACGGGGAGCGTCTGAGCGGTCTCAGCCTGCTTACCGTGATTTCCGGCTTTGCCGGGGTTCTGCTCGCACTGCGGCCGGTGGAGTTCTCCTGGACCGCCTTCACGGCACTGGGTTCTGCCTTTGCACTCGCGGTCAACGCTTTGCTGGTCAAGAAGCTGCCCCGGGAGCACTCCCCGGCCCACAACCTGTTCCTTGCCCAGGTCTATGCGCTGCCAGCAGCCCTGGCACTGGCGCTGTGGGAAGGAAAGGCCTGGGATTTCAGCCTGCTGGCGGGTGCCACCGGCTCCTCGGTGTTCATTCTCTGCTACCACCTGACCGTGCTGATCGCGTATCGGCACGTGGATGCAAACCGCATCACCGGCGCTGAGTACACCGGATTGATCTGGGCGGTGCTCTTCGGTTGGTGGTGGTTCAACGAGGTGCCGGATCTCTGGTTTGCCGCAGGCACCGCGCTGATCACGGGCCCCCTGCTGCTGCACGGCATGGTAGAACGCCGCCGCCGCATGGCCCCGTCCGCGGCCGGTTAGTAACCTTTAAGGGGGTAATCAGGGTGTACCGGCGCGGCCAATGAGTACACGCAGCGCCGGTGATGGTTCCCCGGCCGCCTGCCTGCCGAGTGCCTGACAACAGCGCTCCCAGGCGGCGACCGCCTCATTCATCATCCCCTGCTCCACGTGATGGCGGATCAGGGCCTGCCACAGGCGCTCGTTACCGGGGTTGGCAAGCACCAGCCGCTCCAGCCATGGACGCTCCTCAGCCGATGGCATGCGGGCCACCTGGATCACGGTCAACGCCTTGGTGGCTGTGCGCTCGCGCAACGAATCCAGCGGAACCAGGGAGGCAATGAGTGGATGGCTCACATCCCGGCTCCGCTCAAGCGCATCGGTGAGCAAGGCGAGGTCTCCGGCTCGGGGAGCGGATCGCTGTAACACCTGCTGAAGCCGCCAGTAATCAATTCGACAATAGCCCGGATCAAGCCCAAGACCACCGGTACGGCTGCGCACCAGCCGCTCGGTGCCGAACTTACGCCGCATTCGGTGCACCCCGGTATCCAGCGCCTGCTGGGCACGCTCCAGCGTGCTGTCGGGCCAAAGCACCCGGGCCAGGCGATCCCGCTCTACCCAGCCTTCCGCATCGGCCAGACAGCACAGCGCCAGCAGAAGTGCCAACGACTGCCGCCCGAGTCGCAGTTCCCGGTCATCAATACGCACACGGCCCCCGGATAACACGTCCACATGCAGGGGAAAATACCAACGGTCGTGGCGCTTCAGGCTGACCGGCGGCCGCAATCGCCGCAGACGCACCAGGGTGAGCGCATAATCCGTCTCAATACCCGCATCCAGAGCCCGGGCGCACAGGCCCGAAACCAGGTCAGCACGCCACCAAGGGAAGTTGAGATAGTGCTGCTCCCGCCCGATGCGAAAAGCTTGGCGCAGCGCCCGATACCCTCGCCCCTGCATGCCGAGCCGGAACGAAAAATGGGCAGTCAGCAGCCCCCGGATGAACTGAATCGGCAGACCACCGGTTTCCATGCGCCGGCCGATGCGGCGTGCCCGGACCAGATGGTAAAGCCCGCTGCCCACATGCCGCTGCTCCAGGTGTAACTGCGCCAGGCCCACATGCGTGATGGCCTGGGGGAACACCGCGCCGGAGCATTGCGCCAACTCCACCGATTCCCGCGCATGGCGCTCGGCAAGCGGCATCTCGTGCAACAGGGCATGCAGCCATGCCCGACAATAATGGTAGCCAGACCGATCGAGATAATGCTCCGGCGCCGCGGATACCGCCATCAGTTCCAGCCACTCGCGGGCCTCGACCAGATTCTCCCGGGTCAGCGCCAGAAACGCGCCCTGCATGTGAAAATGCGAATCCCAGATGCGGACGCCGGTATCCTGCGCCAGGCGCAAGCCTTCCCTGATCTCATGCAGGCAAGCCTCATAGCGCAGGAACAGGCGCAAAATCATACTGTTCATGGAATGACACAGCAGCCTGGCGTGAACCTCCAGGCTACGATCCCGGAGAGCGGCAGCCCGCGAGGCCAGCACCTCGGCGCCGATCAGATCACCGGACCAGATGCGATAGAGCACCAGATAATTGGCGGCGGCCAGGCGGACATCAGGGTCACGTTCAGGCTGCGGGGAATCGGGCTCTGCATCCACTAATCGCTCGCAGCGTGTTGCCCATCGGCCGATGGACGGGTGATCCGGCCTGCGGAACACCAGGCTACCGAAGTAACACACGTCAATGCGGTCGAGCACGGCCTCCGGAGCCCGTAGAGCGGCCCGGTGCTGCTCGACATAGCCCATGAGCGGGTCCAGCCCATGAAAGTCCGACAGGCTCTGGATGCGCCCGCTGACGGCAATGACAAACGCCAGGTACGGGAGCAGACCACCCGCCCCGCCAAGCTCTGAAAAACAGTGCTCGGCAATGCGTGCCGCCGCCAGGGGCTCACTACCGAGCCGTTCGTAGGCGTCCACCAGCACATCCGCCACAGGATCGCTGCCAATACGCACTCCCCACGCATCAGGCAGTTCCCTGTCCGGTTGACCAATGGCGGGTGGCGTCTTCACTCAGGGGGTAACCTCTGTATCCAGCAAACGGCGTTGTGTCCCAGCCCATAGGGAACGTCATGCGTCACAGTGTGCAGCGACTGGCGCCGATGCCATATCACCCGAACGAAGTAACCCGACTAACCCACATCACCCAGTCGCCGCAGAATACGATGGGCATACGACTCTTCCTTGACCCATAGCGGACCCCGCTCACGCCCTCCTTGCTGCTCCAGTCGCACGCGCAGCAAGTCCAGCCTCCGCTGCGCCCGATTCCGTGCCCCGTGCTCCGATGCCGGCAGACATCGCAGAAGATCCTCGACCTCGCGGATATCCCGCAGGGTCTGGATCTGTGGCGGGACATAACCGGCATTCTTCATTAGACGGAACGCGGCGCGGAGGTGCTCAGGAACATGACTGACGTCATCAAGCTGAACAGGCTGCCCTTCGCCGGGCAGCCCCGCCAACTCGCCCCGATCCCTTGCCTCCGCAATTCGACGTTCCGCGAGTTCGTCAATCAGCCACATGTCCGTCGTCCTCCGTCAGGGCTGCAGTAAGCGTAATCCGGAATCCGCGGAATTGAGGAAGCACTGACGCTATTCCCATAAGGCGTTTGACACACTGCACGGCCTTGCGGATGCTGGCGGTAGACACGTTAACGTCTTCTGAAGATTAGAGGGTTCGACACCGTGAAAGCGTTTTTTCACTCATTGCAGGACAGGCATATCCCGCGCAGCTACCTGTCCCGCGGCCAGATGCGCGCACCCCAGGAAATCCCGGATCGCACGTCGCGCATTTTGAAGGGTTTGCGCACGCTGGACTATTCGGTTCTGGAGCCCACGGATCACAGTTCGAAGCCCATCGCCGAAGTCCACAACCTGGGCTATCTGCGTTTCCTCGAGGGCGCGCACAGGCGCTGGAAGGAGATTCCGGATGACTGGGGCGACGAGGTCATGTCGAACATCTACGTCCGCTCACCCAATCCACGTAAAGGTATCCTGGCGGAAGCCGGCTACTACCTGGCGGACGGCAGTTGCCCGATCGGCGCCGACACCTGGACCTCTGCGTACTGGTCCGCCCAGACGGCGCTCAGCGCGGCGGATGCCATCATGGCCGGCGACCACACCGCCTATGCACTATGCCGTCCGCCGGGGCATCACGCGCGCTACGACGCAGCAGGTGGCTTCTGCTACCTGAATAATGCCGCTATTGCGGCCCAGGCGCTTCTGCCCCGGTTTCCGCGGATTGCCATCCTCGATCCGGACATGCACCACGGCCAGGGGATTCAGGAGATCTTCTACCAGCGCAACGACGTGCTGTACGTCTCCATCCACGGTGACCCCACCAACTTCTACCCCGTGTGTTCCGGCTACGAAGAGGAAAGGGGGGAAGGCCCCGGGCATGGTTACAACATCAATCTTCCCATGCCGCACGGCTCCCCGGAGTCCGCTTTCTTCCGTCGGCTGGACGAGGCCATGGACGCCATCAACCTGTTCCAGCCCGACGTGCTGATCGTCACCCTGGGCTTCGATATCTACCGGGAAGACCCGCAGGCCAAAGTGGATATGAGTACCGAGGGACTGAATCGGATGGGTCGGATCCTGGCAGAATTCCCTAACCCCACGCTGGTGATTCAGGAAGGGGGTTACCACCTGGACTCTCTGGAGGAGAATACGCGGCAATTCTTCAGTGGCCTGAACCGCTGAAAAGCCGCTCCCCGCGGCAGTCTCAAGCCGCCGCGGGGAGAGCCAGGGAAGCACTGAGTGACGGTCAGCCGCTAAACGCCGCCAGCAAGGCCCGTAGCCGCAGGCGCTGCATCTTCAGGCGGTAGTCCAACTCCTTGAATGAAGTGCGCAACTCCGTGCCCACCCAGCGATCCCGGACAGCCGTCTTGCCGGCTTCCACGCGACGCATCTGCAGTTGCTGCCATTCCGTCACGGTATCCTTGAAGTGCTGGTATTCCTGCTCCAGGGTCTCGCGCCAGGTGGGGGGTACATTCCCCTTCTCCGCCCGTTCGCGCAGCTTGCGGAACTGCAGATCCAGCCGCGCCCGCTGGATCTTGAAGTTCGGCGTGCGCCGGAGATCGTGGGCCAGACCTAACCAGGCGCAAAGCCTGATGACCCACTTGGACGGGTCGTACTGCCACCAGCGCACGCCGTTGCGGTAATCATTCTGAAAGGCGTGATGGTAGTTATGATAACCCTCGCCCCAGGTCAGCAAGGCGATCAACCCATTGTCCACGGCGGTGTTCTCCTCGCTGTACGGACGTTTTCCCCAGGTATGGGCCAGCGAGTTGATGAAAAACGTGAAGTGCTGGCTCGCCGCCAGGCGCAACACGCCGGCCAGGAGCAACATGCCGATGGGGTCGCCCACCAGAAAGCCCAACGCCAGAGGAATGCCGATATTGGATATCCAGACCAGCGACCAGTAGTAACGGTGCTGCCACATGACCACTGGGTCATGTGGCAGGTCGGGGACCTTGCTGTAATCCGCCTCACTGGCCGGCCATCGCCGCACCATCCAGCCCATATGGGCGTGCCAGAAGCCCGATTTAATGGAATGGGGATCGTGCTCCACATCGTCCACATGGCGGTGGTGTACACGATGGCGCGCGGCCCAGTTATAGATGCTGTTCTGCAGCGCCATGCCCCCGAAGACGGCCAGCACGATCCGCAACGGCAGGCGCGCTTTGAAACTCCTGTGGGCCCACAAGCGGTGATAACCCACCGTAATGCCCAGACCTGTGAGCGCGAAGAGCCCGAAAAAGCCGGCCCAGGCCCAGCCGCTGTAGCCCTGGGTAATCCCCCACCAGGGCACCAGAGTGACCGCGGCCAGATTCAGCACCAGGAAGAAAATCGTCGTATCCCAGGAAATCGGGGGTTTGCGTTCAGACATGAAGTGTTGATTCCTGCTAGTCGATTAACCGCGTGGGCTCATCGTGATCACGATGCCGGCCCACCTCTATCCTTATGCCATTCACGCGGAAGTTGCGACCCGCTCTGTTAAGGAAGCACTGACTCTATTCCCATGGTGCTCTGCAGGGCCATTCGCGCACGCTGAGCGGCGTTGGCGTTCTTGCCAAGGGCGACGGCCATTGCCTGCGAGCCGCGCCTTGCCCCCGAACACGCTGCAAAGCCAGAGCGCCATGGGAATAGATCAGTGCTTCCTTAAGTATGTCAGTGGCATCAGGAAAATACAGTGCTGTCGGGTGCTCAGTCCAGCGCTGATCGGGCGCCCCACTATTATAAGGTTCGACCCCCCGCCTAATGACCGGTTCACTTCTTCTGGTGTGACTAAGTCACTGACTCTGACGCTCCACCAATGGACACTGCGGTTCCTATTGGCAATCGAAAGGAGTTCCCGCCATGTTCAAGACCAATATGGGTACCGTGGACCGCGCTGTGCGGGCCATTGTCGGCCTCATCCTGATCAGCCTGGTCTTCATCGGTCCGCAAACGGCCTGGGGCTGGATTGGCATCATTCCGCTTGCAACGGCAGCCATGGGCTTTTGTCCCGCTTATCTTCCCCTGGGCCTGAGCACCTGCAAACGCTCTTGAACCCGCATCGCAACACCCCACAAGGAGACGCTCAATCATGCGTAAACTGATGACTGCGGCTTTCGCCACACTCGCCATGACCTTCCTCGCGTTCTCGGCAACCGCCGATGAGCGCCCCGATCTGCTGACCGTGATCACCAGCGATTCCAACGACACGCAGGCCATGGCCTTGATTCTGACACGGGCTTCGGTTCAGCAGGGATCCAGCGCCCGCATTCTGCTGTGTGACCATGCCGGTGAACTGGCAGTGGAAGGCTCCGACATGGGAAGCACTGTGGTTCAGCCTGCGGATGCGGCTCCGCGCCAGATGCTTGCCGGCCTGGTACAGGCTGGTGTGACCGTCGAGGTATGCGCCATCTTCCTGCCCAACCGTGACATCGACGAGGGCGACCTGATTGAAGGCGTCGGCGTTGCCCAGCCTGGCCCGGTTGCGGAATACATGGCGGCACCGAATACGCGTCTGGCCACGTTCTAAAGTAACGGTTCTCGCAGCACGCACCGCACCCAAGGCTCCGGGCAGCCCTGTTCCCGGAGCCTTTTCATGTCTTGTTGTATGGCACCCCTATCGGGTAGCACCAGAAGCCGAGTACACTGAATTAAGGAAGCGCTGAGCACGTCAAGCAAACGAGGAGCGGGAACCATGGTGGATCTGGCCAAGCGCAAGCAGGAGCTGGAAGAACAACGGAATGAGCTGGCGGAGCGCCTCCGGCGCATCAACATGGATTACCGCCGCGGGCTGGACAAGAACCCTGACGAGCAATCGCTGGAGTTGGAAAACGCAGAGGTTCTCGAGGAAATCGGGCGGGTTACCGCCGAGGAACTCAGCAAGATCGAAGCCGCGATCCTGCGCATCGAAGAAGCCCTGCGCCGGCAGCAATAACCCGCAGCAAGTCAGCGCCCCTCCATGAACCGGATCAACGTGCCAATCGCCGCCTCGGCGGGCTCGTCGCCGGGGTAGCGGCTGTGCTGCAGATTCAGCAGCCGCTGTCCGAATTCGTCCTCCACCAACCACATCATGACATGCTGTGAATCCAGCGGCTCATCACCCCCAAGGCATTGGGCCCTACCTCGCGCCGCCAGACGGAAGCCGGTCGCCGGTTCCACGGCGTGGGTCCACCGGACACGGGCGCAATCGGCCTCAACCTCATCGCGAAAATCCCGCAGCCCCGCCGCAAGTTGACGCTCCGGAGCCACCAGATCCACGTCGAACTCGGCATAAAAATACACCCCGGTGGGGCTATCCCAAACACACTGCCAGGCGCCCTGGGCGTCCTGCCCCTCCGGGTCATCATCCAGCCGCGCCAGCGGACCACCTCCGCCAGCGGAGAGCGCATCCGCAATGTTGTCGCAGCTGATCCGCTGGCTGTCCTCCGGCACCAGTGCCCACGGGGAGTCCTGCGCAGCCTGCCCTGCTTGCGCAGAGGCGGCACTTCCCAGCCCCATGGCCAGCACGCCAGCCACGACCCAACTCACCTGCTGCATAACCTGTACCTCTTTCTTTATCGGGCTCACGGCCATTGCCGGACGCGCCGCGTAATGGTGCAATGCAGAGCTGACCCATTCTCCGAAGGAGCCGCCTGTGCCTCAGACCCGGGCCATTGATGCCATCACCGCCCTGCAGTCCGGATTCGAAAAGGGTGGATATATCTGCCACACCGACATTGCAACCACGGTCTATCTTGCCCGGGAACTGGAAAAGCCGGTCCTCGTGGAAGGCCCGCCCGGCGTGGGCAAGACGGAACTCGCCCGCGCGACCTCGGAGCTACTGGGCCTGGACCTGATCCGACTGCAGTGCTACGAAGGTCTGGATGAGAGCAAGGCACTGTACGAATGGAAATATGGCAAGCAATTACTCTACACCCAGATCCTGCGCGAAAAACTGAGCGAAGTTCTCGAGGGCACCCAAGGTCTCGACCAGGCCATGGAGCGGCTGCATCAGTACGACGACAGTTTCTTTTCCGAACGGTTCCTGGAGCCGCGCCCGCTGCTGCGCGCCCTGCAGGCCCGCGACGGTGTGGTACTGCTTATCGACGAGGTGGATAAATCCGACCATGAATTCGAGGCCTTTCTGCTGGAGATTCTGTCGGATTACCAGATCTCCATCCCGGAAATCGGCACCATTGGCGCGGTCACACGACCATTGGTTTTCCTCACCAGCAATAACCATCGCGAGATTGGCGAGGCCCTCCGGCGACGCTGCCTGCATCTGCATATCGATTTTCCCGAACCGGAATTGGAACGGCGCATCGTTCAGTCAAGGGTGAGCGGGATTTCCGACACCTTGCGCAACCAGTTGGTCAGCTTCATTCACGCGGTTCGCACCATGGATCTGCGCAAGGTTCCGGCGGTGAGCGAAACCATCGACTGGGCCCGCACGCTCGTGCTGCTGCATGCGGACAGGCTGGACCCGGACCTGGTGCGCCAGACGCTCACGGTCATCCTCAAGCATCAGGATGATGTGGCCCTGGTCAGCCGGGAACTGCCCAAACTATTGAGTCAGGTACGGTAGAGCCCTTTCCATGGACGCGACCCTGGCCGACTTCATCCGTGTTCTTCGCTCCGCCGGTGTCAGGATATCGGTCTCTGAAACCATTGATGCGCACCATGCGGTAAAACAGATCGGTGTGACTCACCGCCCCGTGCTCAAACAGGCTCTGGGGGCCACGCTGGCGAAGACAGACGAGGAGCACGCGTTGTTCGACGGCTGCTTCGAACGGTTTTTCAGCTTCCAGGAATTGCGTGGCGACGAAGAACCAACGGAATCGCCAGAGCCAGAGCAACCGCCGGAAGCGCCGGACGGCGGCGGCCAACCCGGCCGTGGCACCGGTGGTGGTGGCGGCGGTAGCGATGCCGATTCCGTGACCCACACGGATGACCAGCTAGCCCCGCTCAGCGACCAGCTACGGGATGCCGATTGGGCCCAGATGACCGCGGACATCGCGGCGGCGGGTCAACGCGTGGGCAGCAACCGGGTTGTCAGCTTCGTGCAGCGCGGCCGCTTCACCCGGGCGATTGCTGACGAACTGGGGCTACGCGAATTGGATGAAGACATCGCTCGCCTGGATGCGGGGACGGATGAACAGCGCGCTCTCGCCGCGGCCCTGGAGCGGGCCCGTGGGGCCTGGATGGATCGCATCCGCGACCATGTGGAACGACAGATCGCGCTGTTTGCGGATCCGGAGGACCGGCGGCTGATGCGGGAGCGTTTGCCGCAGCTGAAGCTCTCCCATGTGGACCGGCGTCACTACGCCGACATGCAGGAACTGGTGCGAAAAATGGCGCGGCGCCTTGCCAGCCTGCATCAGCGTAAGCGCAAGGTGGCACGGCGCGGCCAGCTGGACGTGCGCCGCACGCTTCGCACCGGGCTCGCCTACGACGGCATTCCCTTCGAGCCACGCTGGCGACGCGTGAAGAAGGATCAACCCCGGATCATGGCCCTGTGTGACGTGAGCGGGTCCGTGGCATCCGTGGCGCGTTTTCTACTGATGTTCCTGTACGGCGTCAATGACGTGCTCCCGAAAGTCCGCTCCTTCGCCTTCTCCGATCACCTTGGAGAGGTAACCGAACTGTTCCGCGAACTGCCGCTGGAACAGGCCGTGCTGGTGGCCCAGCAGCGCCACGGCGACCGCTCATCCGACTATGGTCGCTCGCTACGGGATTTCGAGAACCTCTGTTTGACGGAAATCGACCATCGCACCACGGTGCTGATCCTGGGCGATGCGCGCAGCAACTATGGAGACCCCGGGCTGAGCAGCCTGCGCAAGGTCCATCAACGCGCACGCCAGGTACTGTGGCTCAACCCCGAGGCAAGAGTGCAGTGGGGCTACGGGGATTCGGAGATGCCGGCGCTTGCCACTGCGTGCCACCGTGTGCGCGTCTGCAACACGCTGAAGCATCTGGAGCAGGTGGTTCAGGACCTCATGCGATCCGCCGTCTGAGGTTAAGGGAACACTGAATCCATTCCCATGAGGCGACTGTCCCGACAGCAGCAACACCTGTTTTCCGGCGCGGAATTCGGTAGAATCGGAGCAAATAACTAGCAGGCGTCCTTTTTACACGTAACCCAGTTGGGTGCGGCGAATTCAGGAATCGACCCAGTTCGATCACGGGAGCATGTCTTGAAGCCAACCGACATCAGCAATCCAGAGTATTTCCACAAGGTTGTGGATTGCCAGTATGCCTGCCCGGCTCATACGCCGGTGCCGGAGTACATCCGCCAGATCGCGGCGGGCCGCTACAGTGAAGCCTACATGATCAACTGGGAATCCAACGTGTTCCCAGGTGTTCTGGGGCGTACCTGCGACCGGCCATGCGAACCGGCCTGCCGGCGCGGGCGCATTGAGGAGGAGCCAGTGGCCATCTGCCGTCTCAAGCGTGTCGCGGCAGACTTCAAGGACGATGTTCAGGACCGTATGCCGGAAGCGGCCGAACCCAACGGCCGCAAGATTGCGCTGGTGGGAGCCGGCCCGGCATCCCTCACCGTCGCCCGTGACCTGGGAATGCTTGGCTACGAATGCCACGTCTATGACGGGCAATCCAAGGGCGGCGGCTTCATGCGCAGCCAGATCCCCTCGTTCCGCCTGCCCGAATCGGTGCTGGAGGAGGAAATCGGTTACGCCACCCGCCTGGGTGTGGTGACCCATCTGAATACCTGGATCAACAGCATGAAGGAACTGCTGAACCAGGATTATGATGCCGTTTTCGTGGGGTCCGGTGCGCCGCGCGGCCGCGACCTGGCCAAGCTGCCCGGCCGGCAGGATGCCGATGCCAACATCCATATCGGCATCGACTGGTTGGCCAGTGTGGCGTTCGAGCACACCACGCGTATCGGCAAGCGTGTGCTGGTCCTGGGCGGCGGGAACACGGCCATGGACTGCTGCCGCACCGCGCGCCGCCTGGGCGGTGACGACGTGCGGGTGGTGGTCCGGAGCCCGGCCTCGGAAATGAAAGCCTCCCCCTGGGAAATCGAGGATGCCCGGAACGAGGACATCCCGATTCACGACAACCACGTTCCCAAAGAGTTTGTGGTTGAAGATGGGCGCCTGGTGGGCATGCTGTTCGAGAAGGTGGAAGCCGTCTATGACGACAGCGGCAAGCGCAGCCTGGTGCCCACGGGCGACGAGCCGGTGTTCTTCCCCTGCGACGATGTGCTGATCGCCATTGGCCAGCACAATGCCTTCCCGTGGATCGAACGGAATGTCGGCATCGAATTCGATGATTGGGACATGCCCGTGCTGTCCCGCAAGACCTTCCAGTCCACCAATCCGAAGGTCTTTTTCGGCGGTGACGCCGCCTTCGGGCCGGAAAACATCATCACCGCCGTGGCTCACGGTCACCAGGCGGCGGTCTCCATCGACCTCTTCCTGAATGGAGAGGACGTGGAGCAGCGCCCGGCGCCGGGCGTGACCCTGGTGAGCCAGAAAATGGGTATCCACGAATGGAGCTACGACAGCAGCATCAGTGATGATGAGCGCAAGATCGTCCCCCATGCGGACAAGGCCATCGCGCTGAAGGATCGCAAGCTCGAGGTGGAACTGGGCTTTGATCTGCCAACCGCCTATGCGGAAGCAGAACGCTGTCTGAACTGTGATGTGCAGACGGTGTTCACGGACAAGCTGTGCATTGAATGTGACGCCTGTGTGGACATCTGTCCCATGGACTGCATCAATTTCATCGACAACGCGGACGAACCGGAGCTGCGGGAAAACCTGCTCATTCCGGCCCGCAACGAAGAACAGGATCTGTATGTCTCCGGACCGCTGAAAACCGGCCGTGTGATGGTCAAGGACGAGGACGTGTGCCTCCACTGTGGT
>SLCE01000107.1 GCA_007125985.1 Ectothiorhodospiraceae bacterium | reverse complement strand
GGGGCAGCGGCGCGCTGCCCCGAGCCACAGCGTTCCCCGGGACGCTATACCACCCGCTGTTCCCGCAGCCCGGCAATATCCGTTTCTGAGTAGCCAAGTTCCTTCAGGATGGCGTCGGTGTGTTCACCCAGGGTGGGGGCGCGGCGGTGGACGCCGGACTTGATGGTTGAGAAGCGGACGGGGGTGTCGCTGACAAAGGCGCCTTTGCCTTCGGGCAGGCCGGGGTAGTCCACGTTTTTGAGGAAGCCCATGGCTTGGATGTGGGCGTCGTCCAGGGCCTGTTGCGGTGAGTAGACCTCGCCGGCCGGAATGCGGGCTTCGTCCAGCTCCCGGAGGGCTTCTTCATTGGTGCGTTCAGCGCACCAGGCGGCCATGCGCTCGCTGAGTTCCTCGCCGTTGTCGCCGCGGGCCTGGTCGGTGGCGAAGCGGGGGTCGTCCAGCAGGGCTTCTTCACCCATCAGCTCGCACCAACGGCGGAACAGAGGGCCACCCACGCACTGGACGAGAATCCAGCCATCCCGCGTGGCGAAGGTATCGGCCGGGCCGGAGCCCTGACTGCGGTTCCAGCTGCTGATGCGGTTGACCTGGATGGCGGACTGTTCGATCAGGTTGGCGGCCATGAAGGCGATCGAGGTGCCAAGCAGGGAGCCTTCCACGTGCTGGCCTTCACCGGTTTGCTTCCGGTGCATCAAGGCGGCGAGTGTGCCAATGGCGCTGGATAGGGCGGTGCCGAAATCGACGAAATTGGCGATGGTCTTGGTGGGGTGCCCCGGCGGGCCGGAGAGGTACATGGCGCCGGAGAGTGCCTGGGCCACGCCGTCGAAACCCACCCGGTCGCTGGAGGGCCCGCCGGTGCCGAAGGCTGTGACTGTGGTGAGGATGATGTCCGGCTTCACGGCCTTCAGGCTTTCGTAATCCAGCCCCATGGCCTTAAGCCCGGGGGGTGGCAGGTTGGCCACCACCACATCGGCTGTGGCCACGAGTTTGCGGACAATTTCGCGGCCTTCATCACGCATGGGGTTCAGCGTCATGCCGAGCTTATTTCGGTTCATCTGCATGTAGCTGGCGCCATCTTCCTGCGGCGTGATGGGCATGAGAAAGCGGTCTTCACTGCCGCTGACTTTCTCAATGCGGATCACCTCCGCACCCAGGTCAGCCAGCACGGCGCCACACCAGGGTCCCGCGATATAGCGGCCGAAATCCAGTACACGTACACCTTCCAATACGGCGGTCATGATCAGGCCTCCTCACGCTTCTGCGCTTGTTCCCGGTAACGATCCTTGAGTAGTCGCCGGGGCAGCTTGCCGTTCTCAAGCCGGGGCAGGTCCTCAAGGAAATCCACTGTACGCGGGCATTTGACGTTGGACAGGTGCTCCCGGCAGAAGGCGATTAACTCGCCTTCCAGCGCGGCATCCGGGGTATACCCGGGGTGGAGCCGCACGCAGGCCTTCACCTCTTCGCCGAACTCCGCATTGGGCACGCCGATCACGGCGCAGTCTGCGACGGCGTCGTGGCGCAAGAGTACATCCTCGATTTCCTGCGGATAAATGTTCACGCCGCCGGAGATGATGAGATCGGTCCGCCGGTCACTGAGGAACAGGAAGCCGTCTTCATCCACGTAGCCCAGGTCACCGTAGGTGGCCATGTCATCGGTCAGGTACACACTGCGCGTCTTTTCCGGCTCGTTGTAGTACTCGAAACGCGGGCCGCCGGAGAAATACACCATGCCCACCTCACCAGGCGGCAGTTCGCGGCCGTCGTCATCCAGAATGTGCAGCTTGCCCAGCACCGCACGCCCCACGGACCCGGGTTTCCGCAGCCAGTCCTCCGAATGGATGATCGTGATGCCTACCCCTTCCGAACCCGCATAGTATTCCGAGATGATCGGCCCCCACCACTCGATCATGCGGTGTTTTACATGCACCGGGCAAGGCGCAGCGGCATGGATGGCCACCTTCAGGCTGGACACGTCATACCGGCGCCGTTCCTCTTCAGGCAAGTCGAGCATGCGGATGAACATAGTGGGCACCCACTGGCTGTGGGTGATGCGGTAGTCTTCGATGGCTTTCAGCGCGTCATGGGGATCGAAGCGGCTGAGCACCACGGTGGTGCCGCCGGCCTCTACCACGCGCATGCTGTAGCGCAGGGGGGCGGCGTGGTACAGCGGCGCCGGGGACAGGTACATGGCATGCTCATCGAAGCCATAGTTGCGGCGCCAGGCGGCCACCTCGGCATCCGGCAGGTGACGTTCCTCAATCGGTGTCAGCGGCTTGGACACCCCCTTGGGCATGCCGGTGGTCCCCGAGGAATACAGCAGGTCGCGCCCTGCGGGGCGTTCAGGCAGCTCGTTGCGGGGCGGCGTGCCCTGCACGGCCTGGTGGAAATCCGGCCAGGGCAAGCGGCCCGTGCCCCGGACTGAGAAACAGGCAATGGACTGATCAGGCACCAGTTCCAGGGCGCCCTGTGCCGTTTCAGCGTACCGGTCACTGGCGATGAACAGCCTGCATTCGCTGTTCTCCAGGATGTAGGCCACTTCCCGCGGTTTCAGATGCGTACTGATCACGGTGAAGTACAGGCCTGCGCGCACGGCACCCCAGGCGATCTCGAACAGGGCCGGATGATTCTCCATCAATACGGCGATGTGGTCGCCGGGCTCCAGCCCCTGATCGATCAGCCACCAGGCCGCCTGCAACGACTTCTGGTGCAGTTCGTCGAAGGTGAGCTGATCACCGGTCTGCGGAAACACATACGCTGCCTTCTGCAGAAATTGCGCAGCCCAGGCCTGTATCTGAGGCATGCCGTTCTCCTCCGTTACTCGGATTTCTCGCGCGGCACGCCACCGGCGCCGCAGCGCCGGGTCGCACCGCCTGTTAGATGACGTCGGCCTTCGAAAGCCGATCGAGTTCTTCAGCGCTCAGCCCCAGCACATCTGTCAGCACGCCCTCGGTGTGCTGTCCCAGGGTAGGTGGAGCCTGGCGGTATTCCACCGGTGTCTTGGACAGCCGGATGGGGCTCGCGACTTGCGGGATTTCGCCAGCCAGCGGATGCGGCATGCTGACCTGCATGCCACGGGCCTGCACATGCGGATCCTGAAAGACCTGAGCAATGTTATTGATGGGGCCGCAGGGCACACCGGCCTGTTCCAGCAACCCGATCCACTCGGCGGTGGTGCGCATCACCGTGGCCTGCCGCAGCATGGGGATCAGTTCGCCCCGGTTACGCACGCGCTCAGCATTGGTGGCGTACCGCGGGTCGGCACTCCACTCGGGGCGGCCCAGGACCTCGCAGAGCCGCGCGAACTGGCCATCATTGCCCACGGCCAGAATCATGTTGCCGTCTGCGGTGGGGAAATCCTGATACGGCACCACGTTGGGGTGCGCATTACCCAGACGCTGGGGCAACTGGCCAGTGGTGAGGTAATTCATCGCCTGGCTGGCCAGGCAGGCCACCTGCACATCCAGCAGTGCCAGATCGATGTGCTGCCCTTCACCGGTCTGGTCCCGATGGGACAGTGCGGCGAGCACTGAAGTCGCCGCGTACATGCCGGTGAGAATGTCCGCCAGGGCCACCCCAACCTTCATCGGGCCGCCGCCAGGCTCGCCGTCAGGATGACCGGAGATGCTCATCAGGCCGCCCATGCCCTGGATCAGAAAATCGTAACCGGCCCGGGCGGCATAAGGCCCGGTCTGGCCGAAGCCGGTGATCGAACAGTAGATCAAACGTGGGTTGATCTCGGACAGGCTTTCGTAATCCAGCCCGTACTGCCGGAGGCCGCCGAATTTGAAATTCTCGAAAAGAACATCGGACTTGGCGGCCAGTTCCCGCACCATTCGCTGCCCTTCGGGCTTGGTGATATCGATGGTGACCGATTTCTTGTTGCGGTTGGTGCAGGCGTAATAGGAGGATTCGCTGGTCTCCTCGCCTTCGCCGTCTTTCACGTAGGGCGGCCCCCAGGTACGGGTGTCATCACCGCGCCCGGGGCGCTCCACCTTGATGACCTCGGCACCCAGGTCCGCAAGAATCTGCGAGGCCCAAGGGCCGGCGAGGATCCGGGAGAGGTCCAGCACCCGCACGTGCGACAGGGCGCCGCTCATCCCAGCACCCCCTGCTCGCGCAAGGCATTCAGCTCGTCCGCACTGAAGCCGAGACCGGAGAACACATCAGCGGTATCCGCGCCCGGCGTCCGGGGCGGATGCGAGACTTCCGGCGCACTGCGGCTGAAACGTGGTGCCGGGGCGGGCTGCACCACGCCATCGATTTCGATAAAGCTCTGCCGCTCTTTGTTGTGCGGATGCTGTGGCGCCTCGGTCATGGAGAGCACCGGCGCAAAGCACACATCGCTGCCTTCCATGATCTCGCACCACTCGTCCCGCGTCTTCTGGCGGAAGATCTCGGTCAGCTTGGCCTTGGCCTTTGGCCAGTTGGCCGGGTCGCGCTGATCGCCCAGGTCCTCGGCGCGCAAACCGGTTTTTTCCATCAGCAACTGATAGAACTGCGGCTCGATGGAGCCGATGGAGACGTATTTGCCGTCGCGGGTTTCGTAGGTGTCGTAGAAGTGGGCAGCGCCGTCAAGCATGTTGCTGCCGCGCTCGTCTTTCCAGCCACCGGCGGAGAAGAAGGAATACATCATGGTCATCAGCACGGCGGAACCTTCCACCATGGAGGTGTCCACCACCTGCCCGTGACCAGAGCGCTGCGCCTCGAAAACGGCGCACATGACACCGAAGGCCAGGAACATGCCGCCACCGCCGAAATCCCCTACCAGGTTGAGCGGCGGAACGGGGCGTTCGCCGTTGCGGCCGATGGCATGCAGCGCACCGGACAGCGAAATGTAATTGATGTCGTGGCCGGCGGCTTGGGCCAGCGGGCCGTCCTGCCCCCAGCCGGTCATGCGGCCGTAAACCAGCTTCGGGTTCCGTGTCTGCACCTGCTCCGGGCCGATTCCCAGGCGCTCGGCGACGCCGGGCCGGAAGCCTTCGATCAATGCATCCGCGCCTTCGCAGAGCTTGAGGAACAGTTCCACGCCCTTGGGGCTCTTCAGGTCCAGCGCCACGGAACGCTTGCCACGCTCGCTGATCTGCTCGGTGCCGGCGACGGAGCCACTGTTGCTAACGCGGGTGATGGAGATCACCTCGGCGCCCATGTCCGCAAGCAGCATGCCGCAAAAGGGCGCCGGCCCCAGCCCCTGGACTTCAATGACCCTCAAGCCTTTCAACGGTCCCATGAAATTCTCCTCGCATCGGGTCCGCCCTGGGAGGACGGACCGGGTTCTGTCTCGTTCGGTCAGGTAGACGGTATACCACGCCAGCAGGGATGGCGTCAGGTCGCCGGCCTTACTTGCCGGAGAAAACCGGCTTGCGTTTGCCAAGGAACGCATCCCGCCCTTCGGCGAAATCCTCGGTGGAGAACAGCAGTGCCTGGGCATCGGCCTCGGCGGCCAGGAACTCGTCGATCGGCAGCGGCAGACGGCCGAGCATCTGCTTCGTCATGGTGTGCGCGACCGGTGGCCCGTTGGCGATGTCGGTTGCCATCGACAGCGCCGCCTGCACCGCTGAGCCCGGTTCCACCACGTCGTCGACCAGGCCCCACTGGGCGGCCGTGTCCGCGTCCAGAATCCGGCCGGTCATGGCCAGCAGGCGCGTGCGCCCCATGCCGATTCGCCCGGGCAGCGTGAACAGCAGGCCAAGGTCGGCCATGACGCCAATGCGGTTGAACGGTGCGCCGAAGTTGGCGTCGCGGGCGCCCACAACAATGTCGCAGGCCGTGGCCAGCGACAGGCCGGCGCCGATGGCACCGCCTTCCACCGCAGCCACCACGGGCTTCGGGCCGTTGTAGAGTTGCTTGAACAGCCCGTGCACGCGCTGCATACGAGGCCGACCGGCCACCGCGTTCAGGCTTTTCATCGAGGTGATATCACCCCCTGCGGAGAAATAGGTGCCGGCCCCCGTGAGCACGATGGCACGGACTTGCGGATCGTCGATGGCCGCCTGCATGGCGTCCTTCATGCCTTCCCGCAGATCCATGGACAAAGCATTGCGGCGTTGTTGCTGATTCATGAACAACAGACGCACCGACCCGAAATCCTGCGTGACGCAGGCCGGATCGGATTCCTGGGGCATACGGACCTGAAAATGCTGCTGCACGGTTGCTTTCTCCTCCATGCCGTCCCTGGCGTTTCTTTGCGGGCCATGGGCGACGCGTCACAGAATGGTGCGCGCCACCAGTTCCTTCATGATTTCGTTGGAACCGCCATAGATCTTGCCCACGCGGGCGTTGGCGTACATGCGGGCAATCGGATACTCCAGCACGTAGCCGTAGCCACCATGCAACTGCAGGCATTCGTCGATGATTTCGCAGTTCTTCTGGCTGGTCCACCACTTGGCCATAGCCGCGGTGGCCGGATCCAGCTCGCCGGCGAGCAGCTTGACCATGCACTGATCGACGAAGTTGGTGGCGATGGTCGCCTCGGTCTTGCATTCGGCCAGCTTGAAGCGGGTGTTCTGCATTTCCGCCAGCGATTTGCCGAACACCTGCCGGTTCTTCACGTATTCGGTGGTGAGTTCGATGGCCTTGTGCATGCTGGCCTGGGCGGAGAGCGCAATGATCAGGCGCTCCTGCCCCAGCTGCTGCATGAGCTGGTAGAACCCCTTGCCCTCTTCCATGCCGAGCAGGTTGTCTGCCGGCACGCGCACATCGTCGAAGAACAGTTCGGCGGTATCCTGCGCCTTCTGGCCGATCTTTTTCAGGATGCGGCCGCGGCGGAAACCATCCGCCTTCTCGGTTTCCACCATGATCAGCGACACGCCACGGGAGCCCGCATCGGGATCCGTCTTGGTGATCACACAGACCAGATCCGCATGATAGCCGTTGGTGATGAAGGTCTTGGAACCGTTGATGACGTACTCGTCGCCGTCACGCACAGCGCGGGTCTTGATGCTCTTGAGATCGGACCCTGCCCCAGGCTCGGACATGGCGATGGCGGCCACCATCTCGCCGGTGGCCATACGCGGCAGCCAGCGCTGTTTCTGCTCCTCGGTCCCGTAGGCGAGGATGTAGTGCGCCACGATGCCGCTGTGCACGCCGATGCCGAAGTTGACCAGCGCACGGGTCATCTCGATGTTCAGCACGGCCTCATGGGCGAAGTTGCCGCCGCCACCGCCGTACTCTTCCGGCACGCTGGCACAGAGAATGCCCATCTCACCGGCCTTGTTCCAGAGCTCCCGGTCGATATAGCCCTGTTCGTCGAAGCGTTCCTGGTGCGGCACGAATTCGCGCTCGAAGAACTTGCGGGCGGAATCCGCCAGCATCTGCAGTTCTTCGGTCATCCAGGGTGAAGTGTAGTTTTCCACGATATCCGCCTCTTCTTTTGACAGGTTTTCGCCGGCTGCAAAGCACAGCCGACAGACTCTCCCCCCGAGTCTGCAGAATGCCCCGCAGGGGAGACAATGGCCACTGCGTTCAAATCCGTTGGCCGAACAGTTCACCCGCCGGCCAGGCCGTGGTTCAGCCCCAGCGACCCTCGTCCGCCCATCGGCGCAACGTCTTCTTGTCGAGCTTGCCGTAGGTGGTCAGCGGCATGGCATCCAGGAAGTAGACCTTCTTGGGCCGCTTGTAGGCCGAAAGCCGATCACGGCAGGCCGCGATAATCCCGTCCGCATCCGGTTCCGCGCCGGCTTCGGGCACCACGAATGCGGTCACGGCCTCGCCCCAGTCCGCGTCCGGCAGGCCGACCACGGCAGCCTGGCTCACTCCGTCGCAGGCCTGCACCGCAGCCTCGACTTCAACCGAATACACATTCATGCCGCCAGAGATGATCATGTCTTTCTTGCGGTCCAGCAGGTAGACGTAGCCCTCCGCGTCCTGCATGCCGATATCACCAGTGTGAACCCAGCCGTCAACCAGCGTTTCCGCCGTTTTTTCCGGCATCGCATGGTAACCCAGCATGTTGTACGGGGTATGCACCGCGATCTCACCGCTCTCGCCCGGAGGCAGGGGGCGGCCGTTGTCATCCACAATCCGCACGTCGGCCATGATGGCCGGTTGCCCGCAGCTTTTCAGCCGGTGCACCAGATGTTCGTCCAAGCGGTGATCCTCACGCCGCAGCCGGGTGATGAAGTTGGGCACTTCGGATTGCCCGTACAACTGCATGAACACCGGCCCGAAAACCGCCAGCCCCTGTCGCAGGCGCTCCACCGTGATGGGCGCCGCGCCGTACATGATGGTGCGCAGCGAGGACAGATCCGGCCGGCTGTCGCCAATCCAGTCCAGCACACGGTAGATCATGGTCGGCACCAGAAATGTGAACGTCACGCCATCGTCCTCGATGCGCCGGACCACCGTTTCCGGGTCGAAGCGGCGCTCAATAAAATGCGTCGCGCCCTTGATCAGGCCCGCCATCATCAATGAGCCCGCGCTGTGGGGCAGCGGTGACGAGAGCAACAGGCGTTCATCATCCAGCAGACCGATTTCCATCACATGGGCATACATGTTGAGGGTCGCGGTTCTCTGTGAATGCATGACCCCTTTGGGCATGCCGGTTGTGCCACCGGTATAGGTGATGCGCGCCAGGTCATCCGGGCCGATCTCCACGGCCGGGACACTGTCGGCACCGGTGGCCAGGAAAGCCTGCCAGGGGATAATGCCGTCCGGGCAGTCCGCCGCATCGGCCAGGCCGACGATGGTGGTCAGCTCAGGCCAGTGCTGGCGGTTACGCTGCACGATCTCGAAAAAATTGGCCCCGACAACCGCCAGCCGCGCCCCCGAATCAGCGATGATGTAACGGATCTCCTCCTCGCCCAGCATGTCGTTCAGCGGAACCTTGGCGGAGCCGCTCTGCACGATGGCCTGATCCGCCACCGCGTACTCGGCGCAGTTGGACATCATCAATGCGACCCGGGTGTTGGGGGTCACGCCCGCCGCAATCATCGCGTGCGCCGCACGACAGCTCTGGCGGAACAGTTCAGCATAGCTCAGTGCCTGCCCTTCGAAGCGGACCGCAATACGCTCACCGTGGCGCTGCATGGCACCGGTAAGCAGGGATTTCAGTGTCATCTGGGTTTCCATCAGGGACTCCGGATCAGTTGGCCATTTCCGGCAGGAACAGAACGATCGCCGGGAACAGGCAGAGCAGCAGCACCACGAAGAGCTCAGCCACGAAGAACCAGGTGAGCCCCTTGAAGATGGTGTTCAACTCGATGGCCTTGCCCACTGCGCCTTTGACGACGAAAGCGTTCAGGCCCAGCGGCGGTGTGATCAGACTGATCTCGATGAATTTCACCACGATGATGCCAAACCAGATCAGGCTGAAGCCGGTGGCCTCGAACAGGGGAAGGAAAATCGGCAGCGTCAGCAACAGGAGGCCGAGCGGATCAAGGAACATGCCGAGAATGATGTAAATCACGGCAACGATGATCAGCAGCAGCCACGGATTGCCGCCTGCGAAATCCGCGAAGCCGGCGATCATCTCCGGCATGCCGGACAGGGCCAGAAACCGCGTGAACAGCGTCGCGCCCAAGGCAATGAAAAAAATCATTGCGGTGCTGCGCAGCGTCTCGATGATGCTGTCCGCAAGGATCTTCCGGGTCAGGCGCCGCATGGCGCCGGCGATGAACAGGGCAGCGATGCATCCGATGGCGGCTGCTTCCGTGGCGGTGGCGATCCCCGTGTATATGGCGCCGATAACCGCCAGGATCAGCAGCGGCAACGGCCACACGCTACCCAGTGCCTGCACCTTCTCCCGCATGGTCACATGCTCGGTAACCGGCGGAGCGAGTTCTTTGTTACGGGCGCATCGGATAACAATCATGGCGGCATAGATCACCGCGGTCAGGATGCCCGGCAGCACCCCCGCCAACAGCAACTGACCAATCGGCTGCTCGGCGAACATGCCGTAGAGGATGAGCAGAATACTGGGTGGAATCAGCGACCCCAGCGTGCCGGCTGCGGCCACCACGCCGCTTGCCAGCCCGGGGTGGTATCCGGCGCGCAGCATTTCCGGAATCGCCAACCGACTCATGGCGGCGGCGGTGGCCAATGAAGACCCTGACGCCGCGGCAAAACCGGCCGAGGAGAAGTTGGTTGCCACAGCCAGACCACCGGGCAGTCGCGAAAGCCAGAGCCGCGCCGCATGGTAAATGCTGGCTGCCAACCCGGTATGAAAGCTGATGGCCCCCATCAGGATGAACAAGGGGATGGCGGACAACTCCCACTTGGTCACGAAGTCGAACGTCATCTCCCGTGCTGCTCCGAGCATGGGGCCTGTGCCGAGCATGTACGCAATGCCGGCCAGCGAGACGCTGCCCAGCGCCACCGCAATGGGCACTCGCAGGATCATGAGCAGCAGCATGGTCGCAACGCCGACCATGCCAACCGTTTCTGGGGCCATGCCACCTCCTGGCCGTTACGCTTTTCAATAAGGACGGGGATCGATTACTTCAGGCGCCTGGCCGCATCCCGGCCCGGGCCTATCGGACGGATCGGGTCGTCAGGTGTCATCCGGGTCCGACGTTGCGTAGTCCCTGGCGATCAGCTGCACGATGACGGCCACCAGAATCCCCAGGATGCCGAAAAACAGCACCCAACGCGGCGGCCAAATGGACAGCGTGAAGAAAAAGAGATCGTGGTACTCGCGGACCTTGAACGCGTTGATCGCCCCGATCAGACAGGCCCAGGCCACCACCGATAGGTAGATGACCGTGAGGATTGCCGCGAACAGGTCCAGACGGTTGCGGATGCTTGCCCGCAACTTCTGCGTGAAGACCTCGACGATCACATGCTCTTTCGCCAACTGAGTCGCCGCAAGTGGCAACAAGGTCACCGCCGTCATGTAGTAATACGTGACGATCTCCAGCGTGCCGAACAGCGGCGAATTGAACAGATAGCGTCCAGCCACGTCGGCGCCGATATGCACCACCATGGCAATCAGGGCAAGCGCTGCCACGAGAATCAGGGCCCGATTCAGCAGGTTCACAGCAAACATGGCTGCCTCCGGGGTATCAGGGCATACAGATTCCTGCCGGCGCGGCGTTCATCAGCCCACCGCGCCGGTGATTCCTGCAAGCTCAGAGATCCGCTTTCTGGAAGATGTGGCGATCCAGTTCAGCAGCAAACGCCTCTTCCGAACCGTCCAGATCAGCAACGATCGCTTCCCATTTCTCCAGCAGCTCGACGTATTTGTCGACCAGTGCTTCGGGGTCTGAAAGGCCTCGTTCGCGGCCCGTCTCGATCACCCGCTCGCGCTCCGTCTGCAGCAGTTCGTCGTAGCGGTCAATCAGATCCTGACCCGGCTCAACGATGGTGATTCCCTTCTCCCGGGCATTCTCCAGCGCGACCTCCGAGTCATGATCATAGGCGATCGCGGCACGGGCCACGGCTAACGGCAGGTGCTTGAGGAACGCTGCACGCTCGTCGTCGCTCAGGCCATTCCATTTCTCAAGGTTCATATTCATGAAATGGCCGCCACGGTAGGCGCCGATACCCAGGTCCAGCACATGGGTGACCACGTCGGACAAGCCGTAGCTGTCCAGCCACGCGGTCGCACCCAGGCCGCAATCCACCGAACGGCGGCTCATGGCCTCGTACATTTCACCGCTGGAAATGTTGACAGGCACCGCACCCATGGCGGCAGTCCAGCCGGCCCAGGCTGTGGCCGCCCGTACGCGCTTGCCGCGCGCGGTGCGCAGATCCTTCACCTCGGTGCGGCACATCAGGTGATAGGGGGCGGTGGAGTAAAAGCCGAGCGGCTGGACACCGGCCTGATGCCAGTCATCCACGCATTCCTCACAATGCAGCAGCGTCATCTCTGTGACAGCGGCGGCACCAGCAAGCGTGTCTGCAGGAAACAGGGCCAGTTCACTCAGGGTGGCATTGGTCGGCACCGTCGAAGGCACATACACATCCACCACCAGGGCCATGTCCACCACGCCGTCGCCGATACCGCTCAGGGCATTGCGCGGGCCGACGACGGTGCCATCGGTGTGCAGGCGGAATCGCAGGGAACCGTTGGTTTCCTGTTCCACGGCTTCAAAGAACGGGCCGACCGCATCGGCATTCAGGGTGTGTGAGCGGGAAACGTAACTGCCGTAACTCAACGTGGTGGATGCGGCCACATTAGCGCTGACCAGCGCAGCGCCGAACGCCACCCCGACCAGACCGGTCGTGATCATCGATTTCATTGCGTGTCTCCTCCAGATGGCCCGGCTTGGGCCTGAATATTTATCGCTAGGACAGGCGCCACGCTTATGCCGCGCGGTTCGATTCGGACTCTCTCACCCCGGTTGCCTGTACTGCGTTGTCCCATGCAAAGGGATCAGGCATCACACTAGAATAATACTTGTTGGCTGTCCACAAAAAACATGAAAAAGCCAACCCCCTCGCACAAATCAGCACGTTAGGGAAGCATTGATCTATTCCATATTGCTCTGCGGGGCTTCGCGGCGTGTCCTCAAGGCATACACGGTGGTGCCCGACAAGGCGCATCAATTAATCGGCTACCACCAGAGCACCAGGGCCAACGGGAGCAGCAAGCACATAAGCAGGCGCCCCACCACAGGCCAGCCGTGCAGGCGGCGCTCCAGAACCATGAGCTGGCGCAGACCACGCAGCCGCTGAACCCCTCGTTTCGGATGGAACGGCTCGCTGAATCGCTGGCTCCCTGCCGCAGACCGTGCGGTTTGATTCTGCCAGAACGTCACCCTGGCCAGCCCTACTGCGACCAGCACACCCAGCACCAGAGGCCATAGCCCGGTGATGATCACGGTCGGCGAGAATACATAGGCAACCACAGTATTCCCCCACGCCGACCACCACGGAAGCACGGCAGCAGCCAATACCAGAACCAGATACGGCATAAACTGGTGGCACAGCTCCTGCGGCGCAGGGTCCGCCACTCGCGTTGCGGTCCGTAGCTTCCACAGGAAATGCCACATCAGAGCGGCAGTGGCGGCACTGCTGAGAGAAAGGGCCGGCGACAGCCAGGCAGGTTCTGCACCACCTTCGGCAGCAATGCTCATGGCCCCCTTGGCAAGCGCGCCACCGGTGAAGGGCGCCGCCGCGAGGCTCACGGCAGGTAACCAGAGCACGGCCCAGGCCAGCCGATGCCAACGCCCGGCCAGTTGCGGAATCAGGCCGGCTCCCAGGAACAGAGCCCCCTTCGCCAGGCCGTGATGAAACACGAAGATCAGCAGCGCGGGCCACACTGTAGCCCCGGCCAGGGCAAGGCCGAACACGATGATTGCCAGGCCCATCTGGCTGACACTGGACCAGCCCAGCATGGCCTTGGGCGAAGCGCTTCGGAGCCCCATCGCCACCCCGTAAAGGCCCGCCGCGATGCCCAGCAGGAGCAGCGCCTCACCAAGGGTTGGCAAGTTCAGGGCACCGTGTTCCAGAAGGCGCCAGCATCCCAGTACCCCTGCCTTGATCATGGCGCCACTCAGCACCGCACTGGCCGGCACGGGCGCAGCCGGATGGGCCCGAGGCAACCAGCTATGCAGGCCGAGGGCGCCCAACTTGATGCCAAACCCCAATCCCAGCAACACCAGCAACAATGGCGGCGCCTGCTGGGCAAGTTGCTCAAAGCCCAGCGGGGTGTCCTGTGGAAGGCTCACAACTGCCCAGGCGACGGCGGTGATCAAAGCCAGTTCCGCCATCAGCAGCATGCCCAGATACAGCCACCCGGCGGCCAGCGCCTCCGGGCTGCGCTCATGCACCACCAGCCCCCAGGCCGCAAAACTCATGACCGCTAAACCGGTATAAAATGCCAGCAGGTCCTGCGACAGGATCAGTAACAGGTTCCCACCCAAGGCCACCAGCCATAACGCCGCGAATGCCTCCCGACGCTCCGCAACGGCGGCACGACTGGTCGCGAACCAACCGGCCAACAACCACAACAACGCCGTGGGCAGCAGGAATCCGCGACCGGTATCGTCCAGGCCGAGTTGGAACCCCGGCGTGAAGCCCGTGACAGTCGCCGCGGGCGGGCCCACGGGGAGCATCGCCAGCACCAATGCGGGCACCGCCGCCATGGGTATCACCGCCCCAGCCCAATGTGTCTGGCGCAACCATGGCAACAACATCACCATCAGCCAGGGAAAACAGACGATTGCGATCAGCATGTCGGGCCACTCATGGCAAGCCTCCTGCCACCAAGGCACTACTCAGTAACCGCTCCAATGCGGGTAGAGCAAGGCCCAGGCCACAGGCCATCAGCGCCAGCACAAAGCCAGGTAGTGCTGTCAGCGGCGAGGGACGACCTGTCTGAGGTCCCCGTTGAGCGGGTCGCAGCAGCACGGCAAGCAGGCGTGACAGGTAAGCGGCCGTAAACAGCGTTCCCAGCAGAATGGCCAGCACCCAAAGCCAGGCACCTTCAGCCAGGGCGCCCTGTAACAGCCACCACTTCCCGGCAAACCCACCCGTGGGCGGCACGCCCAGGAGACTTGCCGCGGCCAGGACCAGCGCGAGCCAGGGCAGCACCCCGCCACTGCCAAACCCACCCACCGCATCCAGTCTGTCGTGCCCCTGCGACCGGGCGATGCCACCCACGGCGAGGAACAGACTGGCCTTGGCCAGCCCGTGCGACAGTACGATCACAACAGCGCCGCGCCAGGCGAGTTCCGCCCCCACACCACCTGCCAGCGGCAGGAGCAGCAATCCGAAACCGAACTGGGAGACAGTGGAATAGGCGATAAGCATTTTCAGCCGATGCTGCACCAGGGCCAGAAGACCGCCCCAGACCATCGCAGCCGCACCCAGCAGACCAAACAGCACCCCGACGCCGTTCCCCTGAAAGGCACCGAACGGGGCGAACCAGAGCCGGACCAGAAGGTACCAGGCGGCCGCCACCACCACCGCCGACAAGGCTGCGCTGACCGCTGCGGGCGCTCGCCCGTGGGCTGAGGGCAACCAGAAATGCAGCGGAAACACCGCAGCCTTGAGCAAGAGCCCCAGCGTGATGAGCGCTGCAGCCAGCGCCGAAGGCAAATCCGTCTCAAGTGCATCCGCGATCAGGGCGATGTCCAGCGCACCATAACGGCCGTACAGCAAGGCCACGCCCAACAGGTAAACCGTGGATCCCAACATCGAGGCCAACAGGTAGCGCCAGGCCGCCGGCAAAGCACCGCCCCCGGCCATGGCAATCAAGGCCACCGCCGCAAGGGACAAGACCTCCAGCGCTACATACAGGTTGAACAGATCGGCGGACAGGAAGAGCACATTCAATGCTCCCCAAAGGAATAACCACAGGGGCCAGAAGAACGGCTGCTCCAATGCCTCGAACGCCCGGTGAGCGGCCCCCGCAGCCCCCACCGCGGCGGTCAGGAGCAACAGGCCTGCACTCAACCCGTCCACCTGCCAGCCGATGCCCAGCGGCGCCGCCCAGCCACCGACGTCCTGCCGCAGCACTCCGGAGGACAGCACCAGCCGGGTCAGCCCGGCTGCCGCTGCAACCATCACCCCGGCACAGACAGCCGTGATGGAGACCGCCAGGCGCGGATACACGAAAGCGATGATGGCTCCCACCAGGGGCACGCCCACCAGCACAGCCATGAGCGTATTCGCTTGGCTCACCCGCCCTCCTCATCCATGAGCTTGCGTTGATCCTCCCTGGGACGTGACAGGCGCACGAGCAACACCAGCGCCACGGCGGTTGCACTGACGCTGACGACGATGCCGGTGAGCACAATGGCATGAGGTACGGCATCCAACGGATCGGCCTCACGGGCCAGCGCCACCAACAGGAGGAAGACCGCCGCCGAGAGCACGTTCAGCGACAGAATTTTCCGCAGCAGGTGACGGGCGACAAACAGGCCATGCAGCCCGATCACGAACAGCACACCGGCCAGCAATAGGTAGATCATTCGCCCCGGGCCTCCCCTTCCCAATGGTCCGGCGGCTGCCCGGCCAGGTAGAGCGCCACCAGGGACATGGCGATGGACAAGCCCGCTGCCAACTCCAGCGCCAGGACAATGAGCCCTGCCAGTCCAGGCGGGTAGGCGAAGAACGGCTGACCCAGGGCCATGACGCCGAGCGCCAGGGCCAGCATGGCGGCGAAGCCTAGGGACAGCAGCATGCGCCAGGGCCCATGAACGCTGCCCGTCAACCAGGGCTGGGCGCCGGCGAGAATCGTGAGAATACCCCCCGCCCCCATCACCGCCCCGGCAGGAAACGCGCCGCCCGGCGCGTGGCTGCCACGCCACAGCAAATAGGCACTGACCAGCACAAACATGGGGAACAGCAAGCGCCCCAGCGCAGGCAGGGCCGGCGAGCGCACAGCGGGGGCACTGGGCAGCGGCATCCGCCCCAACGACCAGATGGCGATCGCGGCCAGCAGCAGCACACCGATTTCCAGCAGGGTGTCCAAGGCCCGGAAATTCAACAGCACCGCGGTCACCGGGTTCTGGACGCCGGACTCCGGCAATGCGTCCTGCACCTGCTCACCCAGGCCGGGGCTGGGCAGCATCCAGGCCGCCAGGGTGAGCAGGCCCAGCAGCGCGCCCCCGGCTGGTATCCAGAAGTACAGATCGCGCCGCTCCTGCCAGGGCGCCCCTTCCTCATGCGTGGCCACCAGACGCCCCAGAGCCGAGAGCAGCAGCGCACCGGTAGCCCCGGCACCGATGGCCGCCTCGGCTAGCGCAATGTCCGGGGCATCCAACCGCACCCAGGCCAGCGCCATGAGCAGGCCGAAAATAATGAAACTGATCACAGAACGGAACAGGCCTGGGGTATGCGTGGCCTGCCAGGCCAGCCAGATCAGTGCCGCGGCGAGCAGCCCGTCAAACACCAGTACCAGCCACCCCACTACAGCCCCCAGGGTTTCATGCCCCGGGCCATGGCGGTCCGCCCGATCAGGCCGGCGCCCGCCGCAGACGCCACCAGCATCAGCAACCAGATAAGCAACAGTTTCAGCCCTGTAAGCCAACTGCCCGAATACAAGGCCAGACCGAGGCAAACCAGCCCCAGCCCCACGTTGTCGGTCTTCGCCAGCGCATGCAGTCGGGTGTACGCATCAGGGAAACGCAGCAACCCCAGCGTCCCCAGAAAGAAGAAGGGCATGCCCAGCAATACCAGTAGACCACCCAGCAGATCAGTCAGACTCACGGCTTTCCATTCCTCGTGCCGATTCCGATTGGCGGGACTGCAGATCCGACCAGGCGCGCCCGACGAAGGTCACCACCGCCAGTGCAGCCAGCAGCGCCAGAACCAGTGCCACATCCAGTAGCGGGGGCGAGTCCAGTATAAAGGCGAGCAATAGAAGTATGGCCACCGCCGAGGTGGAGAACATTTCCGACGCCAGCATGCGGTCTGCTGCTGAGGGTCCGCGCAGCACGCGCGCCAGGCCGACAACGATGTTGAGAAGCAGCAGCAGAACCAACACGGCGAATACCTCAGTCATGGTCCTCAACCTCCATCAGGTCAGCGACCAGCTGTTCCAGCTTCGCCAACCCCGCTACGGTGCGTTCCGCGTCACCAATCACATGCACACTCATGGCGGTATCAGTGATGCGTACGCACAGGGTTCCGGGCATGAGGTTGATCAGATTGGCCATGAAGATGCGCGCAGACCGGGTCTGTAGCTGCCACGGGTAGTCAACCAGAGCCGGAGACAATGGACGTGCGGGCTGCAGGGCACGCAGCCCCACATCCAGCGCGCCAGTTAGCGAGCCCAGAATAAACCGCTGCGCGAACCGCAGCAGCGCCAGCGGCGCCAGCCGAAGACGGCCATTGGCGGGGAACGGGTTGAACAAGGCGGCGCCGGCCACCGCGGGTACCCCCCAGACCCAGGCCCCCGTATCACCAGCGGTCAGAACCCACCAGACCAAGGCATAGAGCAGCAGTCGCAGCGCCAGCCCCCTGCCGCTGAGCTGCCGACGAACCGTAGCTATGATGCCGATGGCGACTTCCTCCCTGCCGAACCGGGGCAATGCGCGCCCCGCTCCTCATGTTACAAGGATTCTGTCCGCTCACTAAGGGAGCGCGGAACGCTTGCCCCGAGGGAAGGGGCTTACGCCGTTGCGGGTGGCTGCAAGACTTTCTGGAACCACTGCTGGTACGCGCCAAAGAGACGGTCCAGATCCAGCGCCGCGGGGTTCACCTGCCATTGGTAGGCTGTTCCATAGACCACGGAACAGAAGGTCGCGGCGAACAGCTCGGCATCCACGTCCGGATCAATATCGCCAGAAGCGATACCCTGCTCCACCCAGCTCTTCACATCCCGCCGCTGGGCGGCATGCTGTTCCCGCAGTTTGGCGGTCACCGCGGAGGACTGGCCGATGGATTCGTACCACAGAATCAGCATCGCCCGGTACTGGTCGGGGGCATTGAGGAGAAAGTTGCGAAAGGCCTCGGTTGCCGCGAGCAGGGCCTGCAGGCCCTGTTTTTCGCCCACCACACGGGTCAATTCGGCCGCCCATTGGCGACGCCCGACGGAGAGGATCTCCCGGAACAGGCCCTCCTTGGAACCGAACCGGTAGCTGGCCAGGCCACGACTATAGCCCGCAAGCTCCCCCACTTCCTTGAGGGTGGTCTTCTGCGGCCCGTGGTCGATGAGCAGACGTATGCCGGCTTCCAGCATCCGCTGACTGGATTCCTCCGTCCGCTCGGCCTGGGTTCGGCGCCTGGGCTTGCGAGCCACCGCCCGTGGTGTAGCCATTACTTCTCTCCCAATCTGCAGTCCGTTGCCGGTCTGATGCGGCAATCAGAAATTTGCTGTTAGCAAGCAAAAATATCGTTCTGTTTTTAACTTACCATGAGAAGGGAGAGAGGTGCCAAAACGGCCGGGAAATGCCCGGCCGCTCTG
>SLCE01000186.1 GCA_007125985.1 Ectothiorhodospiraceae bacterium | reverse complement strand
GTAGCGCTCCAGCTCCGGCGAGGCCGGTACATGCACCGAATAACCCAGCGTCACATACTCCGAGATGTTCAGGAAGCGGATCTTGCCATTGTGGACCCAGGCCTCCACCGCGAACTCCCAGCCATCCAGGTGGGATTCCATGAGCGCCGGGAATTCCTCCTCAGGGATCGCATCCACATCATCCGGCGTGCGGATCACCCGGTGACCCAGACACCCCGCCTTGTCGAAGGCCTTGAAATGGATGGGATCGTTGGGGTCACCGTCGAGCTTGAGCAGCGTCTGGTTCACGCGCTTCAGGAACCGGATGACATCCTCACGATCATGGGCTTCCTCAAAGATACCCACGCGGATGCCGCCCAGCTGTGCACGGCGCTTCATCAGCGACTTGTCGCGCATCAGCATGGACTGGCCAAGCAGGCGCGGGTTGTCCAAGAGCACGGAGTTGATGGCCCCGGACCATTCCACCGTTTCCTCGAACAGCGGAATTGCCACGTCAACACCCATGTCCCGCAACTTCTCGGCAATCTCCATGGAACGATCATTAAGCCGCTCGAAGTTCCAGGGCACGTAGGGAATGTTGTGCTTCTCGCAGTATTCCTCGGCCCAATCCGGCGCCACGACGACGTAGCGACGATCAAACTCTTCCGCCGCTTCCACGGCATTCAGGGACCACCCCAGCAGTGCGACGTAGCCCTTATCGGGATTCTTTTCCATGGTCAGATTCCCTCTTGCATCGGCGAATGACCCGCGCTTGCGGGGTGATGACACAGCCCGGGATCCGGGTGCCGGTAGGGTTCTCGGAAAGACCGGAATGCGGCCCCTGCCAGCAATTCCGGAGCGGCCGTCAGGCCTATGTGCGTGTTACCTATTGTGACGGCTCGGCGGGGAAAATCCAAACCGGCGCCTCTCAGAGCGGTTCGGTCTGGCCGGGTTGGGGGATCACTGCATCGATCTCGAACTGGGTTTTGAGCGCCTGTTGTAGCTGCTCCTGGGCATGCGGCTCGCCATGTACGAGGAACACCCGTGGCCGGGTCCGATAACGCCCGGCCCAGGCCATCAGCTCGCTCTGTCCCGCATGGGCGGAGAAACCGCCCAGGGTGTGTACCGAGGCGCGAACGGCAATCGCCTCACCGAACAGCTTTACGGTTTCCGCTCCATCCACCAGTTGGCGCCCAAGCGTGCCCGCGGCCTGGAAGCCGGCAATGATAATGCGGCAATTGCGCCGCCCCAGGTTGTATTTCAGGTGATGTCGGATGCGGCCGCCGTTGCACATGCCGCTACCGGCGATAATGATGGCGCCACCATGGATGCGATTGATCGCCATGGATTCGTCGACTGTGCGGGAAAGCTGCAGCCCGGGCAGAATGGATTCCGCCAACTGGCCGGATTTCCAGCCCGAACTGGCGACATCTTCTGCTTCCAGCGAGCGACGGCGACGGTGGTACAGCTCCGTGACCTCGATCGCCATGGGGCTGTCCAGGAAAATATGCTGTTGCAGCAGACGCCCCTCACGGCGAAGCGCCCCCAGGTGGTAGAGAAGTTCCTGGGTACGGCCCACGGCGAAGGCGGGGATGAGCACATTCCCGCCCTGGGCGTGTGCGTCCTCGAGGATACCGGCAAATTCCTCGATGGTGTCTTCCAACGGACGATGGTCCCGATCCCCGTAAGTGCTTTCCATCAGCACAATATCCGCTGACTCCAGGCTTTCCGGCTCGCGCATGAGCACGGACTGCGGGTTGCCCAGATCGCCGGAGAACACCAACCGCCGTTCACGGCCGCCGGATTGGACAGCCAGTTCGACGATGGCCGAACCCAGGATGTGGCCGGCATCCCGGAACACCAGGCGGGCGTCTTCGCACAGATCCAGTGGCTGTCCATAGGGAAATGGCCGGCACTGTTCCAACGCCTGATCCACGTCCTCGGGCAGGTAGACGGGCTCCACCAACGGCCGGCCGGACCGCTCACGCCAGCGGTTCTCCCACTCCAGTTCCCGGCCCATCACCTGCGCGGCGTCCCGCCACATGATCTGCAACAGCTCGAACGTCCCTTCGGTGCAGTAGATGGGGCCGGCATAACCGTCGTGTACCAGGCGTGGGACCAGGCCGGAATGGTCCAGGTGGCCGTGGGAGACAATCACCGCATCCACGGTGCGCGCCAACTCAGCCAACGAGTGGCGATTGCGCTCCTCTGCCTTGGAGCCGCCCTGATGCAGACCGCACTCCAGCAGGAGCTTGGCGCTGTCCGTTTCAATCAGATAGCGGGAACCGGTGACCTCTCCCACCGCACCGAGGAAGGTAATCTGTGCCATGAACCGCTCCGTTCAGACGAGGGCGGGATCAGCGTGACCGATCACCACCAGCCCGGCAAGCCTGCTATCAGTAATGATCGGAGAAGTAGCGGATAACCACACCCATGGCATCCCGCCAGCGACGAGCCAGTTCCCCGGTGAATTCGCCGTCCGATTCCTCCACCGCCTGCACCAGACTGTCCAACCACAGGGCGTACATACGCGGCTCCACCGGCGCACGCCCGTTGCGGCTGTGCACTTCGGCCATTGTATCCACGCCACCCTTGACGAAGTCGTTACCCGCGGCGAACATCAGCGCGGTGCTGATACCGCGGCGCAGAGCGCGGCGCTGACGGCCGAAATCCGTACCGGAGAACGCCGCCCGGATATCGGGATGGCTTGACATAAGAATTTGGTAGAAACGATCGATAAACGCCTTATCCCTCAGGCAACGTCCGTAACTCTGCACAACATCGTTATAAGTATCCGACATAAAACGCCCTGTCCCCAAGCCAGCAGGCCTAAAATTTTAGGAAGCGCGCACTATGCCGCATGATGCAATGCCAAAAATTGATCTACATCAAACTGCGGGAAGCCGTGTTAGCCCTTTTCGTTGGAACACGGCGCTCAATCGAAAAACCGCAGGCGGTTCCGGCCTGCCTGCTTGGCCTGATACAACGCCGCGTCAGCCCGCTTCAACAGTTCCCGGCGCGACCGGGCAAGGCCACCGAACAAGCTGATACCAATGCTGCAGGAACTGCGCAATGCGGGCACGGCGGCATCATCAAACTGGTAGGGTGAGTTCAGGGCACTGCGGAGTGTTTCAGCAACGGTCAGCGCCCGCTCCCGGGCAGCCAGGCGGTCCAGGCCAAGATCGGTGAGCATCACCACGAATTCGTCGCCGCCCAGGCGAGAGACCGTATCGGTATCCCGAATCCTGCTCTCCAGCCGGCGCGCCGCCTCCACCAGCAACTGGTCACCCACGTCATGACCCCAGTTATCATTCAGGCGCTTGAAATCATCCAGATCAATGAATAGCAGCGCCCCGTGGCGTTGGTGGCGTAGCGCGGCGGCGATGGCCTGATCCAGCCGGTCCTCCAGCAGGCGACGATTGGGCAAACCGGTCAGCGGATCACGGTAAGCAAGGTCACGGATCCGATTCTCAACCTGCTTCCGGTCGGTGATATCCGTGGCTGCCACCACATAGTGGCTGACACGCCGGCGCTCGTTCCGAACCGCAGTGACGGTAACCCAGGCCGGGAACGCCTCCCCGTCACTACGGTTGCACCACAACTCCCCGCTCCAGCGACCCTGCTTTTCCAGCGTCTTTCTTGCGGCATCCAGGTCCAACTCAGCTGGCTGCCGGTCGCTGATGAATATCCCCAGCAAGTGGCCCAGAATCTGCGCCGACCGAAAACCGGTCAGTTCCGTGAGTGCCCGGTTGACCCGAATGATCTGCCCCCGACGATTGCTGACCAGCATGGCCTCATGCGTCTCGAAGGCCACCGCTGCCACCCGCAATTGCTCTTCGGCCTCGCGCCGCTTGGTGACATCGGTAATGAAACCGTGCCAGAGCACGCCGCCGTCGTCCTGGCGGGTCGGCACCGAGTTGCCCTCGATCCAACGGACGGTGCCATCCGGCATCACCAGTCGCCCTTCCTCGTGCCACGGTTCCAGTGTTTCAGCCGAGACCAGGATACTGCGCCGGATCCGGTCCACATCGGCACGATGAATGCGGCAAAACAGAGGCTCCGCGCTCTCCCGCAACCGCTCAGGCTCCAGACCGAACAGGTCTTGTGCCACGGAGTTCATGTACGGGAAACAGGACCGCCCATCGGGATGCAGAAGGTACTGGAAAATCACCCCCGGCAAGGCATCCGCCAACCGGGCCAGCGTCTCGACCTCTCCCGCATCCATCCTTTGCTGCTGCGTCGAACCATCGCTCGATGCAGTCATCGGAAGTCTCCACCCCCGCAATGCACAGGCCAGTCACTCAAGTGACTGGTTACTCTTGAAGTAAAGTGGACAGCACTTCGATACGCAAGCTGTCGGACGAACATGTTCACGAAAGCAGCACGAAATCGCCCGCCAGTTCACCCACCGCCTTCCCGTCACACACCAGCCGGGATACGAGGCGAATCCGTCCCTTGCGCCCTCGGCGCAGGGCATCCAGGGCATGCTGCCAATCGTCTTCCCCACCCGCTGCCTCCGCAGTGGCGAAGAACCGACCGGTGATCGGCCGGTCATAGCGCATTTCGTTTCTCTGGATCACCGCGCGGCCCTGCAAGCCCTCCTCCTGCACGCGTGCGGTGCCCAGCAGCCAGGCCGATAGAATGGCCACCGCAGAGGCGCTGCCACCGAACACGGTGCCCTGATGGTTGATATTTGGCTCCAGCGGTGCGGTCAGCGTCAGGGCCTGCGGTGAGGCTGCATCCACGCTCAACTGCATGGCGCGGGCCAGGGGAATCTGTTCCAGCAGATAGTTTTCCAGGGCGTGTTTGTCCATTATCGGTCCGTCCTGTCGAGTTGTTCGCACTGCGGGCGCGATCAATCCAGCCGTTTTCGCAGCACCACGAATTCCAGATCATCCACCTTCGGCAGGCCGAAGCGGGCTTCCCGCGGAAACGGACGGGTCTCGTCCGTGAGCATGTAGCCGCGCCGTTGGTAGTAGGCGATGAGTTCCGCCCTGCTGGAGATCACGGTCATCTCGAGCACCGGGGCACCCCATTCCTGCCGAACAAAACGCTCGGCCTCAGCCAGAAAACACTTTCCGATACCCGAGCCCTGCAAATGCGGCCGGACTGCCAGCATCCCCAGGTAGGCCCGCCCCTCGCCGCGCTGGAGATGCACACAGCCCACCAACGCGTCGTCCTGGTGACACAGCAACATCACCGAGCCGGGATCAGTGATCTGCGGCTCCACCTCGCGGGCATCAGTACGCTGGCCGCCCAGCAGGTCGGCCTCGGTCGTCCAGCCCTGGCGACTGACATCACCGCGATAGGCGGAATTCACCAGATCCACCACCGCCTCCACGTCATCCGTCTCCGCAAGCCGGTAGCGGAGCACCGGCCCGGCGTTAACGCCATCCACGCTGATGCGCTCCACCATGTCCTGTCTGGCCTCCTTCATCATGCCTTGACCGGGTTCGGCGTAAGGGTACCGGACCGGCGCTGGTCCGCAACTGGAAACCTGCGGACCAGCGTCCAGACTGTATAGAACGTGCAGACGATAATCCCGGAGCCGGCGTATGAAGCATCGCATCGTGGTACCCATCGACGAGACCCGCTTTTCACTGCACGCGCTGGAAGCGGGCGCAACCCTGGCCGCGCAGCTCGGCACCGGGCTCGAGGTGTTGTCGGTGCTCGCCAAGGAGAAGGACACCGCTCAGCGACGGCAGGAATTGCAGGCGATGATGGAACAACTCGGGCACGGCGCAGCGGAGTTGAGCGTGGTCTCTCACCCAAACCCCACCGAACGCCTGGTGGAGGAAACCCGC
>SLCE01000180.1 GCA_007125985.1 Ectothiorhodospiraceae bacterium | reverse complement strand
CCGAGTTTCTGGCGGGAATTCCCGGCACCATGGGTGGTGCTCTGGCCATGAACGCGGGTGCCTTCGGTGGTGAGACCTGGCGTGTGGTCACCGAGGTGGAGACCGTGGATCGGCAGGGTCGACTGCATCGGCGCGAGCCGTCCGATTTTCAGGTGGGTTACCGGCATGTCCAGGGGCAGCCGGAGGAATGGTTCACCGGCGTGCTGCTGACCCTTGAGGCCGGCGACGGTGGACAGGCCATGACGCGCATTCGTGCCTTGCTGGATCGTCGTGCTGCGACCCAGCCCATCGGCAAGCCCAGTTGTGGCTCCGTGTTCCGCAACCCGACGGGTGATCACGCGGCGCGCCTGATCGAATCCGCCGGCCTCAAAGGGGCGCGGATTGGCGGTGCGCACGTATCCGACAAGCATGCCAATTTCATCATCAACGATGGCAGCGCCACGGCAGCGGACATCGAACGCCTGGTGGAGCACGTCCGAGAGACGGTGCTGGAGACGCATGGCGTGTCGCTGTGGCCGGAGGTGCGGATGATTGGCGAGGAGGCATCGAATGATTGAGCCGGAAGCCCTGGGCCGCGTCGCCGTGCTACTTGGCGGTATGTCTGCCGAGCGGCCGGTGTCGCTGAAAAGTGGCCAGGCCGTGCTACAGGGCCTGCTCCACCGGGGTGTGGATGCGCATGCCGTTGATGTCGGCAAAGACGTGATTCAGGTGCTGATCGATGGCCGCTTTGACCGTGTGTTCATTGCGCTGCACGGCCGTGGTGGCGAAGACGGCGTGATTCAGGGCGCGCTGGATCTGCTCGGCCTGCCGTACACCGGCAGCGGTGTGCTTGGTTGCGCGCTGGCTATGGACAAGTTGCGCAGCAAGTGCCTGTGGCAAGGCGCCGGCTTGCCCACGCCGCCGTTTACGGTGCTGAACGCCGAGACGCAGGCCCGCGGCGTTGTGGAAGAGCTGGGTTTGCCGCTGATGATCAAGCCGGCGCGGGAAGGATCGAGCATCGGTATGCACAAAGTGAATTCCGAGGCCGAGCTGGAAGCCGCGTTCACCGATGCCTCCCGGTACGACGACGAAGTGCTGGCGGAGCGCTGGATCACCGGTGAGGAATACACCGTTTCCATCCTTGCCGATGCGGCGCTGCCCACCATCCGGCTGGAAACGCCCAGGGAATTCTACGACTACCAGGCCAAGTATGAGGCCGATGACACGGTCTATCACTGTCCCTGCGGACTGTCACCGGGTGAGCTGGAGGAACTGGAAGCCCTGGCCCTGCGGGCATTCCAGCGGGTGGGCGCCAGCGGCTGGGGCCGGGTGGACTTCATGCGTGACGGCGACGGCCGGTTCTGGCTGCTGGAAGTGAATACCGTGCCGGGGATGACCGATCACTCTCTGGTGCCCATGGCAGCCCGGGCAGCGGGTATGGATTTCGATGAACTGGTGTGGCGCATCCTGCTCACCACATTGGAGGACGCACGATGAGGCAGGCACGGACCCGGCGCGGAGCACAGCCGCAGCGGCAGCCGGTCGATCCGGTGCAGCGCGCCCGCCGGCGGGCCGCGTTGGCCCGAACCGGCCGGCTGGCCGGCATCAGCCTGATCGTCGTGGCCGTGATCGGGGGAACGGGATACGGCATCCGCTTTCTCAGCGCCCCGGAGACCTTCCCGTTGCAGGCGGTGCATTTCGACACACGGCTGGAGTGGGTGCGCGAGAGTGATCTACGGGATGCCCTGGATCCCCATCTCCGCACCGGATTCTGGGGCCTGGACGTTGCCCGCATCCGAGGTGCGATTGAGGCGCTGCCCTGGGTTGACCGAGCCTCGGTACGGCGCGTGTGGCCGGGCACCCTGCGCATCAGCATCCAGGAACAGGAGGCAGTGGCCACCTGGAACGATGAAGCGCTGATGAATCCACGGGGCGAACTGTTCGCCCCCGAGGCCGACAGCTGGCCGACAGGGCTGCCGGAACTGGCCGGGCCCGACGGGCGTGAGATCGAGGTCAGTGACCGCTACCGGGAACTGGATCGCGCCTTCGGTGGCATGGGCAAGGCCGTGGTGGCCGTGGCCATGGACGCCCGTGAATCGTGGAAAGTGACCCTGGACGGCGGGGCACGTGTGCAGCTGGGTCGGCAGGAGGTGGATGACCGGGTGCGTCGCTTCGTGCGGGCCTGGCCGGCACTGACCCGTGAACAGGAGCGGCAACTGGCGACTGCCGACCTGCGTTACCCCAATGGTTTTGCCGTGCGTTGGGGCGATCAGCCCGGCGCGGACAGGCCCTGATGCGAGAGGAATGGAGGATGACCAGGAAAACGGAACGCGACCTGCTGGTGGGGCTGGATATCGGCACATCGAAGGTTGTGGCCATCGTCGGCGAGATGGGTGACGACGGTGTGCTGGAGATCGTCGGCCTGGGTTCACACCCGTCCCGGGGGTTGAAGAAAGGGGTGGTGGTGAACATCGAATCCACCGTGCAATCCATCCAGCGAGCGGTGGAGGAGGCGGAGTTGATGGCAGGGTGTCAGATCCATTCCGTACACGCCGGCATCGCGGGCTCCCATATCCGCAGCCTGAATTCCCACGGCATTGTCGCCATCCGGGACAAGGAGGTGCAGAGGGCAGACGTGGAACGGGTGATCGATGCGGCCCGGGCCGTGGCGATTCCGGCGGACCAGAAGATCCTCCACATCCTGCCGCAGGAATTCATCATCGACACCCAGGAGGGGGTGCGGGAACCGATCGGGATGTCCGGCGTACGCCTGGAAGCCAAGGTGCACATGGTGACCGGTGCGGTGAGCGCGGCGCAGAACATCGTCAAGTGCATCCGCCGCTGCGGACTGGAAGTGGACGACATCGTGCTCGAGCAGCTTGCTTCCAGCTATTCGGTGCTCACCGATGACGAAAAGGAACTGGGCGTCTGCCTGGTGGATATCGGTGGCGGGACCACTGACATCGCGGTATTCACCGAGGGTGCCATCCGGCACACGGCGGTGATTCCCATTGCCGGCGATCAGGTCACCAACGACATTGCCGTGGCTCTGCGCACACCCACGCAGCATGCCGAGGAGATCAAGGTCAAGTACGCCTGTGCCCTGTCCCAGCTGGCGGGCGCGGAGGAAACCATCGAGGTGCCCTCGGTGGGGGAGCGGCCGGCACGTCGGCTCTCGCGCCATACCCTGGCCGAAGTGGTGGAACCGCGATACGAGGAGCTGATGACCCTGGTCCACCAGGAGCTCCGCCGCAGCGGCTTCGAGGATCTGATCGCCGCCGGCATCGTGCTCACAGGCGGCAGCGCCAAGATGGAAGGGGCCATTGAACTGGCCGAAGAGGTGTTCCATGTGCCGGTGCGGTTGGGGGTTCCCAACAAGGTCACCGGTCTGTCCGATGTGGTGCGCAATCCGATTTACTCCACCGGGGTCGGGTTGCTGTATTTCGGCGCCAACAACCGGGGGCAGCAAATCACAGAGTATGAGGCGGAAGGCGGTTTCCGGGCCGTTTTTTCCCGGATGAAAAGCTGGTTCCAGGGGAACCTTTGAAGCGTAGTGAAAATGGATCGATGGACGCATCCAGAGGAGACACGACCATGTTTGAACTGATGGATTCCTTCAGTCAGAACGCAGTAATCAAGGTCATCGGCGTCGGTGGTGGCGGCGGCAACGCCGTGCAGCACATGGTGGCGGCCGATATCGAGGGCGTGGATTTCATCTGCGCCAATACCGACGCCCAGGCGCTGAAGAACACCTCAGCCAAGACCGTGTTGCAACTGGGCAGTAATATCACGAAGGGGCTGGGCGCCGGCGCCAATCCGGATGTGGGCCGTGATGCGGCATTGGAAGACCGGGATCGCATCGCCGAGGTGCTGGATGGCGCCGACATGGTGTTCATCACTGCCGGCATGGGCGGTGGCACCGGCACCGGGGCGGCCCCGGTGGTGGCGCAGATTGCCCGGGAACTGGGCATCCTCACGGTGGCCGTGGTAACCAAGCCGTTCCCCTTCGAGGGCAACAAGCGGATGCGCGTGGCCGTGGAAGGCATGGAGGAACTGTCGCAGCACGTGGATTCCCTGATCACCATCCCCAACGAGAAGCTGATCAGTGTGCTGGGCAAGAACCTCACCCTGCTGGACGCGTTCAAGTCTGCGAACGACGTGCTGCTGGGCGCAGTGCGGGGCATCGCCGAGTTGATCACCCGCCCGGGCCTCATCAACGTCGATTTTGCCGACGTACGCACGGTGATGTCCGAAATGGGAATGGCGGTCATGGGTTCCGGTGCGGCATCGGGCGAGGGACGTGCCCGCGAGGCAGCCGAACGGGCCATTGCCAGTCCCTTGCTGGAAGACATCAGCCTGGCCGGTGCCAATGGCATCCTGGTGAACGTCACCGCGGGACTGAATCTGTCCATTGGGGAGTTCGACGAGGTGGGTCAGACGGTACGCGAGTTTGCCTCCGATGAAGCCACGGTGGTGGTGGGCACCGTGATTGATCCGGAACTGGAGAACGAGTTGCGTGTCACTGTCGTGGCAACCGGCCTGGGACAGCCTAAAGTTGAAACTCAGGACAAGCCGCAGCTCAAGGCGGTGACCGCGGCGCCACGGAAAGCCAGCGGAGACGTGGATTACGGCAAGCTGGATACACCGGCTGCGGCGCGTAAAAAGGCTGCTAACGACAAGTACGGTGAGGCTGGCGATATGGAATACCTGGATATTCCGGCGTTCCTGCGCCGACAGGCCGACTGAACGGGGCCATGTCCTTGATGTCGGTTTTGTGACGGACGTCGCGCACCTGCGCGGATGCCTGCGTTACGCTGCAGCGGTCTGATCACGGGGTGGGGCCGCGTAATGGCGCTGCTTTTGTTGCAGTGCAGTATGCAAAGCGCGTTTGTTACGGTAAAATGACGCGCTATTTCCATACGTCGCCGTATCGGCGGCGTGGAAACCGGATAGCTGCGGACCTGCCTGTTGGGACCGCGAGGAGTGATACACGCTAATGATTCGGCAACGCACCCTGAAAAATGTGATCCGCGCCACCGGTGTCGGTCTGCATACGGGCGAGAAGGTCTACCTCACCCTGTTGCCGGCAGCCCCGGATACCGGGATCGTGTTCCGTCGCGTGGATCTGGATGAGCCGGTGGAAATCCGTGCCCATCCGGAGAATGTCGGCGACACCCAGCTCTCCACCTGTCTCGTCAAGGACGATGTGCGTGTCTCCACCGTAGAGCATCTGCTCTCGGCCATGGCAGGGCTGGGCATCGACAACGCAGTGGTGGAACTCAGCGCTCCCGAGGTTCCGATCATGGACGGTAGCGCCGGGCCTTTCGTGTTCCTGATCCAGTCTGCTGGCATCCAGGAGCAGGATGCGCCCAAGCGCTTCATTCGCATCAAGAAGCCGATTCGCGTCGAGGATGGCGATCGATGGGTCAATTTTGAGCCTTTCGATGGTTTCAAGGTGTCTTTTGCCATTGAGTTCGACCATCCGGTGTTCAAGGACGGTGAACAGGCTGCGAGCGTGGATTTCTCCAGCACTTGTTTCGTCAAGGAAGTCAGCCGGGCCCGGACCTTCGGTTTCATGCGCGAAATCGAGGCGTTGCAGCAGCGCAAGCTGGCGCTGGGCGGGAGTCTGGACAACGCCATCGTGGTGGACGACTACCGCATCCTCAACGAGGACGGCCTGCGCTACCGTGATGAGTTCGTGAAGCACAAGATCCTGGATGCGATCGGGGATCTCTACCTGCTGGGACACAGTCTGATTGGCGCCTTCACCGGGTACAAGTCCGGCCACGCACTGAACAATCAGCTGCTGCGGACCCTGCTCAATGACGCCTCGG
>SLCE01000133.1 GCA_007125985.1 Ectothiorhodospiraceae bacterium | reverse complement strand
GGATGGCATCCAGCGCGGCCTGCGCCGTCTCGAATTTGCGGAAGTAGCGCTGGAGACGGCTTCCGACACCGGGAATACGCGCCAGCAGTCGATCGGCACCGCCGCCCAGGCGCCGTCTGTTGGGATCCAGTTCCTGCATCTGCTCCCGGAGATTGGCCAAAGTGGTGGCCACCGGGCCGCCGTCATCGCCTTGTCGGGCCAGCTGTCGCAAGGGTGTTTTCAGCATCTCACTACGATGGGCGGCCTCGCGCTGCTCCTGCAGGCCCAGTTCATCCACCCGGCGGCGCTGCTCCGAGGCACGCGCGGCCTCGACGCCCAGCAGATCGTCCACAAAGACCCGCGCCGCCGTATCCAGCGAGGCGGTATCAGCAGTGTCGCCCGCACTGTGGATGTCTTCATCCGTGGGCATCCGCAGTTCCAACGGGCTCTCGTCGGAACGCTTGCTATCGTCAGCGGTCATCGCCTCACTCCGGTCGGCTGTACTGCTCTACCCGATCAATGAACTGTTGCAGATCCCGCATCGCCTGACCAGCAGCCACTGAAGCCTGCGGCCGGCCGGACTCGATGCGCGACACGGCAACCGCCGCCCGGTCCAGTGCGGTCATGGCCGCTTCATTTCGCGCACTCATCTCCCGCAGCTGCCGTTCGGTGTCCTCAACCAGGGCCAGCCGTTGCTCCAGCGCCTGCCGCTCATCATCACCCAGCACCTGCGGCTCAGCGAGGCGCCGTTTCACATACGTCACATCCACCCGCTGCATGCCACGGCTGAGTACCGCCATGCCGTCCAGGGTATCCACGGCATTCAGGCAGACCTGCGCGGCAAGCCCCCGTACCCGCTGCCAGGTGACTTCCCGGCGATCCAGGGTGTGGTCCAGCACATCCAGCACATGCATGTACCGCGTATAGAGTCGGTCTGCCTGACCGGCCAGACCCGGTCGGCCGGCTTCAAGCAGGCCCCGCTTTGCCTTGCCCAGGGCCAGCACCACATCATCCGCATCAGCAGGCGGGTTGTCCGGGTTCAGGGTCTTGATGCCCGCCTCCCGCTCCGCCCGCGACTGTTCCCGGTGATGACGGGCAGCTTCGGCCTCCCGGCGCCGGCCGAACAGGCGCGCCCGCCAGCGATGCCAGGCACGTTCCACTGGCACGGCCACTGCGATCGCCGCCAGCCCCGCCAACCAGCCTGACAGACTGGGGCCGAGCCCACCCCACAGCGACGTCAGCCAGATCAGCATGGAAAGAAACGGAAACAGCAGCCAATAGCGCAGCAAGACCTGCCAGCGGGTCGGATGGGGCGTGGGAACGGCGATTTCAGGCCGGTAGATGCCAATGAGAAACCAAGGCAGGCAGGACAGAAACAGGCCGTAGGCAAAGCCCTGCAGAAAACCGAACATGTATCCTCCGTGGAGTGCCGCCTGTTCCTGGGCAGCGTCAGTGTATTATTCTGCCACGACACAGAGGAGCCTGCCCGTGGCCGACTTGTTCCGCAAACAGTATCCGCCGCCGGGAACCGCCCCCGGCACCTTGCGCGAGACCCGCCCCGACCAGGCGCCTTCGGCTCGCCTGTCCCTGACGTACCGGTCTGAAGGCCGATGGAGCGTGCCCGAGGCCATCACAGCTGACGCGGTACCCGCCGAGGATTCACTGGGCAGCCTGCACTGGATTCATGTTTCCGGCGTACCGGACCCTGCCGAGCTCGCCTTGCTGGGCGAACGCCTGGGACTGCATCCGCTCGCGATGGAGGACGTGCTCAACGGCGGACAACGCCCCAAGGTGGACCGATTCGAACACACCCTGGTGGTCACCCTGGGCGTCACGCAGGAGAATGCCGACGGCACCTTGCGCATCCATCAGCTTACGCTATTCATGGGCAATCATTTTATTCTCAGCGTAATAGCGGACGGTTTGGATGTTTTTTCTGAAGTACGCCGCAGGCTTTCCGAGAGAGGCCGCGTACTGGCCCAATCCGATGAGCTGCTCCACGCCCTGATGGACACCGCGGTGGACCATGCCTTCCCGGTTCTGGACTCCGTGGGTGAACGCATTGAGGCCATTGAGGAGGCGCTGCTGGACAGGCCCGGGCGCAGCACGCTGGAAGACCTGCACCGCCTGCGCCGGGAGTTGATCATTCTGCGACGCCATCTGTGGCCGACGCGGGATCTGCTGAACCAGGTAATCCGCGATCATACTGACCTGCTGTCACCGGAAACCCGGATCTGGATGCGGGACATCTACGATCACACGGTGCAGATCATGGACCTGGTGGAAAGCTACCGGGACATGGCGGGTAGTCTGCTGGACATTTATCTCTCCACCATGAGCAACCGCCTGAATGAGACCATCCGGCAGCTCACGGTGATCGCGACCATTTTCATGCCGCTGACCTTCATCGCCGGCGTCTACGGCATGAATTTCGAACACCCCACCAGCCCCTTCGCCATGCCGGAACTGGGATGGTATCTGGGCTATCCGTTGATTTTGCTGCTCATGACGCTGGTTGCCGTCGGCATGATCGTCTGGTTCCGCAGGAGGCGCTGGTTCTAGCGAAGCACTGATCTATTCCCATGGTGCTCTGGCTTTGCAGCGTGTTCGGGGACAAGGCGCGGCTCGCGGTCAATGGCCGGTGCCTGTGTAACCGTGGGCCTCGTCCCCGGCGCCAATGCCGGCCAGATCATCCAGAATGGGACACTCCGGACGATCATTGCCCTGGCAGTGGCTCGCCAGATGCCGCAGGGTGCGCGCCATGGCCTGCAACTGCTCGATGCGGTCCTCCAGTTCCCGCACATGCTCCATGGCCAGTGCCTTCACGTCTGCACTGGCCCGGCTCTGATCCTGCCACAGAGCCAGCAGGTGCCGGATCTCATCTACAGAGAAACCCAGATCCCGCGCCCGCTTGATAAACCTGAGCGCGTGGATGTCCGTCTCGCTGAACAGGCGGTATCCGGAATCCGAGCGCGCCTTGGGGCGGAACAGGTCGATCTCGTCATAATAACGGATCATCTTGGCGCTCACGCCTGACGCCTGCGCCGCCTGCCCGATGGGCATTAACATGTCCGTGGTACGCATGTCTCGCATCCTCCCTCAGGCCGCAGAGGTGGCTGGCCGTGGCGGTAGGGTGTCGCCAGACTCATCATCCAATGCCAGGCCCAGCGGCGGCTTGAAGCGGCGCAGCCGAAGGGCGTTGCTCAGCACACTGACGCTGGACAAACCCATAGCGACCGCCGCCAACACCGGGGATAGTAAAATGCCGGCCACCGGATACAGTACACCGGCCGCCACCGGAATCAGCAAGCTGTTGTAGGCGAATGCCCAGAACAGGTTCTGACGGATATTGCGCAAGGTGGCGCGGGACAGGGACACCGCATTCGGCAGTTTGCGCAGGTCGCCGGACATCAATACCAGATCCGCGCTTTCCATGGCGATATCCGTCCCCGTGCCAATGGCCGCGCCGACTTCCGCCTGGGCCAGCGCCGGTGCATCGTTGATCCCGTCACCGACGAACACCACCTGCTCACCCTGCTCCTGCAGGCGCTTGACTACGTCCACCTTGCCCTCAGGCAGCACTTCCGCCACCACATCGTCGATGCCCAGTTGACGGCCGATGGCCTCCGCCGTGGCCCGGTTATCCCCGGTGACCATAAGCACCTTGAGGCCCAGTTCACGCAAGGCCTGCACCGCCTCCTTCGAGCCGGGTTTGATGGGGTCCGCAACGGCGATCACCGCGGCGGCCACGCCGTCCACAGCGGCATACATCGGCGTCTTGCCGGCCTCCGCCAGCGCCGCTGCGCGGCCCCGCAGTGCGGAAACAGAAACACCCTCGCGTTCCAGGTAGCGATCCGCACCCACCAGAATACGCTTGCCCTGCACCTGCGCACGCACACCGTAGCCTGCCTCCGCAACAAATTCCCGGGCTTCGGGCATCGGTGCTCCGGCATCCCGAGCGGCCGCCAGAATGGCATCCGCCACAGGGTGTTCCGAGTGCGCTTCCACGGCGGCGATCAGCCCCAGCAATTCCTCGCGCTGAAAGCCGGCGACGGCTTCCAGATCGGTCAGCTCCGGCTGACCGCGGGTCAGCGTTCCTGTCTTGTCCAGCGCGGCAACACTGACGTCGCGCAGGCTCTGCAGGGCTTCACCGCGGCGAAACAGCATGCCCAACTCCGCCCCTTTGCCGGTGCCCACCATGATGGATGTGGGCGTGGCGAGCCCCATGGCGCAGGGACAGGCAATGATCAGCACGGCCACCGCGTTGACCAATGCAAAGGTGAGTGCCGGTGCCGGGCCGGCAAGCAGCCAGACCCCAAAGGTGAGGATGGCTGCAAGGATCACCGCTGGCACGAACCAGGCGGTCACCTTGTCCACCAACGCCTGGATCGGCAGCTTGGAGCCCTGGGCCGCCTCCACCATGCGCACGATCTGGGCCAGCACGGTGTCGCTGCCCACCCGGGTTGCCCGGAACCGCAGGCTACCTCGCTGGTTGACCGTGCCGCCCACCACTTCCGCGCCGGGCTCCTTGTGAACCGGAACGGGTTCGCCGGAGATCATGGATTCATCCACCCAGGAATCCCCATCCAGCACCTCACCGTCCACCGGAATGCGCTCGCCGGGCCGCACCAGTACGCGCTCATCCACCTGGACTGTCTCCACCGGCACCTCCGTCTCCACGCCGTTTCTTTCCACCCGCGCCGTACGGGCCTGCAGATTCATCAAACGGCGGATGGCCTCACTGGTCCGCCCCTTGCTGATGGCCTCGATGTAACGGCCGAGCAACACCAGGGTGATGATCACCGCTGCGGGCTCGTAGTAGACGTTGACTGTTCCTTCAGGCAGTACTTGCGGGATGAATGTGGCCACCACGGAATAGCCGTACGCCGCGCTGGTGCCCAACATGACCAGGGAGTTCATGTCCGGCGTTGCCCGCAGCAGCGCGGGGAAACCCTTGCGGTAAAAGCGCAGACCCGGGCCGAACTGCACCAGACTGGCCAGAACCAGCTGTATCATCAACAGCGTCTGAAGGCCCAGGGTATGAATCAGCCAGTGATGGAACGGCGGCACCATGTGGCCGCCCATCTCCAGAATAAAGATCGGCAAGGTCAGCGCGCCTGCGAAGTAAACGGAGCGCTTCAGCGTCTCACGCTCGCGGTCGCGCTCCTCGTCCCGGCTGGCGGTATCCAGGCCCGCGCGTTCCCGTGCCTCGTAACCGGCACCCTCAATGGCCTCTATCAGGGCTTGCGCCGTCGTCGCCGCCGGGTTGTAACGCACCCGCGCCGATTCTGTTGCCAGGTTCGCGCTGGCGGACACCACGCCATCCACGTTCTCAAGCGCGCGTTCAATTGCGCCCACGCAGGATGCGCAGTGCATGCCGGACACGGCGAGTTCGGTATCCACGGCAGCCAGGCCGAAGCCGGCCCGTTCCAGAGCCTGGGCCACCCGTGACAGATCCAGCTGTTCCGGCTCCACACAAAGCTGCGCCCGCTCCGTGGCCAGATTCACCGTGGCCGCTTCCACACCCGGTTGCTTCGCCAGTACCTTTTCCACACGGCTGACACAGGCAGCACAGCTCATTCCCGTGACACCGATCTCCAGTTCCCTGTGCCCGGCCGGATGTCCGCTGGCAACCTGATTCATAATTCACGCTCTGTGGTTGGGTGGATAAGGCCATCATGTATAAACCTTCCCATCATGGGAGGGTCAAGCAATCCATGTATTGACCTTCCCATGATGGGAAGGTTCAAAGTGGCGTCCAATCACGCAATCAGGGAGTTCACTGCCATGCTGCATCTGCTGATCGAAGACATGACCTGCGGCCACTGCGAGCGTTCCGTT
>SLCE01000099.1 GCA_007125985.1 Ectothiorhodospiraceae bacterium | reverse complement strand
GACGGGGTGCTCGGTGAGATCAAGGCCGGTGAGGGTGACACCGTCACCGCCGATCAGGTGCTGGGTACCATCGAGGAGGAGGCCGCAGGCGCCAAGGCGGAGAAGCCGGCCCAGTCCGGACAGGCCTCCGGAGCGGCGGAAAAACCCGCGTCCACGGACGAACCGGAGCTCAGCCCCGCGGTGCGGAGACTGGTGGCGGAAAACGATCTTGATGCCGCGAAGATCGAGGGCACCGGGCCATCCGGCCGCATCACCAAGGAAGACGTGCTGCGGCACCTGGAAGGGCAGCAGCAGGCGCCTGCCAAGGAAGCGCCGGCTCCGGCGCGGCAGAAACCGGCGGAACCCGCTCCGGCCCCTGCGCCCATGCCGGCCGGCGAGCGTCCGGAACGCCGGGTACCCATGACCCGGCTGCGCCAGCGCATTGCCGAACGCCTGGTGGAGGCGCAGCAGACCGCGGCCATGCTCACCACGTTCAACGAAGTGAACATGCAGCCGGTGATGGAACTGCGCAAGCGCCATAAGGACCAGTTCGAGAAGATCCATGGCGCCCGGCTGGGCTTCATGAGCTTTTTCGTCAAGGCCTCCGTGGAGGCGCTGAAACGCTTCCCGGCAGTGAACGCGTCGGTGGATGGGACCGATATCATCTACCACGGCTACTACGATATCGGTATTGCGGTCAGTACCGAGCGAGGCCTGGTGGTTCCGGTGTTGCGTGATGCGGACCACCAGAGCTTTGCCGGTATCGAAAGCAGCATCGTCGATTTCGGCAAGCGCGCCCAGGCCGGCAAGCTGTCGATGGATGAGCTCACCGGCGGTACCTTCTCCATCACCAACGGCGGCATTTTCGGCTCGTTGATGTCCACGCCCATTCTGAACCCGCCGCAAAGCGCCATCCTGGGCATGCACAAGATCCAGGAGCGGCCCATGGTGGAGAACGGTGAGATCGTGGTGCGGCCGATGATGTACCTGGCGCTGTCCTATGACCACCGCATCATCGATGGACGCGAGGCGGTCAGCTTCCTCGTCGCCATCAAGGAGCTGCTGGAAGATCCGGCACGGCTGTTGCTCGAGATCTGATCCTGTTGCGGGGCCGTTACGGCCCCGCTTTGCCAATCCGGATAAGCCCCACAGGGAGCAAGCATGGCCAAAGCATTTGACGTAATCGTGATTGGTGGCGGGCCGGCCGGGTATGTGGCCGCGATCCGCTGCTCACAACTCGGTATGACCACCGCCGTGGTCGATGATTTCGTATACAAGGATGGGGAGCCGGCGCTGGGCGGCACCTGTCTGAACGTCGGTTGCATACCGTCCAAGGCGCTACTGGATTCCTCCGAGCAGTATCACAAGGTCAATCACGAGCTGGAAGCGCACGGGATCAAGACCGGGAAGGTCCAGCTGGATGTGGGCGCCATGATTGCCCGCAAAGACCGTGTGGTGAAAGACCTCACCGGTGGTATCGCCCAGCTGTTCAAGGCGAACAAGATCGAGTGGCTCAAGGGGCACGGCAAATTGCTCTCCGGCAAGCAGGTGGAAGTCACTCCTGCCGATGGCAGCGGCAAGGCCGAGGTGTACCAGGCCGAGCATGTGATCATCGCCACCGGTTCCAAGCCCATCGATATTGATGCCGCACCACTGGATGGTGAGCGGATTGTGAACTCTGACGGCGCCTTGGAATTCACCGATGTTCCCAAGCGGCTGGGTATTATCGGTGCCGGTGTGATCGGCCTGGAGATGGGCAGTGTCTGGAGTCGGCTGGGCTCCAAGGTCACTCTGCTGGAAGCCCAGGACACCTTCCTGCCGCCCGTGGACCAGCGGGTCGCCAAGATGGCGCAGAAGGAGTTCGAGCGCCAGGGGCTCGATATCCGATTCGGTGCCCGGGTGACCAATGCCAAGGTCGGCAAGACCGTGTCTGTGCACTATGAGGACAAGGACGGCAAGCAGAACATCCAGGTGGACAAGCTCATTGTCTGTGTCGGTCGCCGACCGAACACCGGCAATTTGTTTGCCGAGGATGTGGATCTGCTGCTGGACGAGCGTGGATTGGTGAATGTGGATGAGCACTGCCGCACCAACCTGCCGGGCGTGTATGCCATCGGCGATGTGGTGCGCGGGCCGATGCTGGCCCACAAGGGCTCGGAAGAAGGCGTGATGGTGGCCGAGCTAATCGCCGGCAGACCGGGCCATGTCAACTATGACACCATCCCGTGGGTGATCTACACCCATCCGGAGATCGCCTGGGCGGGCAAGACCGAACAGCAGCTAAAAGCCGCCGGTGTTCCGTTCAACAGTGGCACGTTCAACTTTGGCGCCACCGGCCGGGCCCGGGCCATGGAAGAAAAGGCGGGCATGGTCAAAATCATCGCGCATAAGGAAACGGACCGCATTCTGGGCGTGCACATCGTGGGCCCTCAGGCCTCCGAATTGATCGCCGAAGCGGTGGTGGCCATGGAGTTCCATGCCAGCAGTGAGGATCTGGCGCGCATTATCCATGCGCATCCGACCTTGTCCGAAGCGATGCATGAGGCGGCGCTGTCCGTCTCCAAGCGGGCGATTCACAAGGCCAATTGATGCCCTGTGCCAAGGGGGGGCGGATCTACGCCCCCTTGTGGCCCTGACCCGGAGGTGATGGTTGGGCAGGTGTCAGCGCTATGATTGACAATAACAATACATATCGCTGAAAAGACTCGCTGAAATCCAATTGTTATTTTTCGCTTTTGTTATTTTAACTTTCTGATTTTGAAATGATTTGGGAACGGCGTTTCGGGTGCGCTAGACTAGCTCCGGCCCAACAGACAGCACAGGGGGTAGCATGAGTTCTTTCAAGGCTCTGCGGGTTTATGAGGCGGACAAGGGTGTGGATCCTCGCGTGGAATCCATGGCCGTGGACGCGCTGTCCGAGGGCGCGGTCCTGATCCGGTCCGCCTGGTCGGGGATCAATTTCAAGGATGCCATGGCGGTCACCGGCAAAGGCCGTATCGTCCGGAAATTCCCGCTGAATGCCGGCATTGATGTCTCCGGTACTGTGGAAACCTCCGAGGACCCCCGCTTCCGCCCCGGCGATCCGGTGGTGGTCACCGGCTGCGGCCTGGGTGAGAACCATGACGGTGGGTTCGCTGAAATGGTGCGTGTGCCGGGTGACTGGGTGGTGCCGCTGCAGGACCCGCTGGACCTGCGGACCGCCATGGCGGTGGGAACTGCGGGCTTCACCGCGGCCATGGCCCTGGTACGGATGGAAACCAACGGGCAGCAGCCAGAGCACGGCCCTATCCTGATCAACGGCGCCACCGGCGGCGTGGGCAGTTACGCCATCCGCCTTTTCAGCCGTGCCGGCTATTCGGTCACAGCCCTGACTGGCAAGCCGGACGCTGCCGATTACCTCAAATCCCTGGGCGCGGATGAGGTGTTGGACAGCAATACGCTGGAATTCGGCACGCGTCCCATGGAGAAGGGGCTATGGGGCGGCGCCGTGGACAGCCTGGGTGACGAATCCCTGGCCTGGCTCACCCGTACTGTCAAACCGTGGGGCAATATCGCTGCCGTGGGCCTCGCCCAGGGGATTGCACTGAATACCACCGTTATGCCGTTCATTATCCGCGGCGTCAGCCTGTTGGGTATTGATTCCGTGCTGTGCCACCGCGACATCCGCCTGGCCACCTGGAAACGTCTGGCCGAATTACTGCAGCCGGGCGATGTGGATGCCATCGTGACCCGCGAGGTGAGCCTGGATGGTGTGGTTGAGGCCGCCGAAGCGCTGATGGAGCGCCGGCAGCAGGGCCGCACGCTGGTTAAACTGGCCCAGGCCTAGCGCCTGGGAATTGACTATAAAGGAGTCACACCATGTCCGTGTCTTCGGCCGGTCGTCGCTTCCGCGATGCCCTTGCGGCAGAAAAGCCGCTGCAGATCGCCGGTACCATTAACGCCTATTCCGCTCTGCTGGCAGAGCGGGCCGGCTTCCGCGCCATCTACCTCTCCGGCGCCGGCGTTGCCAACGCTTCCTACGGCCTGCCGGACCTGGGCATCACCCAGCTTTCCGACGTGGTGGAGGATGCCCGTCGCATCACCTCGGCTACGGACGTGCCGCTGTTGGTGGATGTGGATACCGGCTGGGGCAGCGCCTTCAACATCGCGCGCACGGTGCGCGAGATGGAACGCGCCGGTGTTGCGGCTGTTCATCTGGAAGATCAGGTGCAGGCCAAGCGCTGCGGCCACCGCCCGAACAAGGCGCTGGTGAGCAAGGAAGAGATGGTGGACCGGGTGAAGGCCGGTGTCGATGCGCGTCAGGACGAGAACTTCGTGTTCATGGCCCGAACCGACGCCCACGCCTCTGAGGGTATGCAGGCGGCTGTGGACCGCGCCAATGCCTATGTGGAAGCAGGTGCTGATGCCATCTTCGCCGAGGCGCTGCACACGCTGGAGGAGTTCCAGGCGTTCACCAAGGCGGTTCCGGTTCCGGTACTGGCCAACATCACCGAGTTTGGCCAGACGCCGCTGTTCACCGTTGAAGAGCTGGGTGGAGCCGGTGCCTCCATGGTGCTGTACCCGCTGTCCGCCTTCCGCGCCATGAGCCGCGCCGCCGAAGCGGTTTACGGCGCCATCCGCAAGGAGGGCACGCAGAAGTCGGTGGTGGACACCATGCAGAGCCGCGCCGAACTCTATGACGTGCTGGACTACCATTCCTACGAAGACAAGCTGGACAAGCTGTTCCAGGGTGAACAGTAAGCGTCATCCCGCGCGGTGGCGGAACGCATTCGACACAACGACTGGTTTGTGAGGAGCTTATGAGCGAGAAGAAAACGGCTGGTGCCGGCCTGCGAGGCACGTCGGCGGGTGAAACGGCATTGTGCACGGTGGGCAAGGAAGGCGCCGGCCTGACGTATCGCGGCTACGATGTGCGTGATCTGGCAGAGCAGGTGAGCTTCGAGGAAGTGGCCTATCTGCTGCTTTACGGTGAGTTGCCGACGCAGAAGCAGCTGGACGAGTATGTCTCGCGCCTGAAGGGCCTGCGTGACCTGCCCCAGGCGCTCAAGGAGGTGCTGGAGCGCATTCCTGCCAGTGCGCATCCCATGGATGTCATGCGCACCGGCTGCTCCATGCTTGGCAACCTGGAGACCGAAACCGATTTCGCCCAGCAGCTTGATGTGGTTGATCGCCTGCTGGCCGCATTTCCGTCCATCATCACCTACTGGTACCGTTACAGTCACGATGGCGTGCGCATCGACCCGATGACCGATGATGAATCCATTGGTGGTCACTTCCTGCACCTGCTGCACGGAAAGCCGGCCAGCCAGTTGCACGCCGACGTGATGAACGTCTCGCTGATCCTGTACGCGGAGCACGAGTTCAACGCGTCCACCTTCACCGCCCGGGTCTGCGCGTCAACGCTGTCGGACATGCACTCCTGTATCACGGGCGCCATCGGCTCCCTGCGTGGCCCGCTGCATGGTGGCGCCAACGAGGCTGCCATGGAAATGCTGGAGCAGTGGAGTGATGCGGACGAAGCCGAGCGCGAACTGCTGGGTATGCTGGAGCGCAAGGACAAGGTCATGGGCTTCGGTCACGCCATCTACCGCGAGTCCGATCCGCGCAACGCTGTGATCAAGGAATGGTCACGCAAGCTGGCCGAGGAAGTGGGCGACAAAACCCTGTTCCCAGTCTCCGAGCGGGTTGACCAGGTCATGTGGCGGGAAAAGAAGCTGTTCCCGAACGCGGATTTCTACCACGCATCCGCCTACCACTTCATGGGTATCCCCACCAAGCTGTTCACGCCCATCTTCGTGATGTCGCGCCTGACCGGCTGGGCTGCCCACGTGATGGAGCAGCGCGCCAACAACCGTATTATTCGCCCCAGTGCCGACTACACCGGGCCGGAACTGCGCAAGGTGGTGCCCATCGCCGAGCGCGGCTAAGCAGCCACTGGCGCCCGGAGCCGCCGCCATGGCGCTCCGGGCAGCAACGCCGGTGGGTCGTGGGCAGCCATCCCCAGGCTGCCCTTCCGATTGACACCTCGACGGATACCAGACGCCATGAACACCCAATACCGCAAACCGCTTCCAGGCACCAAGCTGGACTATTTCGACGCACGCGCGGCCGTCGAGGACATCCAGCCCGGAGCCTATGACGCGCTGCCGTACACCTCGCGCGTGCTGGCGGAACAGCTGGTGCGCCGTTGCGAACCGCAACTGCTCACCGATGCGCTGAAGCAGCTGATCGAGCGCCGCCGGGATCTGGACTTTCCCTGGTACCCGGCGCGGGTGGTGTGCCACGACATCCTCGGTCAGACCGCGCTGGTTGATCTGGCCGGCCTGCGCGATGCCATTGCCGAGAAAGGTGGCGACCCCGCCAAGGTCAATCCGGTCGTGCCCACGCAGCTCATCGTCGATCACTCCCTGGCCGTGGAGCATGCGGGTTTCGAACCGGATGCCTTCGAGAAGAACCGCGCCATCGAGGACCGCCGCAACGAGGACCGCTTCCACTTCATCGAGTGGACCAAGACGGCGTTCAAGAATGTGGACGTGATCCCCGCGGGCAACGGCATAATGCACCAGATCAACCTGGAGAAGATGTCGCCGGTCATCCAGAACCGGGACGGTGTCGCCTACCCTGATACTTGCGTGGGTACCGACAGCCATACGCCGCACATTGACTGCCTGGGCGTGATCGCCATCGGCGTGGGCGGGCTGGAGGCCGAGACCGTGATGCTGGGCCGCCCCTCCATGATGCGCCTGCCCGACATCGTGGGCGTGGAGCTGACGGGCAGGCCCAAGCCGGGCATCACCGCCACCGATATCGTGCTGGCGATCACCGAGTTCCTGCGCAAGGAACGGGTGGTGGGCGCCTACCTGGAATTCTTCGGGGAGGGGGCAAAGAGTCTCACCATCGGGGATCGCGCCACCATTTCCAACATGACGCCGGAATATGGCGCCACCGCGGCGATGTTCTACATCGATGAGCAGACCATCGACTACCTGAAGCTCACCGGCCGCGAGCCGGAGCAGGTGGAGCTGGTGGAGCAGTACGCCAAGGAAACCGGCCTGTGGGCGGATAGCCTGGCGAACGCCAAGTACGAACGGGTGCTCACCTTCGACCTCTCCACCGTGGAGCGCAACCTGGCCGGCCCCTCCAACCCGCATCGCCGCCTGCCCACCAGCGCCCTGCATGAGCGCGGCATCGCCGTGGACTACGACAAGGCCCAGGCCGAGGAAAAGGCGGGCAAGATGCCCGATGGCGCGGTGATCATCGCCGCCATCACCAGCTGCACCAACACCTCCAACCCGCGCAACGTGGTGGGCGCCGGCCTGCTGGCCAAAAAGGCCAACGAACTGGGCCTGCTGCGTAAGCCCTGGGTGAAGTCCTCGTTCGCGCCGGGTTCCAAGGTGGCGCGGTTGTACTTGGAGGAAGCGGGCCTGCTGCCGGAACTGGAAAAGCTCGGCTTCGGCATCGTCGCCTACGCCTGCACTACCTGTAACGGCATGTCCGGCGCCTTGGATCCGAAGATCCAGCAGGAGATCATCGACCGCGATCTCTACGCCACCGCGGTGCTCTCCGGCAACCGGAACTTCGACGGCCGCATCCACCCCTACGCCAAGCAGGCCTTCCTGGCCTCGCCCGCGCTGGTGGTTGCCTACGCAATCGCCGGCACCGTGCGCTTCGATATCGAGAAGGACGTGCTTGGCACCGCCCCGGACGGCACACCGGTGACGCTAAAGGACATCTGGCCCACGGACGAGGAGATCGACGCGATCGTCGAGGAGTACGTGAAGCCGGAGCAGTTCAAGAACGTCTACATCCCGATGTTCACGCTGGACAAGGTGGAGGAAGCCAAGAGTCCGCTGTACGACTGGCGGCCCATGAGCACCTACATCCGTCGTCCGCCGTACTGGGAAGGCACCATGGCGGGAGAACGCGCCCTGAAGGGGATGCGTCCGCTGGCCATCCTGCCGGACAACATCACCACGGACCACCTCTCGCCGTCCAATGCCATCATGCCCGACAGTGCGGCCGGCGAGTACCTGGCGAAAATGGGCCTGCCGGAGGAGGACTTCAACTCCTACGCTACCCACCGCGGCGACCACCTGACCGCGCAGCGCGCCACCTTGGCGAATCCCAAGCTGTTCAATGAGATGGTGCGGGACGAAAATGGTGACGTCGTGCAGGGTTCGCTGGCGCGGGTTGAGCCGGAAGGCGAGGTGATGCGCATGTGGGAGGCCATCGAGACCTACATGAACCGCAAACAGCCGCTGATCATTGTTGCCGGCGCCGATTACGGTCAGGGCTCGTCCCGCGACTGGGCGGCCAAGGGCGTGGCGCTGGCCGGGGTGGAAGCCATCGTTGCCGAGGGCTTTGAACGCATCCACCGCACCAACCTGGTGGGCATGGGCGTGATGCCGCTGCAATTCCAGGAAGGCACCAACCGCCATACCCTGCAACTCGACGGTACCGAGACCTATGACGTTGCGGGCAAGGCGGCGCCGGGGGCCACTCTGGAACTGGTCATCCATCGCAAGACGGGCGAGACGGACCGGGTGCCAGTGATCTGCCGGCTCGACACCGCGGAGGAAGTCTCCATCTATTCGGCGGGCGGTGTACTGCAGCGCTTCGCCCAGGATTTCCTCGAATCCGAAGTGGGGGCGGCCGGTTCTGCCGCGCGGTAATATCCCGCCACAGGGTCCAGGCGCGGGCCGCCCCAAGGCGGGCGGCTTTGCGCGTTTCCGATTCCAGGAGCGTTTTCAACATGGCACACCCACCCCAGATCAGGATTCCCGCCACCTACATGCGTGGCGGCACCAGCAAGGGCGTCTTTTTCCGCCTGCAGGATCTGCCCGAGGCGGCGCAGCAGCCCGGCAAGGCGCGTGATCGGCTGTTGCTGCGCGTGATCGGCAGCCCGGATCCGTATGGCAAACACACCGATGGTATGGGCGGCGCCACGTCCAGCACCAGCAAGACAGTGATTCTGTCGAAGAGCGACAGCCCGGACCATGATGTGGACTACCTGTTCGGCCAGGTGTCCATCGACACCGCTTTCGTGGACTGGAGCGGCAACTGCGGCAATCTCTCCGCTGCAGTCGGTCCGTTCGCGATTAGCAACGGGCTGGTGGATACGGATCGCGTGCCCGAGAACGGCGAGGCCGTGGTCCGCATCTGGCAGGCGAACATCGGCAAGACCATTGTCGCCCGGGTGCCCATGGTCAACGGCGAGGTGCAGGAGACCGGCGATTTCGAGCTGGACGGGGTGACCTTCCCTGCCGCCGAAATTCCGGTGGAATTCATGGATCCGGCGGATGGTGACGGGGCCATGTTCCCCACCGGCAACCTGGTGGAGGATCTGGACGTGCCCGGCGTGGGCACCCTGAAGGCCACGCTCATCAATGCCGGCATTCCCACCGTGTTCGTAAACGCCGAGGACATCGGCTACACGGGTACGGAACTGCAGGAGGCCATCAATGGCGACCCCAAGGCGCTGCAGATGTTCGAGACCATCCGCGCCCAAGGTGCCGTGCGCATGGGGTTGATCAAGGATGTGGCCGAGGCGGCGCAGCGGCAGCACACGCCGAAAGTCGCTTTCGTGGCCAAGCCGGCGGACTACACCGCCTCCAGCGGCAAGGAGGTGAAGGCGGCCGATATCGACCTCCTGGTGCGTGCCCTGTCCATGGGTAAGCTGCACCACGCCATGATGGGCACGGCCGCCGTCGCCATCGGCACCGCCGCCGCCGTACCGGGCACACTGGTGAACCTGGCCGCCGGCGGTGGCGATCGCACCTCGGTGCACTTCGGGCACCCGTCCGGAACGCTCCGTGTCGGCGCCGAGGCAGCGAAGGAGAACGGCGAATGGACGGTGAAGAAGGCCATCATGAGCCGCAGCGCCCGCGTGCTCATGGAGGGCTGGGTGCGCATCCCCGGCGACGCCTTCTAAGGAAACACCAGACACGTTTCAACCGAGCCCGGCAGTATGCCGGGCTTTTTTGTTGGGCCGGGCGCCACGACTACACTGGGATTGAAAGGTCGGCCGCAGGATGCACGGTCGGCCACCCGGCTGCTGGAAGGGAGGATTGGCACATGAGCGCAACTGACAGGGGCAGCAAGTCTGCCGCAAGACTGAAGCCCGACAGCGAACTGGTGGACATCGCCCGTTACACGGCGTCGCAGACCATCGACTCTGCCGAGGCGTATGAGACCGCCCGCTACTGCCTCATGGACACGCTGGCCTGCGGCATGCTGGCGCTGCAATATCCCGCCTGCACCAAGCTGCTTGGCCCCCTTGTGCCCGGCGCGCAGATGGACAACGGGGTCAAGATTCCCGGCACCGCCTACCAGCTCGATCCCGTTCAAGGTGCGTTCAACATCGGCGCCATGGTCCGCTGGCTGGACTTCAACGACACCTGGCTGGCCGCGGAATGGGGCCATCCCTCCGACAACCTGGGCGGTATCCTGGCGGTTGCGGACTATCTGAGTCGCCGTCGCATCGCGAACGGTGAGCAACCGCTGACCATGAAGGATGTGCTCACGGCCATGATCAAGGCCCATGAGATCCAGGGTGTGCTGGCGCTGGAGAACGCCTTCAACCGCGTCGGTCTGGACCATGTCATGCTGGTGCGCATTGCCACCACGGCCGTGGTCACCGGCATGCTGGGCGGTTCGCAGGACGACATCACCAACGCCCTGTCCCATGCGTTCATCGACGGTTCCGCATTGCGCACCTACCGCCATGCACCCAACACCGGTTCACGTAAGAGTTGGGCGGCGGGCGATGCCACCGCGCGCGGCGTGCGCCTAGCGATGATCGCAATGACCGGGGAAATGGGCTACCCGACAGCGCTCTCGGCGGAGTTCTGGGGGTTCAACGATGTGCTGTTCAAGGGCCGGTCGCTGGCGATCAAACAGGGCTACGGTAGCTACGTGATGGAGAACATCCTGTTCAAGCTGTCATTCCCCGCTGAATTCCATGCCCAGACCGCGGTGGAGGCAGCCCTGGAGTTGCACGACCAGGTGCACGCCCGGCTGGATGAGGTGGAGAAGGTGGTTATCGAGACCCAGGAAGCCGGGGTGCGTATCATCGACAAGGTGGGCCCTCTGGACAACCCGGCCGACCGCGACCACTGCATCCAGTACATGGTGGCCGTGCCGCTGATCTTCGGCCGGCTGACGGCTGATGACTACGAGGATGACGTGGCCGCCGACCCGCGCATCGACGCCCTGCGCGAGCGTATGGAGGTGACCGAGAATCCGGCCTTTACGCAGGACTACTTCGACCCCCACAAGCGCGCCATCGGCAATGCCGTGCAGGTGTACTTCAAGGACGGCAGCAAGACCGACCGAGTCGCGGTGGATTACCCCATTGGTCACCGCCGTCGCCGGGACGAGGGCATCCCGGTCCTGGAGGACAAATTCCAGCGCGCTCTGGCCACCCGGTTTGCTGCGCGGCGGGTGTCCGCCATCATGGATGCATGCGGCGACCAGGGGCGGCTGGAATCCATGCCGGTGAATGCCTTTATGGATCTCTGGGCGCTCTGATGGGGGCAGGCCCGGAGGTCCGCTAACGCCTGGTGTCTTACGGCGACGGATCGCCGTGCGACACCAGTGTCGCCAGTTGTCCGCCGTCGCTGCGGCGGCTGATACGGATGCGGCTGCGGCTGGCGTAGGCCACGTCCAGGCGCGCCATCATGTGAACGGGCGGCAGCCCCAGGGCATGGGCCAGGGACATGCGGATCACCCCGCCGTGACTAACCAGCAACAGGTGCTGGCCCCAGAGTTGGTCCAGCCAATGGTCCCAGGCTGCCGCCACACGGGTGTAAAAGGCTGTTACCGTCTCGCCACCCGGCGGGGGGTTGGCATCTCCGTCCAGCCAGAATGCCCCCAGTGCGCTGCCGTAGCGGGCCAGTACTTCCTCGGCCTTCATGCCTTCCCAGTCGCCGAAGTTGATTTCCTTGAAGCGGGGCTCCACGTACACGGGTATTCCGCGCGCCATGCCCACTTCTTCCGCGAAGGCGCGGCATCGCTCCAGGCTGGAGCAGACGACGGCATCCCAGTGCTCCTGCTCGCCGATTGCACGACGCATCTGTGACCAGCCCAGCGGGCTCAACGGATCATCCAGGTGGCCCCGGTACTTCTGGCCGCCAGCGGGCTGGCCGTGGCGGATCAGATCAACAAGGGTGGCGGATGTGGCTGCATACATGACGGGAACCGTCCCAACCTGAGAGTTTGCGCGCGAGTTGGCATACTACCCCATCCCTGAAACCGCGGACGAGAGACCATGCGGCTGTTACTGTTCCTGTTGACTCTGATATTCCCGGGTTGGGCCATGGCCGAGGGCGTGATCGTCCTTGATGACACCGGCCGGGAGATTCGACTGGAACAGCCGGCCGAGCGGGTTATCGCGCTGGCCCCGCACCTGACGGAACTGGTGTTCGAACTCGGCGCGGAACACCGCCTGGTGGCCGTGGGTGCCCACAGCGACTATCCGGCCGCAGCCAGCGCGCTGCCCCAGGTGGGTAGCGCGCAACGGCTTGATATCGAGAGCATTCTGGCACAATCACCGGATCTTGTTCTCGCCTGGGACAGCGGCAACGTACAGCGCGCACTCAGGCAGTTGGAATCCCACGGTATTCCGGTGTATCGCAGCGAACCGCGACGGCTGGAGCAGGTGGCTGACAATCTGCGGGCCCTGGGCGTGCTGCTAGGTCGCCGCGATTCGGGTCAACAACTGGCCGCGGCTTTCGAAGAGGAGCTTGGCCGGCTCGGCCGGATCTATGCGGATCGAGCTCCGGTAGCCGTCTTTTACCAGATCTGGGATCAGCCCGTGATGACCGTGAACGGCGAACACCTGATCAGCGAGGCGCTGCAACTCTGTGGGGGGCGGAACGTGTTCGCCGACCTCCCGCGCCTCACCCCGCGGCTGGATGCGGAAGCGGTACTGGAGCGGGATCCGGAGGTCATGCTGGCCTCCGCCGAGCCGGGCGGTGCCGATCCCCTGGCCCGTTGGCGCGGGCATACGGGCCTGACGGCGACCGAACGCGGCAATTTACTGCTGTTGCCCCCGGATCTGCTGGTGAGGCCGAGCAGTCGTGTGCTCCAGGGGGTCGCAGCGTTATGTGAGGCGCTGCATCAGGCGCGGTTGCGGAGGCCGGTGCACTGATGCGCGTGCGGCCCACCCTGATCGCGCTGGCGTTGATCGCTCCGGCCAGCCTGCTTCTGGCTCTGGCTGTCGGCAGCAGTGATGTGACGGTGAGCGCGCTTTGGAGTCTGTTGCGCAGTGAGGCGACGCCCTTTGAGCGCCTGGTGGTGCTGGATTTGCGTCTGCCTCGCGCGCTGGCGGCCTTCGGCACCGGTGCTCTGCTGGCGCTGTCCGGTGCCCTGCTTCAGGTGCTGTTGCGCAACCCCCTGGCCGACCCCTATGTGTTGGGCGTCTCCGGCGGCGCGGCGGTGGGCGCGTTGCTGGTCATGCTGCTGGGGCTGTCCGGGGCCCTGGTGCCGCCGGCTGCCTTCGTGGGGGCTCTGGGATCCACCCTGCTGGTGTTCGGCCTGGCCCAGGCCGCCGGTGCCTGGGCGCCGGAACGGCTGATCCTGACCGGGGTGGTGATTGCTGCCGGCTGGGGAGCGCTGATCAGCCTGATACTGTCTCTCTCGCCCGATACCGACCTGCCGGCCATGCTCTACTGGCTGATGGGGGATGTGGGCCAGGGCGCCACACCCTGGCCTGCGCTGGGTATGACCTTGCTGGTGCTGGTTCTGGCCCTGCCCCTGGGTCGCAGCCTGAATATCCTGGCGCGGGGTGGTCTGCAGGCCGAAGTGCTCGGCGTGTCGGTGCGGGGCCTGGAATGGGCCGTGTACCTGCTGGCCTCGCTGGCAACCGCAGTGGCGGTTACCACGGCAGGCGCGATTGGCTTTGTCGGCCTGGTTGTACCACATATGCTGCGGCTGCTGATCGGTAATGACCAGCGCCTGCTGCTTCCCGCCTCCGCGTTATTGGGCGGCAGCCTGCTGACGCTGGCCGACACCCTGGCCCGCACCGTGATTGCCCCGGAACAATTGCCCGTTGGGGTGATCACGGCCATGCTGGGTGTGCCGGTATTCCTCTACCTGCTGTACAGGAGTCGTGCGTGATGGCGCTGCTGGAGGCCCACGCGTTGCAGGTCGCGATACCCGCACGCCCATCGCTGATGCCGCTGAGCTGCGTGCTCGAGGCCGGGGAACGCTGGGCCATTCTTGGGCCCAACGGGGTGGGCAAGACCACGCTTTTGCATACGCTGGCAGGACTGCGCCAACCTGCATCCGGTTCGGTGTCGCTGGACGGCGAGGCGCTGCATGGCTGGCGCCGTCGCCGGCTTGCCCGACGCCTGGCGCTGCTGTTCCAGGAGCATCCGGATCCGTTTCCATCCACGGTGCTGGAGACGGCGCTGATCGGCCGTCACCCGTACCTGCGTGCCTGGGAGCCGGAGTCGGCCGAGGATACCCGTATCGCCCGCGCGGCGCTGGCGCGGGTGGACCTGGCAGGTCTGGAGCAGCGTCAGATACAGACCCTGTCCGGCGGGGAACGCCGCCGGTTGTCGCTGGCCTCCGTGCTCACCCAGCAGCCGGCGCTCTACCTGCTGGACGAGCCCACCAATCACCTGGACCTTCGCCACCAGGTGCAGATGCTGTCGGTGCTGCGTGAGGAGGCGGATGCGGGAGCCTGTATCTGCATGAGTCTGCACGACATCAACATTGCGGTGGCGTTCTGCACCCATGTCATTCTGCTGTTCCCCGATGGCGGCACCTGTGCCGGCCCTACCGACGAGATGCTGGAAACCCGGGTGTTGGAACGGCTCTACCAGCAGCCGCTGGAGCGCATCCATCGACCCGGAAAACCGCCGGTGTTCCTGCCGCTGCCCTGAACGCGTGCTGGGGCCGTGACCGCGAAAGACCGCGTCACGATGCGCCCCCTCCGAACCTGTGCTACCGTTTATCCCGCACCAGGTGCCTGAACCGCGCTCGCGGGACGGGTGAAACGGGAAGTCGGTGCCGCCTGCCGTGCAGGCCAATTCCGACGCTGCCCCCGCAACGGTGATTGAGCTAGTGAGCAACGTCCCACGGGACATCGCTCACCGTGGTGTACCACAGGCCACTGTGCCCCCTCGGGTATGGGAAGGCGGTCCACCATGAACCCTCGGTTCAGCCCATCAGCCCGTAGACCGGCCTGGCGCATGTCAGCACACGCTGCGGAGGGCGGCGCATGGCTGGTGTGGCGTCATGGTCGATTTGCGCGCTCCCACCTGCTCCGTTCCTTCGCGATAACCAGAACCACACCGTACGGGTGCGTGCGGTCGCGAGGAAATGTGCATGAATAAGAGATGCCGGCAGGCTGCGGTGCTCGCAGCCCTTGGTTTGGTCGTGCCTGTCACTCAGGCCAGCTCCGGGGACGCGGGGCGCCAACTCGACCCATTGGTGATCACCCCGGAACGGGACGCCCAGCCCTTGTCGCAGACCCTGAACAGGGTGGACGTGATTGACAATGATGACATCCAGCGCCGTTCTGCGGAGGATGCGGGTCAATTGCTGCGGCGTCTGCCCGGGGTGGATGTGGCGCGATTGGGCGGCTCGGGGCAGCAGAGTTCGGTGTTCATCCGCGGCGCCAACAGCCAGCACACATTGGTGCTTCTGGACGGGGTGTCCATGAATCCCGGGACATCCGGCCAGGCGGCGCTGCAGTCCATGCATCCGGTGTTCCTCGACCGGGTGGAGGTGCTCCGTGGGCCGGCGGCCAGCCTGTACGGTTCGGACGCGATAGGCGGCACGGTCAATCTGGTCACGGCACGGCCCGAAGCAGGCGTTTACGGGTTGGCCGGCGGCGGCTACGGGCGGTATGGCCGCGAGGAGCAGTATGGCGGGCTGTCCGCCAGTGATGGCCAGGCCTATCTGTCCGCCCGTGGTCTGCGTCAGCGTGCCGACGGTTTCCCCGCGCGGGAAGGCGCGCAGGACGACAGTGCTTTCAGCAACGATGCCGGACAGTTCCGGGCCGGTTTCGCTGCCGGTGACGCCAGCGTCGACCTCTACCATTACCAGGCCGAGGGGGCGGCCGAATATGCCGATTTCATGCTGGCGCCGACGGAGCAGGATTTCCGCAACGCGGTCACGCGCCTGTCCACCTCCTATCGCCATGACGGTTGGCTGGAATCCCGTGTGGTGGCAAGCCGCTTCCGGGATGACCTGCAGCAGGTGGACTCGGCGGATTTTCTGCGTACCGAACGCTATTCGCTGGACTGGCAGAACGATCTGACCGTGGCACCCGGGCAGGTCCTGAGCCTGGGTGCGCAGACCGCGTGGCAGGACGTGAGCGCGGAATCCTTCGGCACTGCCTACGGGGTTCAGGAACGCAATAATGGCTACTACCTGCAGCATCGCGCTGATCTGGGGCGCCATCAATTGCGGGTTGCCGCCCGCTATGTGGATCATGCCTCCTTCGACGGCCGCTATACCGGGGATTTTGCCTACGGCTACTGGCTGCTCCCGGAACTGCAGTTGCATGGGGCGGTGGGCAGCGCCTACCGGGCGCCGGATGTGACCCAGCGCTTCGGTTTCGGGGCCAACCCGGACCTGGACCCGGAGCGTTCGCTGAGCGGTGAGGCCGGTGTGCGATGGTTGCCGGGAGAGGCTCACCGGGTCGAGTTCGCGCTGTTCCAGAACGATATCAAGGATCTGATCGACTATGACTTGTCTGCCGACCAGAACCGGAACCTGGACCGGGCCCGCATCCGGGGTGCGGAACTGGCGTATCGCTATCAGGCGCAGGACTGGTTGTTCGGTGCCAGTGCGGTGATCCAGGATGCCCGGGACCGGGACGCCGGTGAGCGCCTGTTGCGCCGTGCCCGTCGCAGCGGCCAACTGGAACTCGCCTATGATTTCGGGCAGGTGACCCTGGGTGGCGAATGGGAACTGGTGGGGCCGCGACCAGATGTGGGTGGTGTGGAGGTGGCCGGTTACGGACTGGTCAACGTCGGCGCATCGTGGCGTGCTTCAGACAGCCTGACCGTACGCCTGAACGTGGATAATCTGCTGGACAAGGACCACACGGTGGTGGACGGCTACAATACCCCGGGACAGGCCGCTTTTCTTTCGGCCCGCTGGGAACCGCGCCTGCGTTAGCAGCCACGGCGGAGCGGCCATTGGAGCTGCTTCGCCGACACCCTGCACGACTCGGATATGACGAAAAAGAAGCGCAAACCCACCACCGTCTCACTGGTGCTCGGCTCCGGTGGCGCCCGGGGGTTCGCCCACATTGGTGTCATCCAGGAACTGGAGGCGCGTGGCTACGCCATTCAGGCCATTGCCGGGTCATCCATGGGCGCATTGGTGGGAGGCATCTACGCAGCGGGCAAGCTGCAGGTTTACACCGATTGGGTGACGGGTCTGGGCCAAGCCGATGTGGTCAGCCTGCTGGACTGGACCCTGTCTCCCGGCGGCCTGTTCCAGGGCCAGAAACTCATGGCCAAGCTCCGCGACCTCATCGGTGAGTGGGATATCGAGGATCTCCCCTACGATTACACGGCTGTGGCGGTCGATATTGAGAAGGAGCGGGAGGTGTGGATCACCAGAGGGCCACTGTTTGATGCCATCCGCGCATCCATTGCCATTCCCGCGGTGTTCACGCCCCACCGCTACCACGGGCGCCTATTGGTGGACGGGGGGCTGCTCAACCCGTTGCCGGTTGCGCCCACCCTGAGCACGCTCACTGACATCACGGTTGTGGTGGATGTGAATGGGCCGGCCACGGACAAGGCGCCGCTCCAGGCGCGGGGGGAAGCGCCGTCGGCCGAGCTGAGACTGATGCAGCGGATCCGCGGCTACATGTCCGGCCTGACCAACGGAGGCGGCTCCGAGGCCAGCCTGGGCTTGTCCGAGGTGTTGATGCGCACGCTGGATGTCATGCAAGGGTCCATCTCGCGCCAGCAACTGGCCGTGTTCCGCCCGGATCTGGTGATCCGTGTGCCGAAGAACGTCTGCATGGTGCATGAGTTTCACCGCGCCGAACCGGTCATTGAACTGGGCCGCCGTATCGCCGGACATATGCTGGATGAGCACGGTCATGAGCGCCGGAGCGCGCGGATGCTCTGAATCGCCGGTGGCGGACCGGTCCCCGCTGGGCTATACCTTCCCCGACACGGTCAGCCGTTTGGCCGTGGCGGGAGAATCAGCACATGCAGCACCAGAGTCGCGAACAGCCCGGCGAATACCACCACGGCCGTTACTTCTATATCGGCGAGCAGGCCGGGCTTGCCTGCGGCTGGTATATGAGATCCCGTGAAGGGCTGCACGGCCCGTTCGACTCGCGCGCGGCTGCCGAGGCCATGCTGCGCGCGCTGATCAGCACCCGGCCCCGCAAGCGAATCTCCAACTGGCACGGCCCGTCGCGGCCCGGTTGATTCCGACCCGGCCTTCCTTCACGTTATTCTGCACTGAGTGCCGATACGGTGTGCCTGTGTGGGCGTTATCCGCGCGGCTGTTACTCTGTGGTTGAAGATCCCGGGCTTGCTCCGACGGCCGGTCCCGTGGATCATCGGTAACAACAAACCCAGCGGCCGCCATTGCGGCGAGGGAGGAGGTGTGAGGCAGCCCACCCGGGTTCTCGTATGGATTGGTTTGTTTCTCGGCTCGGTTGCCGTGGTGGGCGCGCTGCTTGCGGCCCCGCTGCAGAGCGCGTTTCTGGCGAATCCGATCTTCAATGGCATGATTCTCACGGTGCTGCTCGTCGGCATCGTCATTAACCTGCGGCAGGTCATCCAGCTGGGGCCTGACGCCAACTGGATTCGTGCCTGGCGCGCCAGCCGCGCCACGCCTACGGTCCCCCGTGGCGGCGTGCTCGGGCCACTGACCCGCCTCCTGAGCGACCGGGGCGACCGGCAGCTACAGTTGTCCGCCACCAGCATGACCACCCTGCTGAACGGTATCCGTTCGCGCCTGGATGAATCCCGTGATCTGTCCCGCTACATCATCGGCCTGCTG
>SLCE01000177.1 GCA_007125985.1 Ectothiorhodospiraceae bacterium | reverse complement strand
TTGATACTGCGCATCAGGTCCACTTCCACGTCATCCCGGTAGCGTGTCAGCTCCTCCACCTTGAGCTGGCCGATCCCGTGCTCGGCGGCAAAGGATCCGCCCATGCTGTCCACAAGGTCGTGGACCAGCCGGTTGCAGGCAGCCTGGTGCGCCATGAAGCTGCCGGCGTCGCCGTCGGGGGGGACGGACAGATTGAAGTGAATGTTGCCGTCACCCACGTGGCCGAAGGCGCAGACCCGCACGCCGGGGATCTGCGCCTCCATCAGTGCGGTGGCCTTGCGCAGGAACGCCGGGACTTTCGACACGGGCACCGAGACATCGTGCTTGATGCTGGCGCCGGCATGGGTCTGTCCCTCAGGTATGCTCTCCCGCAGGCGCCAGAGGTTGCGCGCCTGCTCCACCGATTCCGCCAGAACCCCGTCGGGCAGGCTGCCTTCCTCGATGGCACTCTCCAGCACCTGCTCCAGGATGCCGCGCAGCAGATGGCCGGGCTGTGCAGTGGAGAGTTCCACCAGCAGATACCAGGGATGGGCGTCGTCGAACGGGTCGTTGCAGCCGGGAACATGCTCCGTGGCCATGGTCAGGCTCTGCCGGCTCATGAGTTCGCAGCCGGTCAGGCTGTCGCCGCTGGCCTCGCGCAGCCGGGCCAACAGCTCGATGGCATACTCGGGGCTTGGGCAGGCAAGCAAGGCGGTTGCGGTCTGACGCGGTAAGGGGAAGAGTTTGAGCACCGCGGCGGTGATCACACCCAGCGTGCCTTCGGAACCGATGAACAGGTCGCGCAGATCGTAACGGCTGTTGTCCTTGCGCAGCCCGGTGAGGCCGTTCCAGACGCGGCCGTCGGACAGCACCACTTCCAGGCCCAGGGTGAGGTCCCGGGCGTTGCCGTAGCGCAGCACGTTGGTGCCGCCGGCATTGGTGCCAAGATTCCCGCCGATCATGCAGCTGCCCTCGGCGGCCAGGCTGAGCGGGAACAGGCGATTGGCCTCCCGAGCGGTGCGCTGGATATCGGCGAGGATGCAGCCCGCTTCCACCGTCATGGTGAAGTTGTCGGCATCGATGTCGCGGATGGCGTGCATGCGGCGCAGGCTGAGGAGGATCTGCGTCCCGCTTTCATCCGGGGCAGCGCCGCCGCACAACCCGGTGTTACCGCTCTGCGGTACAACGGCGATGCCATGCTGGTGGCAGATGCGCATGACGGCGGCCACTTCGTCGGTGTTTGCCGGGCACACCACGGCGGCGGCTTTGCCGTGATAATAGTTGCGCCACTCACGCAGGAAGGGCTCCTGGTCGTTCCCGGTGATCCATCCGGTTTCACCGACTGCGTTCTTAAGTGCAACGAATGCATCATTCATGTGTTGGGCCTTGGCTTCTGTTCCCGGTGTATGCTTGTTCCAGTCGCAAAACCCACGGCGTGTGCGGGCTTCGACCCGGACGGAGACGGTGACTATGGCACGGATATGCCGTGAATACGTCCATGCAGGCTTGTCGGCCGGGTCCCGCCGGCCGAAAGTCCGTGCCAAGGTCACCGTCTCCGCCCTTTGGCTTTGGAGGCGCACCCGTGATCATGGCTTCGATGGCATCTCACGGGCAGATTCTGCAGCATGACCGAACCCGTCCGAAAGATCATCCACATTGACATGGACGCCTTCTACGCGGCCGTGGAACAGCGGGACAACCCTGAGTTACGCGGGTTGCCCGTGGTGGTGGGTGGTTCGCCGGAGGGGCGGGGTGTGGTGGCCACCTGTAGCTATGAGGCCCGGCGCTTTGGCATACATTCCGCCATGCCGGCGGCGCGGGCGGTGCGGCTGTGTCCGGACGCGGTGTTCATCCGGCCGCGTTTTGAAGTGTACCGGACCGTTTCCCGCCAGATTCAGGCAATTTTCCGCGATTACACGGAGCTGGTTGAGCCGCTGTCGCTGGACGAGGCCTATCTGGATGTGACCGGTACGCCGGGCTTTCATGGTTCCGCCACTCTGGTCGCACAGGATATCAAGCAGCGGATCCGGGAGGAGACCGGGTTGGTGGCTTCGGCGGGCGTGTCCTATAACAAGTTCCTGGCCAAGCAGGCTTCGGATCTGGACAAGCCGGATGGGCTCTACCTGATCCGGCCGGAGGAGGGTGAGGCGTTCGTGGCGGCGCTGCCGGTGGGCCGCTTCCATGGTGTGGGCAAGGCAACCGAGGGCAAGATGTATGGCCTTGGCATTCGTACCGGCGCGGATCTCCGGCGCTGGCCATTGCCCGAGTTGCAGCAGGCTTTCGGCAAGCGGGCAGCGTTCTATTTTGACATCGCCCGGGGCGTTGACCGCCGCCCGGTGCAGCCTAGCCGCGAGCGGAAGTCGGTGGGGGCGGAGAACACGTTTCCGGCGGACCTGCATCGCAAGGATGCCATGCTGGCGGAGCTGCAGCCTCTGGCGGCGAAGGTGGAAGCGGCGTTGAAACGGCGGCGGCTGCAGGGGATGACTCTGACGCTGAAGGTGAAGTATGCGGATTTCCAGCAGATAACCCGCAGCCGCACGGTGCAGCAGCCATACAGCACCGTGGCGGATATGCTGCCGGTGCTGGATGCCCTGCTGGACGAAACCGAGGTGGACCGGCGGCCGGTACGCCTGCTGGGGGTGACCGTGTCGGGGCTTGCGCCGGTGGAACCGGCGGAGGTGGAGCAACTGGGGTTTACCTGGTGACACCGGTCCGGATGAAACGGGTGGACCCAGGGTCGCAGGGATTCAGAGCCGCAGACGATGCGCACCGATTGGCGGCTTCGATTCGGGCGCCGCCGGGAGGGTCTCGGTTTCGGTGGTTGCTCTGGTGCGCATCGCCTGCGGCTCTGAGCACCTACGGCGGGCGCAACTGCTTGCTAATCAGTCCGCGGGCACGGTCCGGTCCTGCGCCCAGCTGCGCAGGCGGTCGAGTTGTTCCCGCATCACCAGGCTGAGGGGCCGGGTTTCCCCGATTTCCGTAAGCACGTGGTCGGTGCTCACCGGCTCGTCCCGTTCCCGGGCCAGGTAGAGGGCCGCCACGACGGCCTGTTCGATCTCCGATCCGGAGAAGCCGTCGCTTGCAGCAGCCAGCGCCGCCAGGTCGAACTGCTCCGGGTCCAGGTCGCGCTTGCCCAGGTGGATGGCGAAAATTTCCTCGCGAACCGAATCCGACGGCAGGTCCACAAAGAAGATTTCGTCCAGCCGCCCCTTGCGGATCAGTTCCGGCGGAAGGCGTTCGATGGCGTTGGCGGTGGCGACGATAAAGACCTGTTTCCGGTTCTCCGCCATCCAGGTCAGCAAGGTGCCGAGCATGCGTTGGGAAACGCCGCTGTCGTTGTCCGATTGGGACACCGCCTTCTCGATCTCGTCAATCCAGAGTACGCAGGGAGCCATGACTTCCGCGCTGCGCAGCCCCTCACGCAGGTTGCGCTCGCTTTCGCCATAGTACTTGTTGTACAGCGAGCCCATGTCCAACCCCAGCAGCGGGACGCCCCAAAGCCCGGCAACCGCCTTTGCGGCCAGGCTTTTGCCCCCACCCTGCACCCCCACCAGCAGCATCCCCTTGGGTGGATCCAGCTGCGGATCCGGTTCCAGGAAGGCGTGGCGACGGCGCTCCAGCCAGCGCTTCAGGCGGTTCAGCCCGCCCACCTCGGAGAAGCGGGCGGTGTCCTGGGTGAAGCTCAGCGCGCCGTTCCGGTCCAGCAGCTGGTGCTTGGCTGCCATGACTTCGGGCAGGTCGGACTCGGTGATGGCGCCGTCGCGCTGAATGGCACTGCGGGCCAGGCGGCGCGCGTCCCAGGCGGTGAGTCCGGTGAGGTTCTGCACCAGGCGGTCCAGGGTCTGGCGGTCGGTGCGCACTCGTTGCCCTCCGTTCTGCCGGGCCCAGTCCTGCGCTTCGTCGCTGACAATGCGGTACAGCGCGTCGCGATCGGGCAGGGTGGGTTCGTACCGGGCGAAAAACTTGCGCAGTTCCGGGGGATGGGTGAAGCGGTGGCTCACGAAAGCCAGCGTGCGTGGCCGGCTACGGTACGACTGGGCGATCTCCTTGATCAGTCTCACCACGACCGGATGCTCGAGATACGGGTGGAAGTCGGCCAGCAGGTAGATGCCCGCCTCTCCGTTGTCACGAACATGGCGCAGGAACTCCGCCGGTTCAGCAGAGTCCTGGTATGCCGGGGTGCCGTCCAGATCCACCCGGCGTAACCCGTCGGTGACGGTCCACTGGAACAGGTGCTGTCGCAGTCGTGGCACCATGCGCAGCAGCATTTCGCGAACGCGTTGTTCCTCCTGGGTTTCTACTGCGATGAGCGGAACATTGGAGCGCAACAGCAGTTCCAGGTCGTGTCCGTCGTCGGTGGCCATGCCTTGTCCTCTCGTCCGTGTGGGGTGAGTTGCCATTGGAAAACCGATGTTCTGGTATACCGCTGCAGCGGGCGCGACTCAATCGTCGTCCCGTAGAAAGCTGACACCAGCCAGCTCGCCGTCCATGTCCACCTCCACATGGAATTCAATCGGCTGGCAGCAGATCTGGCAATCCTCCACGTAGCGGTGCGAGCCGGCGGAGCAGTCCACCATTGTCTCGAAGGCTTCGCCGCAGTAGGGGCAATGAGCGGTGATCGTTTCCAGCATGCTTGGATCCGACTCCTGATTATTCGTCCGGAAGAAACAGCTCCAGCACCGCGTTCAGGTAGCAGCGGCCCTCGGCCGTGGTGCGGATTCTTCCGTCTCGCTGTTCCAGCCAGCCATGCGCCATTGCGCTGTTCAGCCCCGGCTCTGCGGCGCTGATGGGCAACCCGGTGCGCTGTTCGAAATCGGGAATCGCGAAGCCCCCGGTCAGCCGAAGGGCGTTCATCATGAACTCCAGAACGCGATCATCCCGATGGAGCATTCGCTCCTCCACGTTCGGTGTGCCCGCCCGTACCTGCCCCATATAAATAGCCGGCACCTTCGCCTTGCGATAGCGGCGCACAGAGCCGTCGACCGGGCTGGTGAGCTTCCCGTGCGCCCCGGCGCCGATGGCCAGGTAGTCGCCGAACAGCCAGTAATTGAGATTGTGGCGGCATTCCCGCCCGGGGCGGGCCCAGGCGGATACTTCGTAGTTACCGTAACCCTGTTCGGTCAACAACTCACCGGCCGCCTGCTGCATGGCCCAGGCCGTGTCGTCATCCGGCAGCGGTGGTGGCTTGCTATGGAACACCGTATTCGGTTCCAGTGTGAGCTGATAGTGGGACAGATGTGGAGGGCTCAGCGCGATGGCCTGGCGCAGATCGTCCAGCATCTGTGGCAGGGTCTGTTCCGGCAGGGCGAACATCAGGTCCAGATTGAAATTGCCGAAGCCCGCCGTCACCGCCGACTCTGCCGCTCGGATGGCTTCATCCCGGCCGTGGATCCGGCCGAGGCGCCGGAGCATCGCCTCGTCAAAACTCTGCACGCCGATGGAAAGCCGGTTCACGCCTGCCTGGCGGAAATCCGCGAAGCGGCCCTGTTCCGCCGTGCCGGGATTGGCCTCCAGGGTGATCTCCGCGGCCGTGGGCAGATGCGGGCGCAGATCCTCCAGCAGCCGGGCGATGGCCTCCGGCGGGAACAGGCTGGGTGTGCCGCCGCCGATGAACACGGTCTGGATCTGCCGGCCCGGGGCGCTGGCCAGTTCAGCCGCCAGATCGGCGCGTAGCGCGGACAGGTAGTCGTCGACCGGTAACTGCGCCGGCGCCTGGTGCGAGTTGAAGTCGCAGTAAGGGCATTTGCGCACGCACCAGGGGATGTGGATGTACAGCGATAGCGGCGGTGGCGGCATGGCGCGGTCCCCGTTCAGCTTTCAGCCCGCTCCTGCAGAGCGGCGACCAGCGCCCGCAGTGCATGACCGCGATGACTGAGGCGGTTTTTGCTGTCCGCATCCAACTCGGCGACGGTGCAGGCGAGATCGGGTAGCCAGAACAGCGGGTCGTAGCCGAAACCGCCTTCGCCGCGTGGGGCCTCCAGAATCCGGCCTTCCCAGCTAGCCTGGCACACCAGCGGCATGGGGTCCTCGGCGTGGCGCATGAAGATCATGGCGCATTGGTAGCGGGCGCTGCGCTCAGGCTCGGGCACACCGGCCAACTCGCCGAGCAGCAGGCTGTTGTTGTCTGCATCGCTGGCGTCGGGTCCGGCGAAGCGGGCCGAGTAGATGCCGGGCTCGCCCTGCAGGGCGTCCACTTCCAGGCCGGAATCATCGGCAATGGCCGGTAGCCCGGTATGTTGGCAGGCGTTACGGGCCTTGAGGATGGCGTTCTCGACGAAGCTTAGCCCTGTTTCCTCGGCCTCCGGTACCAGGTATTCGGACTGGGGAACCACTTCCAGCCCGGTAGGTGCCAGCAGGTGGGCCACTTCCCGCACCTTACCCGGGTTGTTGCTGGCGAAGACGATGCGTTTCATCGGCGCCTCCCTTCAGCCTTCAGCCAGCGCCTGCTGCTGTGCCGTGACCAGTTCCCCGACGCCCTTGCGCGCAAGCTCCAGCATGGCGTTCAGTTCCTCCATGCGAAAGGCGTGACCTTCCGCCGTGCCCTGTACTTCGATGAAGTTGCCGGCGTCGTTCATCACCACGTTCATGTCGGTCTCCGCTTCGCTGTCCTCCGGGTAGTCCAGGTCCAGCACAGGTTCGCCCCGGTAGATGCCTACCGACACTGACGCCACCTGGCCATGGAGCGGGCTGCCCTTGAGCTTGCGTTTCCTGACCAGCGCGTTCATGGCGTCGGCCAATGCCACGTAGGCGCCGGTGATGGAGGCCGTGCGCGTACCGCCATCGGCCTGTAGCACGTCGCAGTCCAGCACCACGCTGCGCTCGCCCAGGGCCTGCAGATCGATGGCAGCGCGCAGGGAGCGTCCGATCAGACGCTGGATCTCGACGGTACGACCCTGTTGCTTGCCGCGGGCGGCCTCGCGCCCCATGCGCGTATTGGTGGAACGCGGAAGCATGCCGTATTCGGCGGTGACCCATCCCTGCCCCTTGCCGCGCAGGAAGCCGGGCACGCTCTCCTCCACCGAGGCGGTGCAGAGCACGCGGGTGTCGCCGAATTCCACCAGCACTGAACCTTCGGCATGGCGGGTGAAGTGACGGGTGAAGCGCACGGGGCGCAATTCATCGGGGCGACGGCCGCTGGGGCGCATGGGGTGATCTCCTGACGATCCGGTTGTTCGTGGGTGCGACAGGGTAGCATACTGACCCGGCCAGCCGTCCGCCTTTGGAGCAGGGCTCGATGATGCGTGTTCGACCCTATGAATCTGCCGATTGGCCAGCGCTGTGGTGCGTGATCAGGCCTGTTTTCCGTGCGGGTGAAACCTATGCCTATGCTCCTGACATCAGTGAAGCCGATGCGCGCGCGGTCTGGGTCGAGGCGCCTGCGGCCACCTGGGTTGCTGTGGATGATGCCGGCGCCGTGGTGGGCACGTATTATCTGAAACCGAATCAGCCGACGCTCGGTGCCCATGTGTGCAACTGCGGCTACATCGTGGCGGAGCAGGCGCGTGGCCAGGGCATTGCATCCGCGCTCTGCGAACACTCGCAGGAAGAGGCACGCCGCCAGGGCTTCCTGGCCATGCAATACAACCTGGTGGTGTCCATGAACACGAGCGCGGTTCGCCTCTGGAAGCGGCATGGCTTCGAACTGGTGGGTACCCTGCCCGGGGCATTCAGGCATCCGCGGCAAGGCCTGGTGGACGCGCACATTATGTACAAATGGTTAGGATGATGACGCAGACACGCAACCGCCTGGGCCAACCGCTGGGTGACCCCTTGCCCGACTGGGTGTCGCCGCCGCATCCTTCCCGCGAGCCCATGGAAGGCCGACTCTGTCGTCTGGAACCGCTGGGCCCTGAACAACACGCGGAACCGCTGTTCGAGGTGAACGCGCTCGATGCCGATGGGCGGTCATGGACTTACCTGCCCTACGGGCCTTTTGATTCCCTGGACGCGTACCGGGCGTGGATGGATGCGGTCAGCGAAGCGAGCGACCCTCTGTTCTTCGCCATTTGCCGTCGCTCCGACGGCAAGCCTCTGGGTGTGGCCAGTTACCTGCGCATTGCCCCGGGCAGTGGCTCCATTGAGGTGGGACATATTCACTACTCGCCGCGGCTGAAATGCACCCCGGTTGCCACGGAAGCCATGTACCTGATGATGCAGCGCGCGTTCGAACTCGGCTACCGGCGCTATGAATGGAAATGCGACACCCTGAATGCCGCATCGCGGGCCGCCGCGCAGCGGCTGGGGTTTTCCTTCGAAGGAGTGTTCCGCCAGGCCACCGTCTACAAGGGGCGTAACCGCGACACGGCCTGGTACGCCGTGATTGATGCCGACTGGCCGGCGCTGCGACAGGCTTTTGTCCGATGGCTGGATCCGGCCAATTTCGATGAGCATGGCCGTCAGCGGGTCAGCCTCAGCCAGTTGACGGCTCCTCTGCTGACACAGCGCCGCTGAGCCCGTGTCGTAAGAAGCACGGCCATCACCGGGTATCCATGACCAAATCCGGGGAATATTGACCTGATGTATAGCGAAGAAGTCATTCGGTTCTGGTTCGAGGAATGCGATGCCGAGCAGTGGTTCACGAAGAACGCAGCCTTCGACGCGGAGATCGCGCAGCGCTTCGGCGAGGCGCATCGCCAGGCCGCGGATGGTGAACTCTGGCGCTGGCGTGACACGGCGCTCGGGCGTCTGGCGGAAATCATCATCCTCGACCAGTTCAGCCGCAATATCCACCGCGATCGCCCAGAGGCCTTTGCCTGCGACGCCGTGGCCCTGGCGCTGGCGCAGGAGGCGGTGCGGGAAGGCGCTGACCGTGGCTTTTCGCCGGAGCAGAAAGCCTTCCTATACATGCCCTATATGCACAGCGAATCGCTTGTTATCCACGCGGAGGCGGTGCGCCTCTACGCGCAACCGGGGCTTGAGGCCAATCTGGACTTCGAGTATCGGCACAAGGAAATCATCGAGCGCTTTGGACGCTACCCTCACCGCAATGCCGTGCTGGGTCGGGTGAGTACGGCAGAGGAAATCGCCTTCCTGGAACAACCGGGGTCCGGCTTCTGACCGGATTACCTCAACGTAGCATCAAGCGCTGGATCCATTGCTGCAATCGGCCGCCGTACGGTGGAAAGATCAGGCGTGTACTGTTGATGCGGCCGCGGGTGAACACCGCTTTTTCCTTGGAAAAGGTCAGAAAGCCGTGATGGCCGTGGTAGTGGCCCATGCCGGATTCGCCGATGCCGCCGAAGGGCAAAGCGTCCTGCGCCACATGGAGCAACGTGTCGTTCAGGCAGACGCCGCCGGAGTGGCTGTACCGCAGTACGTGCTGCTGTCGGGCGCGGTCGTGGCCGAAATAGTACAGCGCCAACGGTCGCGGGCCCTTGGCGACATGATCCAGCGCCGCATCAAGATCGGGCACCGGGATAATGGGCAGGATAGGGCCGAACAGTTCTTCCTGCAGTACGCGGGCATCCGGAGGCGCGTCCAGCACCAGGTGCAGCGGCAGTTTGCGGCTGTTGTGGAAGTGTTCCTCCGCCGGATTGATCTCGAGTACGCGGGCGCCCCGCTGGCGGGCATCCTCCAGCAGCGCGAGCAGGCGATGGTGCTGGGCCTCGTTGATGATGCTGGTGTAATCCGGATTGTCCCGCAGGCTCGGAAACAGACGCGCCGTGGTGTGCCGGATGGCCGACAGCAGTTCGTCCACCCGGTCCGTGACGCACAGCACGTAATCCGGTGCGATGCACGTCTGCCCTGCGTTCACCAGCTTGCCGAACAGCAAACGCTCCACCGACGGCGCCATGGGGGCGTCATGGTCGATTATGGCCGGTGATTTGCCGCCCAGTTCCAGTGTGACCGGCGTCAGGTTATGCGCAGCGGCGGCCATCACCTTGCGACCCACGGCTGTGGAGCCGGTGAACAACAGATGGTCGAACGACAGCTGCGAGAACGCCTGGCTCACGGGCAAATCACCCAGGATCACTGCCACTTCATCGGCATCGAAGGCTTCCGCGAGTAGTGTCTGCAACACTTGGTTGGCCGCCGGAGTGAACTCGGACAGCTTGAGCATCGCCCGGTTGCCGGCCCCCAGTGCGCAGACCAGTGGTCCCAGGGACAGGAAGACCGGGTAATTCCATGGCACCATGACCCCCACGATGCCCAGTGGCTGGTATTCGATGCGGGCACCGGCCGGTTGCATCAACGGGTGCGGCCAGCGTCGTTGCGGGCGCATCCAACGCTTCAGGTGCCGCCGCGTGTGGCGGATGCTGTTCAGGGTTGGAATGATGTCCGCCGTCAGGGTTTCCTGTCGGGCGCGGCCGCCGAAATCCTGGTCCACGGCAGCCACCAGGGCGTCCTGGTGGCGCAGCAGCGCGGCCTTCAGCCGGGCCAGGGCGTCCCGGCGGGCGCTGGCTGTGGGATAGGGTGCCGCGGCGTACGCGGCCCGTTGGCGCTGGAATGTCGTCTGCATGGTCTCCAAGGCCGGGGCGCTGGCGTCGTCCGGGGCTGATTCAGCGGAAATCGAGGTGTCTGTGGCCATGAAAGTCCCTTGGCTGTGATGGTGTTGCCTGTGGCTTCATTCTGCCTGAATGTGCGGGCCAGCAGGCACCATGGCTGTTTCACGGGCATCCGGGAACGCGTTATCATCGAACGCTTTCCCCAAGCGATGGAAGGGCGCATGCCATGGCGCGCAGTATGACCGCGTTCGAGCGTCGGGAACGCACAGAAGATTGGGGCCGACTGTCCTGTGAGCTGCGCTCCGTGAATCACCGCTATCTGGATGTTTCCCTGCGCATGCCGGAAGACCTGCGGCAACTGGAAGGTCAGGTGCGCGAGCGAATTTCCGGCCGGCTGGGGCGGGGCAAGGTGGAGTGTGGGATCCGCTTCGAGGCCGGTACCGGCGCCGCGACCGTGGAACTGAACTGGGCCTACGCGGATCAGCTCATTGCTGCCGCCGAGGCTTTACGTAAGCGGCTGGGCGAAGCCGCGGCGCCGCTCTCGCCGGCGGAGCTGTTGCGCCTGCCAGGGGTCATGACGGAGCCGGCGCGCGACATGGGCCCGGTACATGCCGCCATGATGCAATTGCTGGACGACACTCTGGACGGCTTCGTCCAGAGCAGGGAGCGGGAAGGTGACCGCCTGGCCGACATGATCCGTGAGCGCGCCGACCGCCTGGCCGAACTCGCCGAACAGTTGCGCGCCGATCTGCCGGCCATCCGCGAGCGTCTCCGGGCCCGGCTGGAGGCGCGCCTGGCGGAGCTGCCGGAGCCGGCCGACCCCGGTCGACTGGAGCAGGAGCTGGTGTACATCGCCCAGCGCATGGATGTGGACGAGGAACTGGACCGGCTGGTAACCCACGTGGAGGAAATCCGCCGCGTGCTGGAGAGGAAGGAGCCCATCGGCCGCCGGTTGGATTTCCTGATGCAGGAACTGAACCGCGAGGCCAACACACTGGGTTCCAAGTCGGCGGCGCTGGAGTCCACCCAGGTCTCAGTGGATATGAAAGTGCTCATCGAACAGATGCGTGAGCAGATCCAGAACCTGGAGTAGGTATGGCCGGAACGCTGTATATCATCTCCGCCCCGTCCGGGGCCGGTAAGACCAGCCTGGTGAACGCGCTGGTGGAGCGGGTGCCGGGCATGGTGTTGTCCGTCTCACACACCACTCGCCCGCAACGGCCCGGCGAGACCCATGGTCAGCATTACTGTTTCGTGGACGCCGAGCAGTTCCAGCGCATGGCTGAGCGTAGCGAATTCCTGGAGTATGCCCAGGTATTCGGCAATCGCTACGGCACGGCGCGGGCACAGGTGGAGGCGCAGCTGCGCTGCGGTAATGACGTCATCCTGGAAATCGACTGGCAGGGGGCGCAACAGGTGCGCGACGCCATGCCGGAAGCCATCTCCATCTTCATCCTGCCGCCGTCGCTGGAGGAACTGGAGCGACGTCTCCGGGCCCGCGGGCAGGATAGTGATGAGGTGATCCAGCGCCGCATGCGGGAGGCGGTGAATGAAATGTCCCACTACCGGGAATACGACTACCTGGTGGTGAACGAGTACTTCGATGAAGCGCTGGAAGAGTTGGTGTCCATCGTGCAGGCGCGACGGCTGCGTTATGCTGCACAAAAGGAGCAGCTACGGGATATTCTGGACAACCTGCTGTCTTGAGGAAGCACTGATTTATCCCGTTGTGCTCTGGCTTTGCACCGCTGTGGTGCGTGATTATGTTGCACAGCACCACGCGTGTGCGAAATTCCTGTATGCTAAGAAATTGAAAACGTTTTCTGGACCGGAGTGAATCATGGCCCGAGTAACCGTAGAAGATTGCCTGGATCGCGTCGCGAACCGCTTTGAACTGGTGCTTGTTGCATCGAAACGTGCCCGCCAGATCGCCAATGGTTCGCAGCCCTTCGTGCCGCTGGAGAATGACAAGCCCACTGTGCTGGCCCTGCGCGAGATCGCGGAGCACCACGTGGACGCCGGCATCCTTCAGGACGACATGATGGATATGCAGTTGGCTGTGGAAGAGGCCCAGGCCGAGCAGGCGGCAGAACAGGAGCCGCCGCAGAATTGATCGCGGAGGCGCACGTGGCACGAGCGGAAGTGGCACCCCCGGAAGCCTATGCCGGGGTGGATCCCAGTCACAAGGTCAGCGAGCTCTGTTCGCTGCTGGAATCCTATCTTGAGCCGGATGAGGTCAAGATTGTCTACGATGCCTACCTGTTCGGTGCCGCTGCGCACGAAGGTCAGCGCCGGCTCTCCGGAGAGCCGTACATCACCCATCCGTTGGCGGTGGCGCGCATACTGGGTGAGATGCGGATGGACTACCAGAGCGTGGTCTCTGCCATCCTGCACGATGTGATCGAGGACACGCCCAGTTCCAAGGAGCAGATCGCGCGGGATTTCGGCGGAGATGTCGCCGAACTCGTGGACGGCGTCTCAAAGCTCACCCAGATCAAGTTCGAGAGCAAGGCCGAGGCGCAGGCCGCCAACTTCCGCAAGATGGTGCTGGCCATGGCGCGGGACATCCGCGTCATCCTGGTGAAGCTGGCAGACCGCCTGCACAACATGCGAACCATCTGGGTGATGCCGCCCCACAAACGCCGCCGCATTGCCCGTGAGACACTGGAAATCTACGCCCCCATCGCCAACCGCCTCGGCATCAACCACATCCGTATCGAACTCGAAGACCTCGCCTTTGCCGCCATGTACCCGATGCGGTTCCGGGTCATCAAGCATCAGGTGCGCAAGACCCGCAAGAACCAGAAGGAACTGGTGGGCAAGGTGAAAAACGCGCTGGAAGAACGGCTGCGCGAATCGGGCATCGAGGCAGACGTGGAGGGGCGCGAAAAACACCTGTTCGGTATCTACCAGAAGATGCAGAACACCGGTGGCGAGCCGCGCGGCTTCCACAGCATTTTCGATGTGCACGGATTTCGTATCATCACCGGCGCCGTGGACGCCTGCTACCGCGTCCTGGGTGTGATGCACAGCCTCTACAAACCGGTGCCGGGCTATTTCAAGGACTACATCGCCATCCCCAAGAGCAACGGCTACCAGTCGCTGCATACCACCCTATGGGGGCCGCAGGGGGTGCAGATCGAGGTGCAGATCCGAACCGAGGAAATGCACCGGGTGGCCGAGATGGGCGTGGCCGCGCACTGGATCTACAAAACCGGCGAACTCGGCACCAACACCGCCCAGGCCCGCGCCCGCGAATGGGTCAAGGACCTGCTGGAGATGCAGCGCAACGCGGGTAATCCGCTGGAATTCATCGAAAACGTCAAGATCGATCTGTTCCCGGATGAGGTCTACGTGTTCACGCCGAAAGGCGAGATCATGGAATTGCCCCGGGGCGCCACGCTGGTGGATTTCGCCTATGCCGTGCACTCCGACATCGGCGATACCTGCCTGGCAGCCCGTGTGGACAAACGCCTGGTGCCGCTGCGGACGCCGCTGCAGACAGGCCAGACCGTGGACATCATCACGGCCCCGGGAGCACGGCCCAATCCGGCATGGCTGGATTTCGTGGTCACCGCCAAGGCACGCTCCGCCATCCGGCATGCCTTGAAAAACCTGCGCCATGAAGAAGCGGCCAGCCTGGGGCGGCGCCTGCTGAACCAGGCGTTGGAATCCCTGGGCGCGGATCTGGAGACGCTGGATCAGGCCGCGATCGACAAGGGACTGGAGAGCCTGGGTGCGGAATCCGTGGACGAGTTGCTGGAGAGTATCGGCCTGGGCAAGCGCATGCCCTGGCTGGCCGCCCGTCATCTGGCCGGAGTTGTGGAGGATTCCGGCGACCAGCAGGTCAACGGTTCAGAGCCCCTGACCATCAAGGGCACCGAGGGGGCCGTGGTCACGTTCGCCAAGTGCTGTAACCCTATTCCCGGGGATCCCATTATCGGTTTCGCCAGCTCGGGGCGCGGCGTGGTGGTTCATCTGCAGGATTGCAAGAACCTGCAGGAGTATCGCAAGCACCCGGACAAATGGTTGGACGTCCAGTGGGAGCAGGATGTCGACCGCGAGTTCACGGTGCCTATCCGGGTGGATGTGGTGAACCAACGCGGGGTGCTTGCCGAGGTGGCAGCCACCATTTCCCAAACGGAAGGCAATATCGTCAATGTCTCGGTGGATGAGCGCGAAGGGATGATCGTGACCATCAACTTCACCGTGGCGGTGCGGGACCGAGTGCACCTGGCCCGCATCATGCGCCGCGTGCGGGTGCTGAGTTCAGTACTTAGAATCGCCCGCGTACGCGGCTAAGCGCGGTTCTGACTGCAGAACGGCCGGCCCGGCCATCGAATCATAGGGTTGACGCATGGATGCACTGAAACAGCTCAATGGACGCCGCCTGCGGCCGCTGATCTGGCCGGCCGCGCTGCTTTTCTCTCTCCTTGGTTTTCTGCTTTTCGGTCAGTCGGCCCAGGGCGGCTGTGACCAATCGGTTGAGATCCCACTTGCTGAAGTGCTCGGCCATGACGGCAGTAGTCCGCCACCCACCGGGACGCGGGTGCATACCGGGGGCGTGGTCACTGGCGTGTATCCGGGGCGTGACGGCCTGAACGGGTTTTTCATCCAGTCCCGTGGCCGTGGCCAGGAGTTGGACAGCGGCCTGTTCGTTTACGCACCGGCGTTGCCTGATGCGCAGTGGGAAACGCTGCAGCCCGGTGTACGCGTGCAGGTGGAAGCCCGGTTCGATGAATACCGGGGCTGGCCGCAGCTGCGGCGCGTCGACCGCTTGCGCCTCTGCGGCGAACCTGGCGTGCCGGAGCCGGCTGCGCTGGAGTTGCCGGTGGATCGGGACTCGCTGGAGCGCTATCACGGGCTGCTGGTGGATTTCCCCCAGGGTCTGGTGGTCACCGGGAACTACGAACTGGGGCGCTTTGGCAGTCTGGCGCTCAGTGCAGAACAACGCCTGCTGCGCACCCGTTCCGGGCCTGAAGACGCCTTGCTCCGGCAGATCGTGCTGGATGACGGCAGCTACCGAAGTAACCCCGACCCGATCCCCTACCTGGATGACCATGGAACGCGACGGTCCGGTGATACCGTGACTGAGTTGCAGGGGGTCCTGGTGCATGCCTTTGACGCCTGGCGTGTGCATCCGGTGGGCCCGGTGGTTTTCGAATCGGGAAACCCGCGGCCTGAATTGCCGGAGCCCCTGTCCGGTCTGCGTCTGGCCACCCTGAACGTGGAGAATTATTTCCTGACGCTGGGCGAGCGCGGTGCCGATTCCCGCGAGGCGCTGCAGCGCCAACGCGGCAAGCTGCTGGCCACCCTCAAGGGGCTGGATGCGGACCTGCTGGCTCTGATGGAACTGGAGAATCGTCCCGGCGTGCTGGACGATCTGCTCCGGCGCCTGAACGAGGCACTGCCGGCGGACCGGGCCTACCGAAGACTCGACGGCCCGGATCAAGTGGGTAGTGATGCTATTCGCGTTGCCCTGGTCTACCGGCCGCAGGCACTGGAAGCGCTGACGCCGGTGCTTGCTGATGAGCACCGTGCCCATAACCGAACACCAGTCGCGGCCGTGTTCCGGCCCCGCGATGGCGGAGCCCCGTTCCTCGCCGCCGCGGTGCACTTCAAGGCCAAGACCGGGTGCCCGGAGAGCGGTGACGTGGATCGCGGCCAGGGTTGCTGGAACGAGCTACGCACGCGGCAGTCCCGGGCATTGCTCGCATTCGCGGACAGGCAAAGCACGGCACACGGTGTGGAGTCGGTTGCGCTGCTGGGAGACTTCAACAGTTACGCGGCCGAGGATCCCGTCAGGACCCTGGAGGATGCGGGCTTCGTCAATCTTGTGGCCGCACACCTGCCGCCGGAGCGTCAGTACAGCTACGTGTTTCGTGGTGAGGCCGGGATGCTGGATTACGCGTTTGGCAACGCGGCTCTGGCGCGTCGGGTTACGGGGGCTACCGTCTGGCACGTGAATGCGGATGAACCCGTTTTTCTTGCCTATGATCGCCGCGGCGGCAAGGCAGGTTTGGCTGCCGACCAGCCCTGGCGTTCCTCCGACCATGATCCGGTCATCATCGGTCTGGAAAAGAAGCCGTGAACGGGGTCGTAACAAGAAACGCCCCGCACTGCGGGGCGTTGTGCTGACATGGCCGGGTGTTCAACTCTCAGGAACCCAAACGTTACACCAGCCCTGGGCGGCAACCAGTTTGCCGGGGAAGACCGAGCATTTGCCCCATTCACCATCCTCGTCGGTGTACAGGCCGCAGTTCGCGCAGACCTGACCTTCTTCGAAGTCAGGATGATCGGCCATGTCAGCGGCGTCATGCACGTAATCGACTGCCTGGGCAGCCGGGTCATCCTCCTCCAGCCGGGGGAGTTCATCCGCACGTGCCCTGGGCGCATGCAGCGCGGCCCCGGCCACAGGCAGGGCTGCAATGCCCAGTACGGTGCCTTTCAGGAAGCGGCGACGGCTCGGATTATTGCTGCGGTCGGACATCATGATTGCTCCTTCAATGGCATTCCAAACGTATCCGTAGATGAGACAGGCAAGCCTTGTCTAAGTTCAAATCAATAAATGTGCATGTTTTTGCAGTTTCCGGATGTGGAACGGTTGAGCGCGCAGGATACCCAACGTACCTTTGATGCGGATTACGGATAATTTTTGATCCGAACTATGTAAGGTTGTGATTGAGCGAGCAGGAGACCTTCCATGAAACGCAAGATCATCAGCACCGACAAGGCGCCCTCGGCGATCGGCCCCTATTCCCAGGCTGTTCAGGTGGGGGATACCGTCTATGTGTCCGGCCAGATTCCCCTGGATCCGGAGACCATGGAATTCGCCCAGGGCGACATCCGGGCGCATGTGGAACGCGTGTTCGAAAACCTCAAGGCGATCTGCGAAGCGGCCGGAGGTGAGCTGCAGGACGTGGTCAAACTCAACATCTACCTGACAGATCTCGGCAACTTCGGTGTGGTGAACGAAGTGATGTCCACCTATTTCCAGGAGCCGTATCCGGCGCGCGCCGCGGTGGGCGTGGATAGCCTGCCCAAGGGGGCGCAGGTGGAAATGGAGGCCATTATGATTCCCGGCTCTGCCTAAGCTGGCCCGGAAAGCCATGACAACGCGCAGCCGTCCGGCAACCGCCGCTGGTCCTGGACTTGAGCAGCCCGTGACGGCCCTGCGCGGGGTTGCCCTGCGCCTGGCTGAGCGACTGGAGCGACTTGGGCTGCGCACCGTGGGTGATGTGTTGTTCCACCTGCCCATGCGCTATGAGGATCGTACCCGGCGTGTGCCCATCGGTAGCCTGCAGTCCGGCCAGCACGCCCTGATCCGTGGCCAGGTGGAACTGGCGGAGGTGGCCCAGGCGCGGCGCAAGCGGCTCGTGTGTCGGCTCTCCGATGGAACCGGCAGTCTTACTCTGGTGTTTTTTCATTTTTTCCCGAACCAGCTGCAGCAGTTCCGCCAGGGGCGCGTCCTGGAGTGTTACGGCGAGGCGCGCCCCGGTGTGAACGCCTGGCAGATGCAGATGGTGCACCCGGAATACCATGCGGTGGGCAGCCTGGAGGAGCCGGTCAGCGACGCCCGGCTCACCCCTGTCTATCCGGCCACCGAAGGCGTGAACCAGACCACACTGCGACGCCTGGCGGAGCAGGCGCTGGCCATGGCGCGTCGTGGTTTGCGCGATTTGCTCCCGGCAAAGCTATTGGCTGGAGAGGATCTGCCGGACCTGCTGAGCGCGCTGGAGCAGCTGCATGCGCCCCCGGCTGATGCGGATCTGGACGCCCTGGAGAACGGCACGCACCCTGCCCGCCGCCGCCTGGCCATGGAAGAGCTGCTGGCGCACCATCTGAGCCTGCGCCAGGTGCGTCTCCAACTCCGCAACCAGCGGGGCGCCCCGGTGCTGCGCGGTGATGGCCGCCTGGTGAACGCGTTCCTGCAGGCGCTGCCCTTCCGGCTCACCGGAGCCCAGCTACGCGTGGAGCAGGAGGTCGCCGCCGATATGGCGCAGCGTGAACCCATGCTGCGGCTGGTGCAGGGGGATGTGGGGTCCGGTAAGACGGTGGTGGCCGCCTTGGCTGCATTGCGGGCCGTGGAATGCGGCCTGCAGGCGGCGGTCATGGCCCCCACCGAGCTGTTGGCGGAGCAACATTATCGTAATTTCAGTGCCTGGCTGGAGCCCTTGGGCGTGGATGTGGCCTGGCTGTCCGGCAAGCTCAGTGCAGCCCGCCGCCGCGACATGCTGGAACGCATGGCGGACGGGACCTGCGGCGTGGCCGTGGGCACACATGCGTTGTTCCAGGAGCAGGTGGTGTTCCAGCGCCTGGGCCTGGTGATCGTGGACGAACAGCACCGTTTCGGCGTGCACCAACGCCTGGCGCTGAAGGAAAAAGGTCAGTCGGATACCGCCCAGCCCCATCAGCTCATCATGACCGCCACGCCCATTCCCCGAACACTGGCCATGACCGCCTACGCGGACCTGGATGTGTCGGTGATCGATGAACTGCCCCCCGGACGCACCCCGGTGACCACGGTAGCCGTGCCCGACAACCGGCGTGATGCAGTGGTGGCGGGCATCGCCAAGGCCTGCGCCGAGGGACGCCAGGCCTACTGGGTGTGCACGCTGATCGAGGAATCGGACCAATTGCAGGCCGAGGCGGCAGAAGATACGGCCGCCATGCTGACCGAGGCGATCCCGGAGATCCGTGTCGGCTTGGTGCACGGGCGCA
>SLCE01000061.1 GCA_007125985.1 Ectothiorhodospiraceae bacterium | reverse complement strand
GCGCACCTCTCCCGCCCACGGTTGCTCCAGCCCCAGGATGACGCGCAGCAACGTGGTCTTGCCGCCGCCATTCGGGCCGATGATGGCCAGGAAGTCCCGCGGCCCAATACGCAGATCCACATCCTGGAGCACGGTTTCCCGATCATAGCCGAAGCGGACACCCCGGACTTCCAGCAGGCAATCGGCTCCCAGCGGGTGCACGCTCATGAGAGGGCATCCGCCAGAGCGCGGCTGAAGGCTCGCAGGCCATCGGCCCAATCCCGTCGCATCGGGTCCATCTCGACAATGGTGATGCCCAACTCCCTTGCGATCACGTCGGCACTCCGGCGGGAGAAGCCCGGTTGCACGAACACCGCCTCAACGCCTTCGCTTCGCGCGCGCTCGATGAAACGTGTCAATTGCGCGGGTGTGGGGTTTTTCCCGTCCACCTCGATGGCCATCTGCTCCAGACCGTAATCATCGGCGAAATAGCCCCATGCCGGATGATTCACCAGGAACACGCGCTGCTCCAGGCCGTCGAGCCGCTGGCGGATTTCCTGGTCCAGGGCATCCAGTTCGCCCAGGAACTGCCTGAGGCGCTCACGGTAGAGAGCCTCACCCTCCGGGTCCGTGGCCGCCAGCGCCTCGGCGATACGGGGTGCGGCCGCCCGGACAATGGCCGGGGAAACCCAGAGGTGTGGGTCCGTATCTCCGTGAGCATGTCCGTGGCCATGGTCGTGATCATGCCCGTGTTCGTGCCCATGAGCCTCCAGCGGGCGGAAATCCACGCCTTCGGCCATATCCACCACTCGGACCTGCTCGCCACGCCCCTCCAGCACTTGCAGAAACTGGTATTCAAAAACGTACTCGGGATGGCCCACCTTGACGTAGACCCGAGCATCCTCGAGCGCGCGCAACTGGCGCGGGGATGGAGAAAAGCTATGCGTGGACTGCCCTGGCGAAACCATGGATTGGACGCGCACGCGGTCCCCGCCGATGGCAGCAACGATATCAGCCTGTGGCGGCACGCTCACTGTGACCGGCACGGGCGTCACGGCCAACGCCGGCCCGCAGATGGCAAGCAACAGCAAAGCAAACATCAGGCGTGTGACCACCGGGTTCTCCTTCAGGCGCGAGAATCAGCGACGGGACATCGTCATTAACGAAACATAATAACATTATCGCCAATGTGATGCGTAGTGAATCACCCGATGACCGGAATGAAAAAGGCCCGCGCCAAGGCGGGCCTTCCGAGACGGTTGGTGGCCGGCGAATCCGCCGCCATCCCGTGATCAGGCGGGTTCAGGCAACCCGTTGCTTTTCACGGATCTCTTCCAATGTCTTGCAGTCAATGCACAGGGTGGCCGTGGGCCGCGCTTCCAGCCGACGGAGACCGATCTCCACACCACACTGCTCGCAATAGCCGTAATCGTCCTTGCGAATCTTCTCCAGCGTCTGATCGATCTTGCGGATCAGCTTTCGTTCACGGTCCCGCGTGCGGAGCTCCAGTGCAAACTCCTCTTCCTGGGTGGCCCGGTCTGCAGGGTCGGCGTAGTTCGTGGCATCGTCCCGCATGTGATGCACGGTACGCTCAACCTCTTCCTGCAACTGGCGTTTCCAAGCCAGGAGCAGTTCCTTGAAATGCTCCAGCTGGTCATCGCTCATGTACTCCTCGCCGCTCTGCTCCTGGTACGGCGCGAAGTCCTTCACCGGAAGGGCATGTTTGTGTTCCATGTCTGTTTCCTCCAGCCGTTGCCGGCAGCCATTGCCCTGGCCACCTCAGGGGCTCCACCCCCGGTCATAGAAACCTGCCATCCTGTGGCGGGTCAGCTTGCCTGAGGACCGTTACATCGTGATGACGTGACTGGTCGCAGGCGTTAACAGAATCAGGCTCTTTATATCAGTGCCGAAGTTTGATAGCAAAACTCCGTCCAGGTTCCCTTCATCCCTGATCCGCGATGCGCTTCGGCAACACATCCCGCAGCCGGGCTGCCATGTCCCGCACTGACTTCTCGGTAGTCTCCCAATCCACGCAGGCATCCGTGACTGACACCCCGTATTGCAGGTCGGCAGGATCATCGGTGAGTTTCTGATTGCCCCAGTTGAGATTACTTTCCATCATCATGCCGACGATAGAGCGGTTGCCTTCCTGGATCTGATTCACCAGGTTGTCCAGCACCAGCGGCTGCAGCGCCGGATCCTTGCTGGAATTGGCGTGACTGCAATCCACCACCAGATTCAGCGGCAACCCGGCGGCGGCCAGTTCACGCTCACACAAGGCCACGCTGACGGAGTCATAGTTCGGCTTGCCGCCGCCCCCGCGCAGCACCACATGCCCATAGCGGTTGCCACGGGTGCGGATGATGGCGCACTGCCCTTGCCCATCAATGCCCAGGAAGTTGTGCGGATGTGCCACGGAATGCAGCGCGTTGATGGCGACCTCCAGGCTGCCGTCGGTCCCGTTCTTGAACCCCACTGGCGTGGACAGGCCGCTGGCCATCTCACGATGGGTCTGGGATTCCGTGGTACGGGCGCCGATGGCCGTCCAGGTGATCAGATCGGACAGGTACTGGGGGGTGATCGGGTCCAGTGCCTCGGTGGCCGCAGGCAGCCCCATTTCCGCCAGTTCCAGCAGCAGGGCGCGGGCCTTGTACAGCCCCTCATCGATACGGAAGGAGTCATCCATGTGCGGATCATTGATCAGCCCCTTCCAGCCCACGGTGGTCCGTGGCTTCTCGAAGTAGACACGCATCACCACGAACACCGTGTCCTTGACCTCGTCCGCCAGCTGCTTCAGGCGCTCCGCGTATTCACGGGCCGCATCCAGATCATGAATGGAACAGGGCCCCACCACGAGAAACACCCGGTGGTCGCGGCGATCCAGGATGCTCTCCACCACGTGCCGGCCCACCAGCACGGTATCGCGGGCCGTTTCGGTCAACGGCAGCGCACGGTGAATTGCCTCCGGCGTGGGCAACAATTCCTGGGCGATGACGTTGATGTTGTCGACGGCAGTGTCGATCGACGCGGGATCAGCCATGACTCGTTTCACCTCTGCCCAGCGGGCAACCTGCATGTATCGAATGAACGACCATGTTAGCCGGACTGGCCCGGAAAGACCACGGCGCAGCCGTGATACAGGCCGGTCGCGGGCGCAACCTGGCCTGACGTAGAATGGGGGCGACTCGTTTTCCGCCCAAGCCCGGCCGCTGCTTCCAGTAGCCACACCCGGGCCGGGCCTGAACCAGGAGACCGGACATGGCGCTGGACCGGAAACTGCTCGACATATTGTGCTGCCCTGTGACCCGCATCCCCGTGCGCCCCATGAGCCGCAACGAACTGGCCAGACTGAATGCGGCCATTGCCGCCGGTAAGGTGACCCAGGCTGATGGTGAAACGGTGACCGAGGCCTTGAAGGAGGCCCTGATTACCGAAAACGAAGAGCGCATCTACCCCGTGGATGACGGAATTCCGGTGATGCTGGAAGAGCGTTCCATCTCTGCCCGGCAGCTGGACTGAACCATGACCCTCGGCGAGTTGCTACGGGAGGCGGCAGCCGGGCTGGCCCCGGCATCGGACAGCCCGCGCCTGGACGCGGAGCTCATCTGCTGCCACGTACTGGGCGCCGACCGTAGCCTCTGCTTCAGCCGCCCGGAGCAGCCGCTGACAGCCGATGATGAGGCAGCTATCCGCGCCCTGTTACGCCGCCGCCTGGCCGGTGAGCCGATTGCCTACCTGCTGGGCAAGCGCGGCTTCTGGACCCTGGAGCTGGCCGTCAGCGCGGATGTGCTCATCCCCCGGCCGGAAACCGAACTGCTGGTGGAGCGCTGCCTCACCCACGTTCCGGAACATGCCCAACAGGCGCTGTGCGACCTGGGCACCGGCAGCGGAGCCATTGCCCTGGCCCTGGCCAGCGAGCGGCCCGACTGTACCGTCACTGCCGTGGAACGCTCAGCCTCCGCCTTGGCGCTGGCCCGCCGTAACGCCGAACACTGTGGTCTGCAGGTGGAGCTGGTGCTGGGCGACTGGTTGCAGCCGTTGCCAGGCCGCCGCTTTCATCTGATCGCATCCAACCCGCCGTACGTCGCCGAGCACGACCCCCACTTACGGAAGGGCGATGTGCGCTTTGAGCCGGAACCGGCCCTGGTGGCCGGTCCGGACGGCCTGGATGCGCTACGTATCCTGATCGCCGAAGCCCCGGCACATCTGCACCCCGGCGGCTGGCTACTGCTGGAGCACGGCTACGACCAGGCAGACGCCGTCACGGCACTGATGCACGACGCCGGTTTCACGTCCGTCATCTGCCACCGCGATCTGGCCGGACAGCCCCGGGTCAGCGAGGGACAGTATCCTGGAGACGCACCATGAACGATGAACAGCTGCTGCGGTACAGCCGGCAGATCATGCTGCCCGAGGTGGACATGGAAGGGCAGCAGGCCCTGGCCGACGCCCACGTGTTGGTGGTGGGAATGGGCGGACTAGGCTCGCCTGCCGCCATGTATCTGGCGGCAGGCGGCGTTGGCCATCTCACGCTGGCGGATGACGATGTGGTGGAACTCTCCAACCTGCAGCGGCAGATTCTCCACAGCGGCGAGGACATCGGCCGCCCCAAGGTGGAATCCGCGGCAGACACGCTGCGGGCACTGAACCCGGAGGTGGGAATCACGACGCTGCAACGGCGCCTGGACCAGGACGCGTTGATCGAGCAGGTGCTGAAGGTGGATCTGGTGCTGGACGGCACCGACAATTTCGCCACCCGCTTCGCGGTGAATGCGGCCTGTGTCGCTGCGGGACGGCCACTGGTTTCCGGTGCCGCCATCCGGCTGGAGGGGCAAATCGCGGTGTTCCGGCCGGACCTGCCGGATCACCCCTGTTATGCCTGCCTGTTCCCGCCCAGTGACGACCAGCGCCTCAGCTGCAGCGAAAACGGCGTGCTGGCCCCGGTGGTAGGGGTGATCGGGAGTCTGCAAGCGGTGGAAGCCATGCGTTTGATCACGGGCTTCGGCCAGGATACCGGCACCTGGCTCACGCTCTGGGACGCCCGCACCGGCGACTGGCAGCGCGTACGCGTCCCGAAAGACCCGGAATGCCCGGTCTGCGGGCAGCACGCAGCATCGTCATGAAATCGGGTCGCCCTTTCCGGCCTGCGGCCGGATTGGTGGCAAACGCCTGTGGCGTTTAGCCCCCTACGCCGGACGCACCAGCACGAGCGAAGCCGTACCGCAGTTCAATGTTGGGTGTCTCCCGGCGGCTGGCTGCCGCCGGCGTTGAACAGCTGTTCCAAGTCCACGGCATCAAAGCGGTAGTCCTGCCCGCAGAAATCGCATTCGGCATGGATGCTGCCCTCATCGCGGAGGATGCTCTCCGCTTCCTCCCGCCCCATGGCCTCGATGGCCGCCGCCAGCCGCGCCCGGGAGCAGGAACAATGAAACCGCACCGGCACCGGGTCGAACAGGCGAATGGTCTCCTCGTGGAACAGGCGCCGGATCACCTCGCGGCTGTCCAGGTCCAACAACTCCTGATCCGTGATTGTGGAAGCAAGCTGCTCGGCCCGGTTCCAGGCATCCGCATCGCCGTGCGGATCCTCGCCGGGCAGACGTTGCAACAGCAGCCCGGCAGCCCGCTGGCCATCACAGGCCAGCCAGATACGCGTGGGCAGCTGTTCCGACTGGCTGAAGTAATTGTCCACCGCTTCGGCCAGGCTTGGCGTGTCCAGGCTCACGATGCCCTGGTAGCGATCCAGATCGCCTTCCGGGTCGATGGTGATGGCCAGATAGCCGTTACGGCACAGCTCGGCCAGTGGGCCGGCTGGAACGTCGTCGTCCTCGAGACGGGCCACAGCGCGCATACCCTGATCATGACTGGCATTCGCCACCAGCATGGTGATAGGGCCCTCTCCCTGCATCTGCAGGATCAGGGAGCCCTTGAACTTGAGGATGGAGGAGAGCAGCCCGGCGGCGGCCATGGCCTCGCCCATCAGGTGGGCGACAGGCTCCGGATAG
>SLCE01000012.1 GCA_007125985.1 Ectothiorhodospiraceae bacterium | reverse complement strand
CCGGCAGACATTCGATACCCGGCATGTCATTCAATGCATTGACCACGAAGTCGTGGCGCTCCTTGAAGGCCTTCAGCATGGGCGGAATGCAGCCCTGGTCGCCGGTGAGCGCAGCCGTGGCCGCCGCCTGGGCGATGGACGTGGGGTTCGAGGTGCTCTGGGACTGGATCTTTTTCATCGCCCCGATCACGGACACGGGGCCTGCCGCGTAGCCGATGCGCCAACCAGTCATGGAATAGCCCTTGGAGACGCCGTTAACCACCACTGTGCGGTCCTTCAGCTCCGGACAGGCGTTGACAATGTTCACGAAGCCTTCGTCATTCCAGACAATGTGCTCGTAGATGTCATCCGTCATGATCACCGCCTGTGGGTAGGCGGCAAGCACTTTGCCCAGGGCCTGGAGCTCGGCTTTGCTGTAGGCCACGCCCGTGGGGTTGGACGGACTGTTGAGAATGACCAGCTTGGTCTTCTCGGTCATGGCCGCGTCCAGCTGTTCCGGGGTGATCTTGTAATGCTGATCCTGGCCGGCCTCAATCACCACCGGCACGCCGTCGGCGAGCTTGGCCATGTCCGGGTAGGACACCCAGTAGGGCGCCGGGATCACCACCTCGTCACCGGCGTTCAGCAGCGCGCACATCAGGTTGTAGATGCTGTGCTTGGCGCCGGCAGAGACCAGGATCTGGTTCAGTTCGTAGTCCAGCCCGTTTTCCTTGCTGAACTTGGCCTGTACCGCCTTCTTCAGCTCCGGGGTGCCGTCCACGGGGGTATACTTGGTCTTCCCCTGCTGAATCGCCTCGATGGCGGCCTGTTTGATATGCTCGGGGGTGTCGAAGTCAGGCTCGCCGGCACCCAGGCCGATAATATCCTTGCCTGCGGCGCGCAGTTCAGCGGCGCGGGCGGTGACAGCCAGGGTGGGAGAGGGTTTTACGCGTTGAACCCGGTCTGCGAGTTTGATGTCCAAGTGAGCCTCCGATCATCGAGTGAAAGGGTGTCGTGCGAGACCAGCGCGGGCCGAAGCCGCGCCCGGATCCCGCTACGCATCCAGCCCGACATGATAGTTCAAATTGCAGCGGCCATAAAATCTCCATGAGCAAACGCTTCCAGATGCAGTCGGCCTACACGCCCGCCGGCGACCAGCCAAAGGCCATTGAAAGCCTGGTGTCCGGCATCGCCGCAGGCCATCGGCACCAGACCCTGCTGGGGGTTACCGGCTCCGGCAAGACCTTCACCATGGCGAACATTGTTCAGGAGCTGCAGCGACCGGCCATCGTGATGGCGCCCAACAAGACGCTGGCGGCCCAGCTCTATGGTGAGATGCGGGACTTCTTTCCGAACAACGCGGTGGAGTACTTCGTCTCCTACTACGACTATTACCAGCCCGAGGCCTACGTGCCGTCGTCGGACACCTTTATCGAGAAGGATGCCTCGGTGAACGAGCACATCGAGCAGATGCGGCTGTCGGCCACCAAGGCCATCATCGAGCGACGTGACACTATTATCGTGGCTTCTGTGTCGTCCATCTACGGCCTGGGTGATCCGAAGTCGTACCTGAACATGGTGCTGCATCTGGTGCAGGGTGACGTGATCGACCAGCGCGGGCTGCTGCGTCGGTTGGCGGAACTGCAGTACACCCGTAACGATATGGAGCTCAGACGCGGCACTTACCGGGTGCGTGGGGAGGTGATCGATATCTTCCCCGCGGAAGAGAACGAGGAAGCGGTCCGCATCGAACTGTTCGACGACGAAGTGGAGGCCCTGAGCTATTTCGATCCGCTCACGGGCGAAGTGCTTCGCCGCGTGCCGCGTCTGACTATCTATCCCAAGACGCACTACGTGACCCCACGCGCCAAGATTCTCGACGCCATTGAGCAGATCAAGGACGAACTGCGCTGGCGGCTGGAGCAATTGCGCGATGCGGGCAAGCTGCTGGAAGCGCAGCGTCTGGAGCAGCGCACCCGTTTCGACATCGAGATGATGCAGGAACTGGGTTACTGCAACGGTATCGAGAACTATTCCCGCTATTTGTCAGGGCGCAAGGAGGGTGAGCCGCCGCCCACCCTATTTGACTATCTCCCTAGTGACTGTCTGCTTTTTATCGATGAATCCCACGTGACCGTCCCGCAGATCGGCGGCATGTATCGTGGGGACAGGGCGCGCAAGACCACATTGGTGGAATACGGCTTCCGGCTGCCCTCCGCACTGGATAACCGTCCGCTGCGCTTCGACGAATGGGAAGCCATCGCGCCGCAGATGGTGTTCGTTTCTGCCACGCCCGGCCCCTATGAGAGCCAGCATTCCGCGGCGGTGGTGGAGCAGGTGGTACGGCCCACCGGCCTGGTGGACCCGGAAGTGGAGGTGCGGCCGGCAACCACGCAGGTGGATGACCTGCTGTCTGAGATCACTCTGCGCGCGCAAGCCGGTGAGCGGGTGTTGGTCACCACGCTGACCAAGCGCATGGCCGAAGATCTTACCGAGTACCTGACCGAGCATGATGTGGCAGTGCGCTACCTGCATTCGGACATCGATACCGTGGAACGCATGGAGATCATCCGCGACCTGCGGCTGGGTGAGTTTGACGTGCTCGTGGGCATCAACTTGCTGCGGGAAGGGCTGGACATCCCCGAAGTCTCTCTAGTGGCCATTCTGGACGCGGACAAGGAAGGTTTTTTGCGTTCCAACCGCTCCCTGATCCAGACCATCGGGCGCGCGGCCCGCAACGTCAACGGCAGGGCCATTCTATACGCCGACAGCATCACCGATTCCATGCGCGGGGCCATCGACGAAACCGAACGCCGGCGCCAGAAACAGGTGGCGTTCAACGAACAGCACGGTATTACCCCGCAGGGTATCCGTAAGGCTGTGGCCGATGTGATGCAGCGTGATGGCAGCTGGGTGTCCAATCGCACCCGCGACCGCCGGATGGCCGAGGAGGGTGCCGCCTACGGCAACATGACGCCGGCTCAGGCCGTGAAGCGCATCAAGGAATTGGAGCAGAAGATGTACGAGCACGCCCGCAACCTGGAATTCGAGGAGGCGGGACGGCTCCGGGATGAGATCCGCCGGCTGGAAAGACACGCCCTTGGCCGCCCGGATGTGGAGGCGGTCTGATGGCTGGTCGCCTTCCGGCTGCTTCCGGTAGCATGAGGCCATAGCTCACAGGGAGTGGTTGTCATGTCCGAAAGCCTGCTCGCCCTGATCGTCTCGACGGAGCTGGAAGAAGTGGCACGGGAGGTGGCCGGCGCATCCGGATGCGAAGCCATGTCGGTGATCCCGGCGCGTGGAGTCAGCTCGCGGGAATTGCCTGGATTTTTTGGTATCACCGCTGAAGGTCGCCAATCCATATGGCTGTACTTGCTGGAAACCGAGCGTGGGCTGGAACTGCTGCGGCGGTTTGCCTCGGAATTGCGCCTCGGTGAGCATGCGCATGGCGTCGCCTGCTGTATCGCCATTGAACAGCGTTCGGGGCAGGGGCTGCCACCCGGCACGGAGCGTCGGGAGGCAGGACACGAGGCGGTGATGCTGGTTGTGTTCGTTGCTGCTGAACTGGAAGACAAAGCCATGGCGCGGGCCAGGGAGTTGGGTGCCCATGGCCTCACCCTGGTCGATGGGCGGGGACTGGATTTCCCCGAGCACCTGATTTTCGGCCGTCAGGTTTATCGGGGTTCCATGCGGGCTTTGTTGACGATCGTCGCTCCGGAGCTGGCGAAATCAATCGCCGAGCGGCTGAACCGCGAATTCCAATTGGAACAGCGGTTCAAGGGCCTCGCGTTCTCGCTGCCGTTGCTGGGCGCCGAGGGGGTGGATGTTCCGGGCATGCGCGGTTACCTGAAGCAGTATCCGGAACCGGGCTGACCGGGCGAGGCGTCAGGCCGCGTCGGGCGGCACGCTCGGTCAGAAACCCGTTGACACGCCGGGCACCCGCGGTAGAATACCGCCACTGTTTCGACAGGCGCGTAGCTCAGCTGGTTAGAGCACCACCTTGACATGGTGGGGGTCGTTGGTTCGAGTCCAATCGCGCCTACCAGATTCGGCCCTTTCAGGGCGACCGGAAAGCCCCTCCCGTGAGGGGCTTTTTCGTTTTGACATGCACGTGGCCTCTCGTATGGGTCACCACTGTGGAGCGATGCCATGCCCATCATTACCCTTCCCGACGGCAGTCAGCGCGAATTCGAACAGCCCGTCTCCATTATGCAGGTGGCGGAATCCATCGGCCCCGGACTCGCCAAAGCCACCCTGGCGGGCAAGGTCAACGGCGAGTTGAAGGATGCCTGCGATCTCATCGTGCAGGATGCGGAACTGCAGATCATCACGCCGCGCGACCCCGAGGGGTTGGATATCATCCGCCACTCCTGCGCCCACATGCTGGGGCAGGCGGTGAAACAGCTTTATCCGGACGCGCAGATGGCTATCGGGCCGGTCATTGAGAACGGTTTCTACTATGACATCCGCCATGACGCCGGTTTCCATCCGGACGACCTGGAAAAGATCGAGAAGCGGATGGCCGAACTGATCGACCAGGAATACGACGTGATCAAAGAGGTCACGCCGCGAGATGAGGTGCTGCGCATCTTCCGCGAGCGGGGTGAGGATTACAAAGTCCGCCTGGTGGAGGATATGCCCGATGTGGAGTCCATGGGCCTGTATTACCACCAGGAATACGTGGACATGTGTAAGGGCCCGCACGTGCCCAACACCCGCTTCTGCAGGGCATTCAAGCTCACCTCGCTGGCCGGTGCCTACTGGCGGGGTGACGCCAGCAACGAGATGCTCCAGCGCATCTACGGCACTGCCTGGGGCGACAAGAAGGAACTGAAGGCCTACCTGAAGCGGCTGGAGGAGGCACAGAAGCGCGACCACCGGCGTATTGCCAAGGCCCAGGATCTGTTCCATGTTCAGGAAGAGTCTCCTGGCATGGTGTTCTGGCACGACAAGGGTTGGCGCATCTACCTGGAATTGCAGAACTTCATCCGCGGGCTGTTGCAGGAGCGCGACTACCAGGAAGTGCATACACCGCAGCTGGTGGACAGAAGCCTGTGGGAGAAATCGGGCCACTGGGAGAAGTTCGGTGATGATATGTTCTACACCGAATCCGAGGCGCGCACCTACGCGGTCAAACCCATGAACTGCCCGTGCCACGTGCAGATCTTCAACCAGGGTTTGCGCAGCTACCGTGATTTGCCCTTGCGCATGGCCGAGTTCGGCTCCTGCCACCGCAACGAACCGTCCGGTACGCTGCACGGGCTGATGCGGGTGCGGAACTTCGTGCAGGATGATGCCCACATCTTCTGTACCGAAGAGCAGATCCAATCCGAGGTTTCAGATTTCATTGATCTGCTGTACCACGCCTACCGGGAACTGGGTTTCGAGGAGATTATCGTCGCCCTGTCCACACGGCCCGAGCAGCGGGTCGGTTCCGATGCCGTCTGGGACAAGGCCGAGGAGGCGCTGGAGACAGCCCTCAAGAACAAGGGGCTGGAGTTTCGCCTTCAGCCGGGCGAAGGCGCCTTCTATGGCCCGAAGATCGAGTTCTCCCTCAAGGATTGTCTGGGTCGCGTCTGGCAATGCGGCACTATCCAGGTGGATTTCGCCCTGCCGGGCCGTCTGGGCGCCAGCTATGTGGCTGAAGACGGGGCGCGCCGTGAGCCCGTGATGCTGCACCGGGCGATCCTCGGCTCCTTCGAGCGTTTCATCGGTATTCTCATCGAAGAGCACGCGGGGGCGCTGCCCACCTGGCTCGCGCCTGAACAGGCCGTGGTCCTGACGATTACCGACCGACAGGCGGATTTTGCCCGGGAAGTGGAAAAAACGCTGCGGCAACACGGCTTTCGCGCGGCGGCCGACTTGAGAAATGAGAAGATCGGCTTTAAAATCCGCGAGCACACGCTTCAGCGCGTACCCTACCTGTTGGTGGTGGGGGATCGCGAGATGGAAGCGAACGCAGTGGCGGTGCGCACCCGAGCCGGGGAAGACTTAGGCTCGATGCCGGTGGAGGCGT
>SLCE01000029.1 GCA_007125985.1 Ectothiorhodospiraceae bacterium | reverse complement strand
CTGCGCGGGTTCGCCGTACTTGGCATCCTCGTCATGAACATCCAGGCCTTTGCCATGGTCTCCGCCGCCTATCTCAATCCTACCGCATTGGGCCCGCTGACCGGTCGGGAGTGGTGGGTCTGGTTGATCGCTCATGTGGCGTTTGATGGCAAATTCCTGGCGCTTTTCGCCGCGCTGTTCGGCGCCGGCCTGGTACTGATGGCGGACCGCGCCGATGCCGCCGGCATTGCGCCCTGGCGACGGCATCGCCGTCGGATGGCAACGCTGGCCGTCATCGGGGCCGTCCACGCCTACGCCATCTGGTACGGAGACATCCTCCTGATCTACGCGGTGGTCGGCTTGTTTGCCTTTTTGTTCCGCAACGGATCGGTTCGCAGGCTGCTGGTACTGGCCGCGGTGTTCTACGCAATCCCCGTGGTCTGGATGCTGCTGATGACCGCGGTGCTGCAGGTCATGCCCGAGGTGGCCTACCAGGAGATGGCTGATCTCTACTGGCAGCCGGCCCCGGAGGTGATTGCCGCGCAGGAAGCGGCCTACCGCGGCGGCTGGCTTGCGCAGATGCAGCAACGGGTGCCGGACGCGCTGACCATGCACCTTGTCGTGTTCCCCACGGAAGAGGCCTGGCGCGTGCTGGCGCTGATGCTGGCCGGCATGGCGGCCTACAAATCGGGGTTGCTGTCCGGCGCATGGTCGGCGCGCAGGTATCGACGCCTGATGCTGGTGTGCCTGTCCGTCGGTTTGCCCATCGTGTTTGTGGGTGTGGTTCATAACCAGCTGGCCGGCTGGGAAATGGGGCGGGTCATGTATCTGGGTGCCTTGTTCAATCATCTGGCGACACCGTTGCTGGCGCTGGCCTGGGTCTGCGGTGCGCTGTTGGTCATCAAACACGGGGTGCTGCCCAGCCTTGTGGCGCGACTGGCTTGTGTCGGGCGTGCGGCGCTGAGTGCGTATCTGCTCAGCAGCCTGATATGCACGCTGGTGTTTTACGGGCACGGCCTGGGGGCGTTCGGTCAGGCTGATCGGTTGGAGCAATTGCTGGTGGTTGGTGTTGTCTGGGCGCTGCTGCTCGGCATTGCACCGGCGTGGTTTCGCCATTTTTACATGGGTCCGGTGGAGTGGTTGTGGCGCTGGAGCGTCTACGGTGTGCAGCCGCCGCTGCGCCGGGTTGCCGTGTAATAAAGGAGACAAGACCATGCAGAATCAGAAACAGCAGATCCGTGAGACGAACGAGGCGCTCCCCGACAAGCAGCGTCGCATCCACCGGCAATGGGACCGTGCTTCCCTCGGTGTGGCAATGATCTGGGCGGGCACCGCCTGGCTGTTGGGGCTGGGCTGGTATGCGGTGCTGACGGGTGTCGGTGTGGTGCTTTTGGCCGAACAGTTCGTGCGCTGGCGGGCTGCGTTGCGGCCGGACGGCTTCTGGGCGCTGGCCGGATGCGTGGCCCTGATTTCCGGCACCGCAGGGCTGGCCGGTATTCAGCTGCCGGTTATGGCCCTGGTGCTGATCATCGCCGGTCTGATGGTGCTCGGGTCGGTGCTGCGGCCGAAGGAGCAGAAAAAGGCCTGATGGCGGCACAGCGCCGAGGCCTGTGGCACACTGCCCCGAAGACAAGAACAGGCTTCAGGTGAGCCGTTTTTCGGGGGCGATCACATGGTGGACACCGCGGCCAGAGCGGTGCGCGCTGGGCACACAGGCTTCGCCAAGCAGCGTGAACTTGAGCGGTTGTCGCAGACACTGGTGGAGGCGGTGGTCCGCCTGGACTCGGAATCGGACGCCGATACGCTGCTGCAGAGTTTTGCGGATCTGTTGGTCGATGCGTCCGCGCGTTACAAGCTGGCGTGGTTTTACATCGGCGACCCCGACGCGGAGGAGATCCGCCCCAGCTATTGTGCCGGGCCGCGTCGGGATTACGGCGAAGCGCTGGTGGTGAACAAGTCGGCGGTGATGATGCGCGGCCCGGTGCGTGAGGCATTGGGCAGCGGGGAGCCGGTGATCCAGAACATCCCCAGCAGCCTGCCGCCGTTGAAACGGCTGATTCCCGGTGTCGCACGCTGGCATCGGACCGCGATCGATGCAGGCGTGCGCGCCGTGCTGGCGCTCCCGTTTCAGTTGCCCAATCGCAGCGACTGGGGTTTGACGCTGGTCTACGCCGACCGGGAAGGCTACTTCGACGAGATCGGCCTGGAACCCTTCCGTGCCCTTGGCCGCCTGGTGCAGGTGGGCTTGGACCGGATCGCCCTGCGTGAAGCCGAGGCGCGCAGTCGCCGTGATATCGAGCGGGTGCGCCTGGAGGATCCGTTGACGGGGATACCCAACCGGGCGGGGTTCGAACAGGCGCTGGAACGGGCACAGCAGACGCAGGACTGGTTATTGCTGCAAGTGGATCTGGACGGCTTCGGTGCCCTCAATGCCGGGGGTGGTGAAGCGCTGGGTGATGCGGTGTTGCAAGCGGTGGCGCAGCGGCTGCAGACCGTTGCAGGCGGGGGCGGCCTGGTAGCGCGTTCCGGAGCGGATGAGTTTCTGCTGGCCGTAACGGCGGCGGAGACATCGGGCCTGGCCGTGGCGGAGGCTTGCCAGCGCGCCATCGCGCAGCCACTGCGCGTCAACGGCACCGCGCTGGCGCTCAGTGCGGCCATCGGTGCAACGCGTATGGCGTCGAACACGCGCTTCAATGACCATCAGCGGGAACTGACCCTGGCTGTCGGCCGTGCGCGCCATGCGGGCCCCGGGTCCTGCTGGATATATGACCCGGACCGGGATGCCGATCGACACGTACCGCAGGGGCTGTTGGCGGAACTGCGGCTGGCCATGACGGAGAATGAATTCGAACTGTGGTACCAGCCCCAGGTCACGCTGGACACGCCGCGCCCGCAGCTTGCCGGCGTTGAGGCACTGCTCCGCTGGCGCCGCCGTGACGGCACCCTGGTGCCTCCAGGCGCCTTCATCCCCGCTGCCGAGGGGGCGCCGGACATCCGCGACATAGGCAACTGGGTGGTGAATGAGACGCTGCGTGTGCTCAGCGGCTGGGGCAGTGATGCGCCGCCGCGGGTTGGCGTGAATATCGGTGCCCGGCATCTGCTGCATCCCAGGTTCATTGAGGAGGTCCGGGGCTTTCTTTCCCGCTACCCCGCGGTGGAGCCGCAACGGCTGACCGTTGAAATCACCGAGACCGCTGCGCTCACGAATCCGGAGGACGCATCCCGGATGCTTGCCGCGCTGCGGGAATTGGGAGTTGCCGTGGCACTGGATGACTTCGGTACGGGGCATGCGTCGCTGATCCACCTGCAGTCCCTCCCACTGGACTACATCAAGATGGACCGCAGTTTCGTCAACGGCATCAACGACAACAGCGCGCGGCACGCCATCGCGGAGGGACTGATGGTGACGGCACGCGGACTCGGGCTCGGGGTGATTGCCGAGGGCATTGAAACCGAGGCAGAGGCACAGACCCTGCAAGACCTCGGCTGTCGACTGGCACAGGGTTACTTTTATGCGAGGCCATTACCCATCGGTGAGTTCCGGGCCTGGGTGCGGGAAGGCATGCTGTCCGAAACTTCCTGAAAGGCTCCGCAGAGTGCCTTGGAAATAGATCAGCACTTCCTTGGTATCGCCTATAGGCCAGCTTTTATGCTGTGATAGTCGGGCGTCCGTTGCCAGGAGCTTGCAGCATGAAAAGGGCCGAGTCCCCGAAAGGCACACTCACCAGTACCCATTGGGGCACCTACCGGGTGCAGACCGAAAATGGCCGTGTCGCCGCACTGACCGGGTTCGAGGAGGATACGGATCCATCACCCATCGGTCAGGGGTTGGTGGATACGGTGGATGACGCGCTGCGGATCCGGCGTCCCATGGTCCGCCGTGGCTGGCTGGAGCGGGGTCCGGGGAGCGCGGACGGCGGCCGCGGCCGCGATGCCTTTGTCGAGGTGTCCTGGCCGAAGGCCATCGAACTCGTGGCGGGTGAACTGGATCGTGTGCGCTCCCGCTACGGCAATGAGGCCATTTACGGCGGCTCCTACGGCTGGTCCAGCGCGGGACGGTTTCATCACGCACAAAGTCAGCTCAAGCGGTTTCTCACCACTATTGGCGGCTATACCGCATCGGTAAACACCTACAGCTACGCTGCGGCGGAGGTGACGCTGCCGCACGTGCTCGGCGACTTCATGCCGTTCATCAACGGCGCCACCAGTTGGGATGTGATCCGCGATCATACGGAACTGTTCGTGGCCTTCGGCGGGGTGCCCATCAAGAACGGGCAGATCACGAACGGCGGCGTCGGGCGCCATGTTCAGCGGCAGGGGATACTCGCGGCGGCCGAGAACGGTGTCAGATTCATCAATGTCAGCCCGGTGCGTTCGGATCTGCCGGACGGGGCATCCAACGAATGGCTGGCCATCCGTCCTGGTGCCGATGTTGCCTTGCTCCTGGCCATTGCTCATACCCTGGATGTGAACGGACTGGCTGATCGCGAATTTCTGGAACGGTACACGGTGGGGTTCGAGCGCTTTCTGCCGTACCTGCGCGGCGAGGTGGATGGTGTGCCGAAGAACGCGGCCTGGGCAGAGGCCCGCACTGGCATCCCCGCATCCCGTATCCGCGCGCTTGCATCGGCCATGGCGCACCATCGCACCATGATCTCCGTCAGCTGGTCGCTGACGCGCCAGGATAACGGCGAACAACCCTACTGGGCGGCCATCGCCGTGGCCGCCATGCTGGGGCAGATCGGCACCCCCGGCGGCGGTATCGGCTTCGGCTACAGTGCCATGAACGCCATCGGTGATCACTACCGGGGAATACCCTGTGCGGCGCTGCCGCAGGGGCAAAACCCGGTGCGGCGCTTTATCCCCGTGGCGCGGATCACGGACATGCTGCTGCACCCCGGTGCGGAGTTTGAGTACAACGGCATGACCGGCACTTATCCGGATATCCGCCTGATCTACTGGGCGGGTGGCAACCCCTTCCATCACCATCAGGACCTGGTGCGCATGCGGCGCGCCTGGCAGAAGCCGGACACCATCATCGTCAACGAATGGTGCTGGAATCCGCAGGCCCGGCACGCGGACATTGTGTTGCCTGCCAACACAACCCTGGAGCGCAACGATATCGCGGCCTCTACCCGCGAGCCGTATCTGATCTACATGCAGCAGGCCATCGAGTCCGTCGGCGAGAGCAGGTCGGACTATGACATTTTCACGGATTTGGCCGAGGCGCTGGGTGCCCGCGAGGCCTTCACCGAAGGACGTGACGAATCGGCCTGGCTGGCGCACCTGTATGCGGAGACCCGGCGGCGCTCAGCCATGAACGGGATTGAGCTGCCCGATTTCGAGAGGTTCAAGGAGCAGGGCTGGTTTCGCACGGAAACGCCGGATCAGCCCAAGATCATGATGCGGGCGTTCCGCGAGGATCCGGCGCGCAACCCGCTGAAGACGCCCAGCGGCAGGATCGAGATCTTTTCCGAGACGGTGGCCGGCTACGGCTATGAGGAATGTCCTGGCTACCCGTTCTGGAAGGAGCCGCAGGAATGGCTGGGCGCGGATGACGCGCGCCACCCGCTGCATCTGATTTCCAATCAGCCGGCCACCAAGCTGCATTCCCAGCTGGACCATGGCAGCCATAGCCGCAGCGCGAAAATCAATGGGCGGGAACCGGTGATGATTCATCCGTATGATGCCGCGCTCCGCGATATCAGCGAAGGGAGCCTTGTGCGGCTTTTCAATGATCGGGGGAGTTGTCTGGGCTCAGCGGTGATCAGTGACGCGGTGCGACCCGGCGTGCTGCAGATCAGCACCGGCGCCTGGTATGACCCGCCCGAGGATGAGGGTCTGGATATCTCCTGTCTGCACGGCAATCCCAATGTGCTGACGCCGGATCACGGCACCTCACGGCTGGCCCAGGGCCCCAGTGCGCTGTCGTGCCTGGTGGATGTCGAGTTGTATTCAGGGCCGGCGGTGTCGGTGAAGGCGTTTTCGCCACCCGAGATCCGTAGCCAGGGTGAACAATGACTGATCGGCCCGGGATCACGGAATCCGGAAGGACCAGGCCCGGTGATATCGGCATGCCGGTGG
>SLCE01000130.1 GCA_007125985.1 Ectothiorhodospiraceae bacterium | reverse complement strand
GTGCGTGATCCTCTGTTTCCTCGAAGATATTGCGCTCCCGCCCAAAGCAGGTCTCCAGGGACATGACGATCTGCTCACGCAACGGGTCGATGGGCGGATTGGTGACCTGGGCGAACTGCTGGCGGAAATAGTCGTACAGTGCCCGCTCCTGACATGAGAGTACGGGCATTGGCGTGTCGTCGCCCATGGAGCCCACCGCTTCCTGCCCGGCCTCGGCGAGCACGCGCACGACCTGGTCGCTTTCCTCCAGGCTCAGATGGAACAGCTTCTGGTAGATGGGTAGTTGATCTGCTGAGATGGTTGCGGCGTCATCCTCCAGTTCGGTTTCCTCCAGCGTGGATTCCAGGCGGCGCTGGTGCTCGGCCAGCCACTGCTTGTAGGGGCGGCGTTTCTTTAAGCGCTCATCCACGTCACCGGGAAGCAGGAGTTCACCGGTGCTTGTGTCCACGGCCAGCATCTCGCCCGGCCTCAGGCGTCCCTTGCTGACCACGTCGTCCGGCGCGTAATCGTAGACGCCGATTTCCGATGCCAGCGTGATGTGGCGATCGCGGGTGATCACGTAACGGGCGGGCCGAAGGCCGTTGCGGTCCAGTACACAGGCGGCATGACGCCCATCGGTGAGCACGATGCCGGCGGGACCGTCCCAGGGTTCGGCGTGCATGGAGTGATACTCGTAGAAGGCATGGAGATCCGCATCCATGTCGTCCACATTCTGCCAGGCGGGGGGGACCAGCAGGCGCATGGCGCGGAATATGTCCACCCCCCCGGCGAGAAGAAGATCAAGCATGTTATCCAGGCTGCAGGAATCCGACCCCTCGGTGTTCACCGGTGGCGCGACAGCCGCCATGTCCGGAATCAGTGGCGTACGCATCACGGCGGCCCGCGTATTCGCCCAGTTGCGGTTGCCCTGGATAGTGTTGATCTCACCGTTGTGGGCGAGGAAGCGGAACGGCTGGGCGAGTCGCCACTGTGGCCAGGTATTGGTGGAGAAGCGTTGGTGGAACACGCAGATGGCGGTCTCCAGACGCTGGTCCCGCAAATCCGGATAGAACACAGGCAGGTTCTCCGGCATGACCAGTCCTTTGTAGGACAGCACTTGCGAGGACAGGCTGGGAATATAGAACTCCGGGTCGGTTGCCTCCAGCTCCTTCTCTGTGAGGCGTCGGGCAATGAACAGCCTGCGCTCGAAATCCGCGCCAGGCAGGGCCGGTGGTGCGTTGACAAAAACCTGTTCGATACGGGGCAGGGTCTTCAATGCCTCTTCGCCGCAGGCCTGCGGGTCGGTGGGTACGGGTCGCCAGCCCACGACGCCAAGCCCCTGCTGCTCCAGGTTCCTGTTAAGCGTACCCCGGGCCGTTTCCGCCAGCCCCTTGTCGCCACTCAGGAACGTGACGCCCGTAGCGAATGGGCTATGCAATATCCAGCCCTGCTCCGTGGCAACGGCGCGAAGGAAGGCTGTTGGCAGCTTTATCAACAGGCCACAGCCGTCACCGGTCTTCCCGTCGGCCGCTACAGCGCCACGATGGGTCAGGTGCTGTAGCGCCTGGATCGCGGTTTCCAGCACCCAGTGGCTGGGGACGCCATCCATCTGCGCGATCAACCCGAACCCGCAGCTGCCTCTCTCGAAAGCGGGACGATAAAGCGTGGATTGTGTCTTGGCTCCGCTACCCACGGGAGGCGCCCCTGACCGTCACAGATGCCATTCGGGCGGGCCCGGCGCAAGCCTTGGGCTTGGATGCAGCAGCGGGTGGCGATTGCATGGCCCGACCACGTAGCCCGGGAGACCAACGTCTTGGACGTGGACAGGTGTTCACACACGGCAGGGTGACTCAATCACACGCGGCCACACCGAGACCGTGTCTCACCGGAACACTATGAGTCTAGACCATGGAAAGATTTGGGAAGTGGCGCGCATTGGGCCGCCGCGCGCCAGCAGGGCGGCCCAACAGGGTTTCAGAAGCGGTAGCCCATGCCCAGATGAATGGCAGAGGCCTGGGGCTCGGCCCGGACGGAGAAGGTATCCACACCGTCCGAAAACTCCAGACGTTCGCTCCCATAGAGGGTCATGGTGTATTCCATGCGCGTGAACACACGGTTGTCGGTGACGTATTCCACGCCAAAGCCGCCGCGGACTCCGCCGAATGTGTCATCGTCGTCCAGCGAACCGATACCGGTGGCCGACACCCGACCCTCAACCTTCGTCAACTGATAGCCCAGCAGGCCGTAGAACAGGACATTGTCAGAAACTAGGCGGCCAATACGGGCATCCAGCCCGTAGCTTTCCTTGACATCCAGGTCAACGCTGATCTGAAAGCCTGGTTCCGAGGCGCTGGACTGGAACTCGGCATCATTCATGTGCACATTGGCCTGCAAGCCAAGATACCATCCATTCTGCACGGTGCTGGTTCCGAGGAAGAATCCCGCGCTGACGCCTGAGGCAGCAAGTCCCTCGTTTTTGGCACGGTCGTCCCCGTCACGCTCGCTGGTCTCGATGTCGTAGCCCGCCCAGCCGATTTGCGCGCCAGCCCATACACCCTGGAAACGGCTGTCGGCCGCCGCGTTGCCGGAAAGCACCATACCTGTAGCGATACCAACTGCCAGCAGTCCTGTACGTGACCTGCTGTGACCAGAAATGCTTTTGGAAGCCATGTTGTTGTTTCTCCTTTCCTGAGGCGGGTGCGCAGCACCGGTCCAATTAGCCATGCTGAATCCGATATTACTAGAGCGTCCGGACACTTTCGAGCGGTGTCATCAATTGTGGCGTTCAGGTCAGTCGCCTGGGGTTGAACAAACGTTCATGCTCGTCGATGGCATAGCGGTCAGTCATGCCAGCGATGTAGTCGGCCACCCCGCGGGCGCGTCCCAGCTCGCCATGGGCCTCCTGTAGTGCTTCAGTACGCAGGTGTTGTTGCGGGGGCATGAGCGCAATGTCATCCAGGAGCGCCTGAAACAGGGCCGTGACGGTGCGCTTGGCCTTTTCAGCCATCCGGTACACGCGATGATGACGGTATAGGGCGCGAAACAGGAAGCGCTTCAGTTCAATATGTTCGGCCTGCATGGCCTCGCTGAACCGGATCAGGGGTTCCGGGTGCTGCCGTACCGCCGCATCGTCAGGGGGCGCGGCGCTTTCCAGGGACGCTGATGCGGTACGGATGACATCCGCCACCTGATCACCGATCATGTGGCGCACGGCCTCATAGACCATTCTGCGATGGGGCAGATGCGGGTGCGCCGCGCGCACCTGGCCGAACAGCCGACCCATCAGGCCCAATTCCTCCAGTTGCTCCACGCTGATCATTCCAGCACGCAGGCCGTCGTCCACATCGTGGCTGTTGTAGGCGAGTTCATCCGCCAGATTCGCCAGTTGGGCTTCCAGGCTGGGTTGGGTACGTTCCAGGAAACGGCGGCCGAGTTCTCCAAGCTCTCTTGCATTGTTGGCAGAGCAGTGTTTGAGAATGCCCTCGCGGGTCTCAAAGGTGAGATTCAGACCGTCGAACCCGGCGTAGCGTTGCTCCAGTTCATCGACGACGCGCAGGGACTGCAGATTGTGCTCGAAGCCGCCGTAATTCCGCATGCAGGTGTTCAGGGCATCCTGGCCGGCGTGGCCGAATGGCGTGTGGCCCAGATCGTGGGCTAGTGTGATGGCCTCGGTGAGATCTTCGTTCAGGTCGAGGGCCCGTGCGATGGTCCGGGCGATTTGACAGACTTCCAGCGTGTGCGTCAGCCGTGTTCGGAAAAGATCGCCCTCGTGATTGACGAAAACCTGGGTTTTGTATTCCAGGCGCCGGAACGCGGAACAGTGAATAATGCGGTCCCGGTCTCGCTGGAACTCGCTGCGCCAGGTGGGGGCCGGTTCGTGACGCCGGCGGCCACCGCTGCGTTCCGGATCCTGCGCATAAGGGGCAAGTGGTCTTGGGTGTTTGCTGACCGCCATGAGCGTACCCGCCTCAATCGGTGAACTGTCCCAGCGTCCGCTCCAGGGCGCCGGGGTCGAAGTCGGCCGTGACCACGGCGTCCCCGATCCCTTGTTGTAGCACCAGACGAAGGCGGCCCGCCTCGGCTTTCTTGTCCACGGCCATGAGTTCCATGAATTGTGCCGGGGTCATATTGGCCGGAGGGTGTTGTGGCAGCCCCGCACGAAGGATCAGCGCTTCCACCCGCCGGTAGCTGCGTTCATCCAGCCAGCCCAGCTCCCGGCTCATGCAGGCCGCCATGAGCATGCCTGTCCCTACCGCTTCGCCATGCAGCCAGCTGCTGTACCCGGTGGCTGTCTCAATGGCATGGCCAAAGGTATGTCCGAGGTTGAGGATGGCGCGCACGCCCTGTTCCGTCTCGTCTTCGGCCACCACGTCCGCCTTCACCTCGCAGGACACGCGGATGGCATAGGCCATGGCTTCAGGGTCGCGCGCTACCAGCGCGTCCATGTGATCTTCCAGCCAGGAGAAGAAGTCGGCATCCCGGATCAGGCCGTACTTGATGACTTCGGCGATGCCTGCAGCCAGTTCCCGGTCCGGCAGGGTCGCCAGGGTGTCGGTATCAGCCAGTACCAAGCGCGGCTGATGAAAAGCACCGATCATGTTCTTGCCCAAGGGGTGGTTGACTCCCGTCTTCCCGCCCACGGAGGAGTCCACCTGGGCGAGCAGGGTGGTGGGAACCTGGATGAAGTCGACGCCGCGTTGATACGTGGCCGCCACGAAGCCGGTTAGGTCGCCGACTACACCGCCCCCCAGGGCAATCAAGGTGGTTTTTCTGTCGTGGCGCTGCTCCAGCAGCCGATCGTACACCTGCATGCAGGTGGAAAGCTGCTTGTGCTGCTCACCGTCCGGCAGAACCACCACGTCCTGCCGGACGGCGTCGCCAAGCCCTGTCTGCAATGCATCCAGGTACAAAGGGGCGATGGTCTCATTGGTGACAATCAGTGCTGTACCGGCGCGCAGCAGTGGGCGGATTAACGCACCCTGGCCCAACAGGCCCGTGCCGATATGAATCGGATAACTGCGTGAACCCAGTGCCACATCAAGCGTTTGCATCTGCATCGGTCTCCAGGCGTTCCAGCCCATCCACGATGGTTTTCACAACGGTGGCAATGGACCCGTGGGCCGTGCTGACGATCAGGTGGGCAGCCTCCCGGTAGAGTGGCTCGCGCTCCTGCATCAAGGCCTCCAGTCGCGCACGGGGATCGTCGGTCCGCAGCAGTGGCCGGTTCCGATCGTGCCGCGTGCGGCGCAATTGCTCATCCACAGGTGTTTCGAGATAGACCACCTGGCCGCGGCTACGCAAATGATGACGGTTCTCGGCGCTGAGTATGGCGCCTCCGCCGGTCGCGAGGACGATACCGTCTTCCTCGGTCAGTTGCGCGAGCATGGCCTGTTCCCGTCGCCGGAAGCCTGCCTCGCCTTCCAGTTCAAAGATCAACGGAATATCGGCTCCGGTTTGACGTTCGATTTCCTGATCGCTGTCCACGAAACGCAAACCCAACGTCCGGGCCAGGCGACGTCCGATGGTGGATTTCCCCGCCCCCATGGGGCCGATGAGGATGATGCGTCTGGCTGCGTTCATTGATATTCCGTAAATTGAAGGCGTGGCTGAGGCAGTCATCCTCTCGCGTGAAACCGGGCATGCCCCGAGACGTAATCATAACGCACTGCCTTTTACGGAATCGATCCGCGAAGCGGCGGTTAAGGTTGTCATAGTGGCCCGGCCCTGGGAAAAGCGAAGGGCCCCAGCGGGGCCCTTCGTAAGCGGAACGCCGCGGTATCCGTCAGCGGGCGCTGCCAGCACTGAGGCTTTCGCTGAGGATGCGTGGTGTGACGAAGATCAGCAATTCGCTGTTCTCGTCAACATTCCGTGTAGTGCGGAACAGCCAGCCCACGCCAGGCAATGATCCGAAAAAGGGAACTCGGCTGACTTCCTGGCCGCGCTCACGTTCATAGATGCCGCCAAGCACCACCGTTTCCCCATTGTCTACCAGAACCTGCGTGGTTACTGATTGTGTGTCGATACTGGGCACCCCCTGGAAAATCTGTCCCACGGTGTCCTTGCTGACCTCCAGATCCATGATGATGCGATCATCAGGCGTGATCTGTGGCGTGACGTCCAGTGCCAGCACCGCTTCTTGGAACGATACGCTGGTCGCGCCGCTGGCGGTGGCCTCCTGGTAGGGGATTTCAACGCCTTGCCGGATCCGTGCGGTTCCCTGGTTCGCGGTGATGACCCTCGGGCTGGAGACCACCTCGCCCCGGCCCTCGGTTTCCATGGCCGACAGTTCCAGCTGCAGCATGCGGTCACCGATGCGCCCCACTGCCAGGCCAACGGCGCCGGCGGGGTTGTTGACTGGCAGGTCCACCAGCATTCCCTCTGAGCCATCTCGGGTGACACCGCTACCGCTTTCAACCAGGCCGCCGCCGCGAGTGCCGCCCACTCGACGGCGGCGGTCACCGCTATCATCCCGACTGCTGGCACCGAACCGCACACCCAGTTCCCGGCTGAAGTCATCATTGGCCAGCACGATGCGGGACTCGATCAGCACCTGGCGGACCGGAATATCCAAGCGATTCAACAGGCCGCGGATGTCTGACAGATTCTGTTCGGTATCCCGTACGATCAAGGTGTTGGTGCGCTCATCGATGGTCACGGTACCGCGCTCAGACAGTAGCGAGGCGTCCTCTGACCGGAGCAGGCTTGCCACGTCGCCTGCCTTGGCGTAGTTCACTTGGAAAAACTCGGAACGCACCGGGGCCAGTTCCTCCGTCTGGCGACGGGCTTCCATCTCGCGACGCTCACGAGCGGCGATTTCCTCAGCTGGCGCAACCAGCATTACGTTGTCCCGGATGCGCTTGTCCAGATCCTTGGTCTGCAGAATGATGTCCAGGGCGTGATCCCAGGGCACGTTCTGCAGGCGCAAGGTGATGTTGCCGGTGACGGAGTCGCTGACCACCACGTTGAGCCCGGTGAAATCCGCGATCAACTGCAGTACTGCGCGGATTTCAATGTCCTGGAAGTTGAGCGAGAGCCGGTCGCCTGTGTATTCCTGCTCTTCCCGCTCGGCGATCTCGGCCTCGGTCAGTGGCTGGAATTCGATTACGAAGGTGTTACCGGTCTGGTAGCCCAGGTAGTCGTAGTCACCGGACGGGGCAATGGTCATCCGCACATCGCCGCCATCCTGGCGGGTTTCGATGGTTTCCACGGGCGTGGCGAAGTCGACGACGTTAAGCCGCCGTTGCAGCCGGTCGGGCACTCGGGTTCCCTGAATGCGGGCAATGATGCGCCCGCCTTCCCGCCGCAGGCTCACCGGGGCGTCAGGCGTTGACAGCTCAATAATGACCTGGCCGGAGCCGTCGGTACCGCGGCGGAAGTCCACATCCCGCAACTCGTTTGATGCTGTCGGTGCAGTCTCGGCGGGTGCCGGATCCTGCCGACGAGGTGCCTCGGCCGCTTGTTCACGCGGTGAGTCGGCACGCACTTGCTGTGTGGCTGGCGTACCCTGATCACGCAGGAAAATATGCAGGGTATTACCATCCACCTCGGTGTCATACGCCATCATTTGCGACAGCCGAAGCACCACACGGGTCCGCCCTGCGGCCTCTGCGGTGGATACCCCTTCAACGAGCCCGATGCCGATGGGCAGCGAACGCTCTGACAGCTGATTGCGTGTGTCGGGAAAGTCGAAAGTAATCCGTGCTGGATCATCAATCGTGAAGCTGCTGGGTGTGGACGGCGGACTCTCCATTTCCAGGGACACCTGGACCTGGTTGCCGGGCAGCGTGGAGTAGCTGATATCGCGCAGTACATTCTCGGCCAGTGCCGATGCGGCCCAGACCGAACTGGCGACTGCCACGGCAAGGCCGGACAGCAGACGCCGGGCGGTGGTCCCGGCCGGGGTCTGGCGGCGCGTGCCGTTGGATGCGAGCATGGTCATTGTTGTTGACTCCCTTTCTCTACTCCCTCGATGCCAGGGTGGCGGCCCGATGTTCCCAACGGTTCTCACCCGTACGCACGAGTTCCTCTAATTCGACTGATCGTTCCGTAATCGTGACGATGCGACCGTGATTTTGTCCCAAGTAGTTTCCTTCGCTGACCCGATGGATCGTGCCGTTCGGGTCGCGAATCAGTGCCCAGCGCTGATCATTCTGCTCCAGGATCCCCGACATGCGCAGGGCATCCAGTGGATATTGTTCCAGTTCTTCACGACGGCGGTCCGGATCAGGGCGTGGCCCGGTGGCCACCTCCTCGGCCCGTGGCTCCGCAAAGCTCAGCCGGTTGAAGGGGTCGCGGTCCAGGTCCCGGGGGTAGCTGTGGCTGGGCAGGTCCTGGGGCGCCTCGTAGCGCTCGGGCGGCGGTGCGGAGCGCTGGAGGGTTTCCTGGATGTAGGCCTGCAAATCGTCAGTGCTCTGATTGCAGCCGGTGAGCAGTGCCGCAGCCAGCAGCACGGACAGACCAACACCACCGGTGTGCAGGGTGCAGCGTCTTGTCTTCATTGCGCTGCCTCCTCGTCGTCCAGGTACCAGTAGGTACGCGCCACCGCGCGCATCGCCAGCCGATCGCCGCCATCCCGTGTGATTTCCACGTTGTGCAGCGTCACGATGCGCGGCAGGTTGGCGACTTCACTGATGAACTCGCCGAACTGGTGATAACGGCCCCGCACTGCGATCTCGATCGGCCGTTCAGCGTAGAATTCCCGCTGAACAGGACTGCCAGGACGGAACAGCTCGAAATCAAGACCCGCGCCAAGCCCGGCCTGGGAGATGTCGGACAGCAGGCGTGGGATCTCCACGCGGCTGGGTAACTGCCGTAGGCGGTCTTCCAACTCGTCCTCCATCTCGGCCAGCAGTTCTTCGTAGGCCTCCACATTTGCGGCCCGGCGTTGCTTGAGCTCGAATTCCGAGCGAAGTTCCGGCTCGCGGGCCTGAACACGTTCAAGCTGGCTCATCATGTCGTTCCAGTTCAGGTACCAGGCCAGGAAGACCACCACTGCGAACACGATGACGGCGACGATCCCCTTGATCAGCGCGGGCCAGCTGCCGACGTTGTTGAAGTCCAGTTCGCTGAGTTCAACGCCCTGCAGTTTCATCGGGATCCCTCCCCGTTGTCCGATGCCCGCGGGCTGGTCTGGCGGACCTGAAGGGTGAAGTTGCTGACGCGGACGCCTTCCCGGTCCCGGACTTCAATCACGTCCAGGTTCGGGTCCGTCAGCCAGTCCGAGGCGTCCAGCCGCTCCATGTAGCTGGATACCCGGGCATTGGACTGACCTACGCCGGTGATCGTGATGTTGCCGCTTCGCTGCCGGACGGATTCCAGAAACACGCCGTCGGGCAGAGTGGTCACCAGTTGCTCGAACAGGTGCACGACCTGGGGTCGACCTTCCTGCAGCTCCTGAATCACATCCATGCGGGCGATCAGCTGCTCCCGGGTGCGCTCCAGGTCCTGGATACGGGAGATCTGTCGATCCAGTTGGCGGATCTCCTGTTGCAGAATGTTGTTCCGCTGCTGTTGGTGCTGGATTTCCGCATTCAGATACGAGCGGCCGCCGAACCAGACCGCCAGACCAATTGCGGCTGCGATGGCGAGGATCACGTAGAACTCGGTCTGGCGTTGTTTCTTGAGCTCATCACGCCAGGGGAGCAGATTGATGCGGGTACTCATCAGTCGAAACTCCTCAGCGCCAGGCCGCAGGCGATCAGCAGCGAGGGGGCGTCCTCGCCGAGTTGCTGCGGGCGCACCCGGGATGACACCGCCATGTTCACGAACGGGTTGGCGATATATGTCGGGGTGCCGGTGTGTTCACGGACCAGATCGTCAATGCCCGGAATCGAGGCGCAGCCGCCGGCCATGACAATGTAGTCCACCGTGCCGTGCTGACTGGCGCCGAAGAAGAACTGCAGTGAACGGGAGATCTGCTGCGCCATGGCGTCCTTGAACGGGCCGAGAACCTCTTCCTCGTAGCTGTCAGGCAGCCCGCCCTGGCGTTTGGCTCGACCGGATTCCTCGAACGACAGCCCATAGCGACGCATAATCTCCTCGGTGAGCTGACGCCCGCCGAAGACCTGTTCCCGCGTGTAGTTGATTTCCCGGTCCACAAGCACGGTCAGCGTGGTCATGGTGGCGCCGATGTCGATCACGGCGACAGTCTGATCCACACCCTTGCCCGGCAGTTCCTCTGCCACCAGGCCGAACGCGTTTTCGGTGGCGTAGCTTTCCACGTCCATGACCACAGGCGTCAGTCCCGCGGCTTCACAGGCGTCGACCCGGGCATCCACATTGTCAGAGCGCGAAGCCACCAGCAGCACATCCACCGTACCGGGGTTGTCCGGCGCGGTGTCCAGGACCTGGAAGTCCAGATTCACCTCTTCCAGAGGGTAGGGTACGTACTGGTCGGCCTGGAGCTGGATCTGGGCTTCCAACTCGTCCTCGCCGAGATCGGCGGGCAGATTGATGACCTTGTTGATGGCCGCCGACGCAGGCACGGCGAGCGCCGCGGTCTTGAGTTTGGACTGCGAGCGCTTCACTGCCTTGCGTAGGGCTTCACCAACTGCATCCAGATCGGTGATGTTCTTTTCGACCACTGCATTGGCAGGCAGAGGCTCCACAGCGTAGCTCTCTACCCGTAGCCGCCCATCCTGACGTTTCAGTTCCAGCAACTTCACTGCGGTTGAACTGATGTCAATGCCCAGGACGGGTGGACGTTTCTTCCTGAACAGTCCCACGGGCTTTTTCCTTGTACTTTTAACGGTTAGCTGAATCTACTACGAAATTACCTTCGGTTCCAGCGCTGTGCCGCCGACTGGCAACACCCCCGAATCTCGCGCTGTCGCCTTACATCGTACAGAGCAAAGGCGGTTGGGGTGAAGCGGAACTTCAAGTGCTTCGTTCTGTCCTGTATATGCCTTTATACTGCGAAAGAACGAGATCGCGTAGACAGAATCGGCAAAAACCGCGCTTCCTTAGACGCGGCCATCATACCGAAACTCCACCGAAGACAGGTCCGGTATTCATGCACCGCATTCCGCGTATTCTGGCCTACCTGCTGGCCACCCTGCTGTCCCTGTTTCTGCTCGGGGCCATCGCTGCCGGCGGGCTTTATCTGGTGCTCTCGCCGCAACTACCGGGAGTGGACACATTGCGGGATGTGCGCTTCCAGCAACCGCTGCGCGTATTCAGTGCGGACGGGGAGTTGATGGCTGAGTTTGGCGACTACCGGCGGGAGCCCATGCGCTACGCCGAGGTGCCGGAGCGCATGAAGCAGGCATTTATCGCCGCAGAGGACGAACGCTTCTTCACCCATTATGGGGTGGACCCCGTGGGCATCGCGCGTGCCGTCGTTTACCTGGCCCAACACCGTGAGATCGGACCAGGCGGCAGCACCATTACCATGCAGACCGCGCGCAACTTCTTTCTCGGGCGGGAGCAGACATATCTGCGCAAGCTCAATGAGATCCTGTTGTCGTTCCAGATCGAGCGGGAGTTGAGCAAGGAAGAGATTCTGGAACTCTACCTGAACAAGATCTACCTGGGGCAAAGGGCCTACGGTATCGGTGCGGCATCCCGCATCTATTACGGCAGGCCCCCGTCGGAACTGACCCTGGCGGAGACGGCGATGATCGCCGGCCTGCCCAAGGCACCGTCCACCGCCAACCCGATCAGCAATCCGCAACGCGCGTTACAGCGACGTGGCTATGTGCTCCGGCGGATGCTTGAACTGGGTTACATTACACAGGAAGAGTTTGCCGAGGCCAGTACCGCTCCGGTTACCGCATCGCTGCGTACGGCACGCCCCGGCCTGCACGCGCCGTATGTGGCGGAAATGGCCCGGGCCTTGGCGGTGGATCTGTATGGCGAGGCCGCGTATGAGGATGGTTATCGCGTTTACACCACGGTCAGCGGTGAACGCCAGCGGGCGGCCAACGACGCGGTGCTCCAGAACCTGCTGGCGTATGATCAACGACACGGCTATCGCGGACCGGAGGCGCAGTACGATCTGAGCGCCCATGACGGTCCTGATGCATGGGATCGTCTACTGCGGCAGCATCCCCGGGTCTCCGTGCTGAGCCCGGGGCTGGTGCTGGCCGTTGATGACGATGCGGAAGTTGCGCGTCTCTACCTGGGCGCGGGTGAGGAAGTGGACCTGCCGTTCGAGCAGATGCGCTGGGCGCGCCCATGGGTGTCCCAGGCTGTGGTCGGCAGCCCGCCGGAGCGCGTGTCCCAGGTTGTGGAGCCGGGAGATCTGGTGCGCCTCAGGGAAGTGGACGACGGATTGCGCCTGGCCCAGATTCCGGATATTCAGGGAACGCTGGTCAGCCTGTCTCCCCGTACCGGGGCCATTGAGGCTCTGGTGGGCGGCTTCGACTTCCGGCACAGCCAGTTCAATCGGGCTGCCCAGGCACTGCGTCAGCCGGGTTCGGCGTTCAAGCCGTTTATCTATTCCGCAGCCCTGGAGCGCGGTTTCACGCCGGCGAGTATTGTCAATGATGCCCCGGTGGTTTTTGAAGACGATGCCTTGGAAACCACCTGGCGCCCCGAGAACTACAGTGGCCGCTTCTACGGGCCCACGCGCCTTAGGGAAGCCCTGGCGCAATCCCGCAATCTGGTGTCCATCCGGGTGCTGCGTGATATTGGTGCACGTTATGCGGTGACCTTCCTGGATCGGTTCGGCTTTGATTCCTCGCGTATGCCGGCCGACCTCTCTCTGGCGCTCGGCAGCGCCTCAGTGACGCCTCTCGAGCTTACCGCCGGTTACGCGGTATTCGCCAACGGCGGCTATCGGGTGGAACCCTACGTGGTCAGTCATATACTCGATGATCGTGGCGAGTTCGTGTATCAGGCTGTGCCTACGCTGGCCTGCGATGACTGCGCTGAGCTGGATGATCAGGGTGCTGCGCTGACCCCGGTCGCTGATGGCAACGTGGGGGAGCCGGGCCTGGTGCCGCGCTACCGACCCGCCGAACGCACCCTGGAGCCGGCCAATGCTTACCTGATGACCAGCATGATGCGCGATGTGATCCGCTCCGGCACGGCCCGCACCGCGCGGGCGCTGGGGCGGGACGACCTGGCCGGCAAGACCGGCACCACCAATGACCTGCATGACGCCTGGTTTGCGGGCTACAACGGCGAGTTGGTGACATCGGCCTGGGTCGGTTTCGATCAGGCGCGCTCCATGGGGCCGGGGGAGACCGGCTCGCGTGCAGCCCTGCCCATGTGGATGGATTATATGCGTGTGGCCCTGGACGGTGTGCCGGAAACCGGCCTGCCGCGACCGTCGGGCATGGTCACGGTCCGCATCGACCCGGAATCGGGCCTGGTGACCAGTGCCGATAATCCCCGGGCCATTTTTGAAACCTTCCACCAGGATCACGTGCCGGAGCGCGATTCAGACGGCGGGCGCCGCGGGGGCAGTGGCAGCGGCAGCGGCAACGGGTCTGGAGAGCGGGCGCTGTTCTGAATCATGGCAAAATCATCCAGTACCCCTCGAGATCAGCGCATGCGCCTGATGCTGACCCAGGAAGCGGCTCGTATCATGGCCGAGGAGGGGGTGCGTGACTTCTACTTGGCGAAGCGCAAGGCGGCCGACCGGTTGGGCGCCTCGGGAACGCAGAACATGCCGCGGAACCAGGAGATACAGGAAGCGTTGCTCGAGTATCAGCGCCTGTTCAAGAGTGACGCCCAGCCGGACCAGTTGCGGCGGTTGCGGGAGGCGGCTGCGGAGGCCATGCGATTTTTCCGGGCTTTCCGTCCCCGGCTGGTAGGGCCAGTGCTGGACGGGACCGCCAGCGACTGGTCGGATGTTCTCCTGCACGTGTTTGCAGACACATCGGAGGAGGTGGCCATTTTTCTGATGGACGAGGGGGTTCCCTTCGAACCGTCGGAGCGACGTTTCCGCGTTGGCCGGGACACCTGGGCGGTATTCCCGGTGTTCCGTTTTGTGGCGGGTGATGTGACCGTGGATCTCACGGTGTTTGACCGGACGGGAATCCGCCAGGCGCCGCTGAGCCAGGTGGATGGCCAACCGATGGACCGCGCCGACCTCAGCCGTGTTCGTGCTTTGCTGGAGGCCCCGGATGACGGTCTCAGCGCGGGCGCCCATCTCTAATTACGTGCCGAACTCACCGATCCCCGGTGTTTGACTGTTTGACGCGCATAAAAAAAGGCCCGGCGGGAGCCAGGCCTTTTTTTATGCGCGTGATTACCCGGATCAGCGCTGATCCAAGGGGGTGTAATCACGTTTTGCCGCCCCGGTGTACACCTGGCGCGGCCGGCCGATGCGCTGCTCCTTGTCGCCGACCATTTCCATCCACTGAGCCACCCAACCCGGCGTGCGGCCCAGGGCGAACATCAGGGTAAAGAACTGCGTCGGTATGCCCAACGCCTTGTAGATGATGCCGGAGTAGAAATCTACATTGGGGTACAGCTTCTTCTCGATGAAGTAGTCGTCCTTCAGTGCGATCTCCTCCAGCTTCATGGCCAGTTCCAACTGCGGATCGTCAGCCATGTCCATGGCGTTCAGCACTTCGTGACAGGTCTTGCGGATGATCGTCGCCCGCGGGTCATAGTTCTTGTAGACCCGGTGACCAAAGCCCATCAGCCGGAACGGATCATCCTTGTCCTTGGCCTTCTCGATGTACTTGGCAACGTTCTTCACGTCGCCGATCTCCTCGAGCATGCGCAATACCGCCTCGTTGGCACCGCCGTGGGCCGGCCCCCAGAGCGCAGCGCAACCCGCGGACACGGCTGCGAACGGGTTCGTACCGGTGCTGCCGGCAAGGCGCACTGTGGAGGTGCTGGCATTCTGCTCATGGTCGGCGTGCAGGATCAGCAGCTGATCCATCGCCTTTTCGGCCACCGGGTTGATCTCGTAGTCCTCGGAGGGGCGCGAGAACAGCATGTTGAGCAGGTTGCCCGAATAGCTCAGGTGGCTGCGGGGGTAGACAAACGGCTCGCCCACCATGTGCTTGAATGCGGCAGCCGCAATGGTGGGCATCTTGGCAATGATGCGATGAGCACACAGCTCCCGGCTTTCCGGGTCATTGATATCGATGCTGTCGTGATAGAACGCGGACAAGGAGCCCACCACGGCAGTCAGCATGGCCATGGGGTGCGCGTTGTAGTGAAAGCCATTGAAGAAGTTCTTCAGGCTCTCGTTCACCATGGTGTGCCGGGTAATGGAACCCGTGAACGCCTCCAATTCCTGCTTGCCTGGCAGTTCGCCATTCATCAACAGGTAGGAAACTTCCAGGAAGGAGCTCTTCTCCGCCAGCTGGTCGATGGGGTAGCCCCGGTACAGCAGCACGCCCTCGTCGCCGTCGATAAACGTGATGTCGCTGCGGCAGCTGCCGGTGGAGGTGAAGCCGGGGTCGTAGGTGAAGAGGCCGAATTCCTGGTACAGCGTCTTGATGTCGACCGCGCCGGGGCCGTGCGTCCCTTCACGAACCGGAAACTCCACGCTCTTGCCGGTGGCGTTGTCGGTGACAGTGACAGTGTGCTTCGCCATCAGTGTTCTCCTAGTCTCCAGGCCGGATCTCCGGCCTGCATGACGCCTGCCCGACACATCGGGCGAGCTCTCAAGGGGGCGGACTGGCGTAACGGGTCCGCCTGGGCGCGTCCGGAACGATATCGTGCGGACCGCATGCCCTGGCTGCTCGGGCGGGATTGCCGATGCCCGTGGCGTGTCGCCACAGGTGATACCGGCGCCTCAAGTCGCGGAATAGTACCAGTAAAGCCAGGCAGGGCAAAGCAGATGGTGGAAGATCGGGGAAGTTCCGTAAATCACGTTAAAATGCAGGGTAAAAGCGGGAATTGTGCGGATATCTTCATGTTTGAGGTGTGGCGTGATCCTTTCCGTCAGGACCAGAGGCCCACACCCGGAGCGAGCCGCCGAGCAGAGCGCTTACCGCCGCCGGCGGATCGAGCGCGCCGATGAATTCGAGGACCCCCTCGCCCGGCGGCTTGAGAACGAAGATGCCGGGCGAGGGGGCGGGGCTTGCTGTAATTGGGCGTCAGTTGGCGTCGTACTTGAAGGAAACGTCCACCTTCACACGGTACTCTGAGATGGAGCCGTCGTCGTTGAGGTTGAGATCGAACTCCCGAACCTCGGCAACGCGCATATGACGAATGGACTTGCGAGCCACCTGAATGGCGTTGTTGGCGGCGTCTTCCCAGGATTTTGGGCTGGTTCCGATGATCTCGACAACCTTGTATACACTCATTCTTCTGCGCCTCCCATTCTTCTTTCCCGTTTACCTCATTTCCCAGTGTAGTACGTAGGATGAATCGTCAGGGTTCAGTCTGAGACAAACGGGCGCCGGTTACGCCGCCGGCGACGCCCGGAGGGGTGCCACCACGCGGACGGAGCGACTCACCTGCACCGCCAAGGAGGATAGGCTGGGACGGGCAGAATGCCTGAAAGGCATGCCTGCAGACCAACGTCTATGGCCGGCCGCTGGGGATCGTGTGTCAGACCTCTCCAGCGGCCACCCGCGGGAAATGCCACGGCAGCCCAAACAATCCGCGAAGGAACCAGATTGATACGTATGTCGCTGGTCCAGAGCAGGGGGGCGCAATTAATGTGTGCTGCGCCCTGTCCGGATGCGCGATCATGACAGGGGGCTGCCGTTGGGGGCTTTGCGGCGTGTTCGGGGGTGGCATTGCGGCTCTTGCCAGGCGCCGCACCCCATTGCTTGGGCGCCGCTTCTTGCCCCGAACACGGTGCAAAGCCAGAGCACCATGGGAAAAGGTCAGCGTTTCCTTGATCGACGTTGCCGTCGACAACGGATCCGAGTGCGCTATTTGCCGCGACGCAGGCTGCCGTACTTCTGCTTGAAGCGGTCCACGCGCCCACCGCTGCTGACCACACGCTGCTGGCCGGTGTAGAACGGGTGGCTGGCGCTGGAGACTTCCACCTTCACCAGCGGGTATTCGTTGCCGTCTTCCCACTTGATGGTCTCGTTGGTCCGGATGGTGGACCGAGTGAGGAAGGCAAAGTCGGAGGAGATGTCCTGAAAGACCACCTCACGGTACTTGGGATGAATGCCCTGTTTCATGGTGTCGGTTCCCTAAGCGTTGGCGCAAGCGGACCCCAACCGCAGTGGGGTCTTGATAAGGCGCGCAATGATACCCGCGCGCCAGCGGACTGACAAGCCCGCAGCGAGATCTGGCTGCGGTGTTCAGTGCCCCGGAAACCGCAGCACCCGGCCGGCGCGGCGCTGGGGCAGTGGGCGTGGGACCCCGTCCCAACGGTTTGCCAGGAGGTTCATCGTGCGCACCAGGCCTTGGGGGCCGGACACCGATTCCCACATCATGGCCGAGATCCGCAGGCAGGCGGCCAGGGGATTGGCCGCGGTCCGGCGTGTCTGATCGATGCGCCATTGCAGTCGGCGCAGGCGTTCCTGACGGCGTCCTGGCGCTGCACTGATGGCCTCATCCAGAATGCGGCGGCGCAGTGCCTCGAATGCGGCCGGATCCTGTTCTGCCAGTTGTCGCCAGTGGTCGAAATCGTAGTGCGCCGTGTCTTTGTCGCCCATGATCTTGCCTCCTGCGCCGACATCCGGAGCTCCTTAACATTAAGATAGTCGCGGACGCGGACCCGCGCTGGTTGCCAGCCCGTGCCGGTGCGGACAGACTATGTCGGCTGGTGTCGCCAGCCACATCAAGACCGGCCTTCCGGAACAACCCAGAGGATGGTATTCGAGCCCATGTCAGTCTCCTGGCGACGATTCGTCTGCGGCGCACTGCTGCTGAGCTGCGGAAGCGCGGCGGCGTCCTGGAACGCACCAGAGCCATTCCGGCGCGACCGGGTGGATGGGCGGGACTTCGATTACAACGCCGAGAGTTTTCTGCACCGCTTCAGCTTTGAGCCGAAACCGGCACTGGGTGGACATCGCGGCCATCAGACGGACGGGCTGCGTGGCTGGGCCGGCAGTACGCGCAGCAACGAACTCTATGTGGAAATGGATGCCGGCATGACCATAGAGTTTGATGCACCCGCGTTCGCCGCCTATCAATTCCGCCGTCGCGAGGATTTCGATGGCCGCTACGATGCCAACCTTTTCGGCATGGGGCTGTTCCTGGGGGAATTCCGCTTCAGTGTCTGGGGAGACGTGCTCGGGGCCAAGGAAGATGTGGATATCCATAGCGAACTGCTCTGGAGCCCCAGTGCGGGCAACCATGTACGTTTCACGCTGGTGTCTCCCGATACCTGGTTCAACAGCAAGCAGGGTGACGGCGAGTATGAGCGGCAGCCGTACACCTACCACGTGGAAGGACGCTGGCAGGCGTTGGATGATCTGCAACTCTACGGCTTCATCAACCACAACAACCCGGTGAGGCTGCGGGAGGATGTGCAGGGTTTCCGGTTCCGGGACCGGCAGGACAGCGCCGGACTGGGTTTCGATCTGCGCCTTGGCCCGGAGCTGGCGTTGGGTGTGGAGGTGGAGGGGCTGTACGGAACCCGTCGTCGTGATGGGCTTGATGAGCCGGAGGCCGCGGACCAGCGCCAGCGGCGGCAGTTCGGGCTGGCCACCATGGAATTGCGGCAGTGGCTGCGGGATGACCTGAAGGCCTGGTACGGCCTGCGTTACCTGCACTTCGACGAGCGTAACAGGCAACCCCGTGCAGAGGATGGTGGTGAAATCCTCGAGCGGCGCGAGTCCATGGTATACGGCGGGGTGCGCTGGCGCTGGCGTGAGCAAATCACTCTGGCTCCGGGTGTTTTCGTGAACTACGTGGACAACACCGAGCGTTATCCCGGTGACCCGGAGCAGGATGATGGTGATCGCGGCGTTTACGGCAAGCTGACCCCTGCGGTTGAGGTGCTCGTGGACCGGCGCACAGGCGGTACAATTACCTTTAACCCCAGTGTGCGTTTGCATCGGGCCGCCTTTGGCGGCGGTAATATCCAGGTCGACCTTCCATTCTGAGGAGCGCCAATGCCCGAACCCAGCCTGCATGACAAGGTGGTGATTGTCACCGGAGGCAGTTCCGGCATTGGCCTGGCGACGGGCCTGCGCCTGGCAAGAGCGGGTGCCAGGCCTGTTCTTTTTGCCCGTGATCCGGCGCGCCTGCGCGCCGCTCGTGAGCGGTTTTCAGCGGATGCGCTCGCGGAGCCGCTGGTCTGTCCGGTGGATGTGCGCCGCCCGGACGCGATTTCCGAAGCTGTGGAGCAGGTGGTCGGGTGGTCTGGCCGCATCGACGCGCTGGTCAACAATGCCGGCCTGATGCTGGGTGATCGGCCGCTGGAGGACCTGGATCCGGACACCTGGCGGCGCATCATCGACACCAACCTGAACGGCGCGTGGTTCTGTACCCGGGCTGTATTGCCGCAGATGCGCGTCCAGGGTGCCGGCACGATTATCAATATCAGTTCCGGAGCCGCCGTGCGCACCGGGTTTCTGAATATCGCCTACGGTGTGTCCAAGGCGGGTCTGGACCGGATGACACAGGGTGTGGCAGCCGAACTGGATGGCGAGGGCATCGTCTGCCTGTCCCTGTCACCGCCCTACACGGCCACCGAGACGGTAAAGCGCCTTTACCCGGGAAGGAACGTGGCTTCCCAGGCTGCGCCGCCGGAAAACACGGCCCGCGCTGTCGCCG
>SLCE01000196.1 GCA_007125985.1 Ectothiorhodospiraceae bacterium | reverse complement strand
ATCCCCCAGCAACGCATCGACAAATTCCTCGGCGTGGAAGGGGCGCAAGTCCTCCAGACTTTCACCGACGCCGATAAAACGGATGGGCACACCAAGCTTCTCGGCGATGGCGAAAATCACGCCACCCTTGGCGGTGCCATCCAGCTTGGTCAGCACAAGGCCGCTCACCCCCACCGCCTCATGGAAATGGGTGGCCTGCGACAATGCGTTCTGGCCGGTGCCCGCATCCAGCACCAACAGCGTTTCGTGAGGCGCGGTGTCGTCCAGCTTGCCCACCACGCGCTTCACCTTCTTGAGCTCTTCCATCAGATTGCTCTGGGTGTGCAACCGGCCTGCAGTGTCGGCGAGCAAGACGTCTGCTCCACGGGCCCGGGCACCCTGCAGGGCGTCGAAGATCACCGACGCGGAGTCGGCCCCCGTATGCTGGGCCACCACCGGAATGCCGGCGCGCTCACCCCAGCGCTGCAGTTGCTCCACCGCCGCCGCGCGGAAGGTATCACCGGCCGCGAGCATCACCGAGCGACCCTCGTTCTTCCAGAGGCTGGCCAGCTTGCCGATGGTGGTGGTCTTGCCCACACCGTTCACGCCCACGGTCAGCACCACGAACGGGCGGCGCGCCGGATCCGGCTGCAGCGGCGCCTCGCAGGGGGCAAGAATCGCGATCATGTCCTCGCGCAGCGCGCGCATGAGCGCATTCATATCATTCAGTTCGCGGCGTCGCACCCGGCGGGTCAGGCTGTCGATGATGCGCGTGGTGGCCTCCACCCCCACGTCAGCCATCAACAACCGGGTCTCCAGCTCCTCCAGCAGGTCGTCGTCAATGGTTTTCCGGCCCAGAAAGGCGCTGCTCAGGCCTTCCGTGAGACCGCTGCCGGTCTTGCCCAGGCGCTCCTTCAGGCGCGAGAAAAAACCCTTGCGCGGTGCCTCGTCGGCTTGCTCGCTGTCACCGCCCTTGCCGCGTTTTCTGAAACCTAACATGACGGCCGTGGTCACTAGTGGCTGTAAGGATTGCGTATCCTACCACTGTACCGAGGGTATCGTGGAAGCGATGCCCGGGCCCGAAGCAACCCAACGGCACTGTACGGAGCACGATGAAAACACTGACCCTGAAAAGCATCGTCCTGGCACTGGCCCTGACCGCGGCGCCACTGCTGGCGGAGACCCGCACCGAGAGTTACACCCTGGACAATGGGCTGGAGCTCATCGTGCGTGTGGATCAACGGGCGCCTGTGGTGGTCTCCCAACTCTGGTTCCCGGTGGGGTCCAGCCATGAACCCACCGGCCTGACAGGCATCTCCCATGTGCTTGAGCACATGATGTTCAAAGGCACGGAGAACCGTGAGACCGGAGAGTTCTCGCGCGTCATCTCCCGGGAAGGCGGACGGCTGAATGCGTTCACTGGCCGGGATTTCACCGCCTACTTCGAGCAGCTGGGCGCGGATCGCCTGGAGATCGCCTTTGAACTGGGTGCGGACCGCCTGGCCAACATCCGGTTCGACGAGGAGGAGTTCCGCCGCGAAATGGAAGTGGTCCACGAGGAGCGACGCCTGCGTGTGGATGACAACCCCATGGGTGTGGCCCGGGAGCGTTTCAACGCCCTGGCCTGGTCCAGCAGCCCCTACCGACAGCCGATCATCGGCTGGCAGAGCGACCTGGACCAGTTCGAGCTGGACGACGTGAAGGAATGGTATGAGGCTTGGTACGGCGTGAACAATGCCATTCTCGTGGTGGTGGGCGATGTGGATCCGGATGCGGTGTACGCACTGGCCCAGGATTATTTCGGCGGCATGGAGCCGCGCCCCACGCCGTCATCACGCGCCCTGCCGGAGATCGAACCGCTGGGCGAGAAACGCGCCTCGGTGCACGTGGAGCGTGCCCAGCCCTATCTGATGATGGGCTACAAGGTGCCCTCGCTGGCCACGGCAGAGGATGAAGCGGACGCCTATGCGCTCAATCTGCTCACCAGCATTCTGGACGGCGGCGCCAGCGCGCGCCTGCCGGACCGGCTGGTCCGGGGGCAGGAGTTGGCCGCCAGCGTGTCCGCCGGCTACTCCCTGGTCAGCCGGCTGGACACGCAGTTCATGCTGGAGGCGCGCCCGAGCAGCGACACCCCTCTGGAGGCCCTGGAGCAAGCGCTCCGTGCACAGGTGCAGGACATCATCGACAACGGGGTCACGGAGCAGGAACTGGAGCGGGCCCGTATTCAGGCCCGCGCCGATCAGGTTTACCGGCTGGATTCATTGTTCTACCAGGCGATGGAGATCGGCCTTTTGGAAACGGCCGGCATTGGCTGGCGCGCCATCGAGCGCTTCGAGGAGGCGCTCGAGGCTGTGACCGCGGAACAGATCCAGGACGTCGCGCAACGCTACCTGCGGGACCGACGTCTCACCGTCATGCACCTGCTGCCGGCCGAGAGCAATGGCGCCTCTGTGCCGGATATGTCGCTCCCCATGCCTGAAACGGACAACAACCACTGATGCTGACGACCATGCGAAACCTCAAGAATCTGGGACTTATCGCCCTGCTGATCAGCCTGTACTGCATGGCGCCGCTGGCGCTGGCCGGCGGCCCGGTCATCCAACACTGGACGACGGACCGCGGGCTCGATGTCCATTTCGTTCGCACCGACAGCCTGCCGCTGGTGGACATCCAGCTCACGTTTGACGCCGGCAGTGCCCGGGACGGCGACCAGCCCGGACTGGCGCGGCTGACCAGCCGCATGCTCACCCAGGGGGCGGCCGGGAAGGATGCGGCCTCGCTGGCCCGTGCCTTCGAGGAGCAGGGTGCGCGCTATTCCACAACCAGCGGCCGCGACACGGCCAGCGTCACACTGCGCAGCCTCAATGCGCCACGCACGCTTAGCCGCTCGGTCGACAATCTGGCGCGGATGCTGGGTAAGCCGGACTTTCCGGAGGACGCTTTGGAACGGGAGCGCCGGCGTATGCTGGTCAGCCTGCAGACCAGCCGCCAGGACCCCGGATCGGTAGCCAATGAGGCGTTCTGGGAAGCGCTCTATCCGGACCATCCCTACGGCAATCCGCCCGGAGGCACCGAGCACAGCCTGAGCGGGATCAGTCGTGCGGATGTGCAGGCCTTTCATCAGCGCTACTACGGCATTGCCAATGCAGGGCTTGCCATTGTGGGTGACATCAGCCGCGCCGAGGCAGAACAGATCGCGCTTCACCTGGAGCAGGCGCTGCCGCAGGGTCAGGAGGCCGAGCCGCTGCCCGAGGTGGAGATGCCCACCGAGGCCCGGGAGATCCGTATCGAGTTCCCGTCCAGCCAGACCCATGTGCTGGTGGGGCAACCTGGCTACGCCCGCGGTGATGAGCGCCACTTCCCATTGTATGTGGGCAATCACATCCTCGGCGGGGGTGGCCTGGTCTCACGGCTGGCCATCGCGTTCCGCGAGGAGCGCGGTCTGTCCTACAGCATTTCCAGCCGATTCACCCCCATGGTGGTTCCCGGGCCTTTCCGCATCAGCACCCAGGTGCGCAGCGACCGTACCGAGGAGGCGCTGGAAACAATCCACTCCCTGTTGAATGAGTTGCGGGACGAAGGCCCGGCCGAGGACGAACTGGACGATGCGATCCGCCACATCACCGGCAGCTTCCCGCTGAATCTGGACAGCAACAGCAAAATCACCGGCTACGTGGCCACCATCGGCTTCCATGGCCTGCCACTGGACTACCTGGACACGTTTCCGGAGCGCATCCGGGAAGTGACCGGGGATGCGGTTCGGGAAAGCCTGCGCAGCGCCATAGACCGGGACCGCCTGGTCACGGTGATTGTCGGCCCGGGCGCCGAGGACAATGGAGATTAGCAAAGCGCTGAGGCTGATCCGGCGCGGGGAATGGGTGTAGGCTTGGCGGCTCCCCTGGAACGGAGAGCTCCATGGCCTCGCGCGGCGGTAACCAGCTTCGAATCATCGGCGGCTCCTGGCGGGGCCGCCGCCTGCGTTTTGCCAATGTGCCCGGCCTGCGTCCCACCAGCGACCGCAATCGCGAGACCCTGTTCAACTGGCTGCAGCCGCATCTGCACGGCAGCCGCTGTCTCGACCTGTTTGCGGGTAGCGGGGCACTGGGTTTCGAGGGCGCATCCCGCGGCGCGGCGCACGTTCTGCTGGTAGAACGCGCGGCCGCTGCCGCGCGCCAATTGAAGGAGAATATCCGCATTCTGGAGGCAGGCGACCGCGTCCGCCTGCACCGGGGCGATGCCATCGCGCTGCTCAAGGGGCCGCCCCCATCAAGCCCCTTTGATCTGGTATTCCTCGACCCTCCGTTCGACGACGCACTCCTGCCGCGTGCCTGCGCACTGCTGGAGCATGGCGGCTGGCTTGCGCCCGAGGCACTGATCTACCTGGAATTCCGGCACGGCAACACAGAACCTGAACTCTCGGCACACTGGCACATACACCGCCAACGCGTTGCCGGACAGGTGGCGTACAGACTCATGCACCGCGGCGAACCACCAACTGCGCTTTGAAACACTCAGCGGTTAATGCTTTCATGTGGACACTTCCAACAAAGGGGACAACGCCGGCATGAGCGTGATAGCCATTTATCCGGGCACCTTCGACCCGATCACTAACGGGCACATAGACCTGGTGGAGCGCGGCTCCAAGCTGTTTTCCAAACTGATTGTTTCCGTGGCCGCTTTTCCAAGCCCCTCCAAGAAACCCGCATTCACCGTGGAGGAGCGGCTGGATATGGCCAGGGAGGTCCTCGGCCACGTGCCCAACGTGGAGGTTCAGGCCTTTGACACCCTGCTGGCGCACTTCGTGCAGACACAAGGTGCCTCGGTGATCCTGCGCGGCCTGCGTGCGGTGTCCGATTTCGAGTACGAGTTCCAGCTGGCAAGCATGAACCGGCAACTGGTTCCGGAAGTGGAGACCATCTTCCTGACTCCGGCCGAACAGTACTCCTATATCTCATCGAGCCTGGTCAAGGAGGTGGCTGCGCTGGGCGGGGATGTGACCAAGTTTGTCACGCCAGCCATTGCACAGGAGTTGGATCGACGTCTGCGCAAATGACTTGAGCCCCTATCGCGTTCACGGAGGCCTGACAATGATGGCGAGGTTGTGGCTGGTCGTCGCTCTGCTGGCACTGCCCCTTGCAGTGCCAGCCGACAACGCAGCAGACAGGAGCCTGCCTCCGGAGCCGGCAGTGGCCACGGCCCATCCGCTGGCTACGGAAGCGGCGCTGGAGATTCTTGCATCAGGTGGGAATGCCTTTGATGCCGCAGTGGCCGCGACCGCATCACTGGCCGTGGTGGAGCCGTATGGGTCCGGCATCGGCGGCGGGGGCTTCTGGCTGTTACATCACGAGGCGGACAATCGCCAGGTCATGGTGGACGGGCGTGAAACCGCCCCGGCGGCGGCTCATCGGGACATGTACCTGGACGAGGACGGCGAGGTGCGCAGCCGCCTGTCACTGGATGGGCCCATGGCTGCGGCGATTCCCGGCACCCCGGCGGCACTGGTGCATATCACCGATGCGTATGGCCGGCTGAGCCTGGCGGAGAATCTTGCGCCGGCAATACGCCAGGCCCGGGAGGGCTTCGAGGTTGGTCCTCATTACCGGCGCATGGCGCGTTTCCGGCAGGATGCGCTGCGGGCGTCACCGCATGCCCGGGCCATCATGCTGCAGGAGGGGGAAGTGCCGCCTCTTGGCCACGTGATCCGTCAGCCGGATCTGGCATGGACCCTGGAACAACTGGCCGAGCATGGGCTGGACGGCTTCTACCGGGGCCCGGTGGCGGAGCGCCTGGTTGCTGGTAACCGCCACGCCGGCGGTAACTGGACACTGGAAGACCTGGAGAGTTACCGGCTGGAGGAACGTGAACCGGTCATCTTCCAGTATCACGACATGACTATCACTGCCGCCTCGCTGCCCTCCGCGGGAGGCATCGCTCTGGCCACCATGCTGCAGATTCTGGAGCCCTTCGACTTGCAGGCTATGGGGCCGGCCGGGCGCATTCACCTGACGGTGGAGGCCATGCGCCGGGCATACCGCGACCGCCACCTCTACCTCGGCGACCCCGATTTCGTGGACGTCCCGGTGGAGCGCCTCACCAGCCGCGCCCACGCCGACCGGCTGCGT
>SLCE01000092.1 GCA_007125985.1 Ectothiorhodospiraceae bacterium | reverse complement strand
GGCGGGGCCGGATGCCCCGGGTGTGGCGTGGTGTTCACTTGGTGTTTGCAGGGGCCGGCTTCACACCGGCAATTTCTTTCCCCACGTCACGGCGGAAATGCGCATCAGGCCTTGGTATGATTAGTCATCTGGGGGCTGCACGCGCGCTGCAGCCCGGCGCGAACGAGACAATGCTGCTGGAGCACCATGAACAACCTGGACAATATTCCGCCGGAGCTCCTCCGATTGCTGGTTGATGCCTCGAATGTCGGTATCGTTATTGCCGAGCAGGAGGGGGATGACAACGTTCTGATCTACGTAAATCCCGCTTTCGAACGCCTGACCGGTTATACCTCGGACGAGATCCTTTACCAAGACTGCCGGTTCCTCCAAGCCGGTGATCGTGATCAGCCCGGCCTGGAGGAGCTCCGCAAGGCGATTGCCGACGGTCGGGCATCCCGCCAGATCCTGCGGAATTACCGGAAGGACGGCAGTATGTTCTGGAACGAGCTGAGTATCACGCCCGTGTACAACGAGCAGGACAAACTGACGTATTACATCGGTATCCAGAAGGATGTAACCGCGCAGAAGGAGCTGGAGCAGCGCCTGGAGGAGCTCACTGGGAAAGGCAAGGCGGACTGAGTGCCCGCCTTGCCCGCGGTTCAGAAGCGATACCGGGCACCTAGCAGAAGCTCATCGTAGTCCCCCACGGCCACCTCACCACCTATGGAGAACTGCGGGGCCACCTCGTAGAACGTGCTGCCAAACAGCTGCACATTGTCGTGGCTGCTCAGCCGCGCATACCGCAGGCCGGCGGCGGAATCCCAGCTGGGCGCGAATACGGTCCGTACGCCACCCTCCAGGCGGAAGCCGGTATCATCCGCATCGCCGAAATCATGGAGCACGTCTACCGCGCCATAGGCGTCGATATTGTTCTCCATGGGTACGCGAAAGCCGACGCCGGCGGAGAGGATGTCCCGGTCCCAGGTCCGGGTTCTGCGGTCCCCAGGTGGGCCGCTGCGGTAATCAAAGCGATGGCTGCTCAAGCCGCCGCGAAGGAAGACGGTATCGTCCAGCGCATAGCTTCCCCGGATCAGAATGCCCAGATCACTACTGCCGTAGCGGCCGGGGGGGTCCACCCAGTTCAGTCCGCCTTCCACATGCGTGTAACTCGGCCCCTGGGCCGCCAGCGTCATCGGCGCGGCCAGCGCAATCGCCGTGAGTGTGCGCTTCATACGGAACCTCCAGATCATTACGTGTTGGTGTTGGCGGACCGCTGCTTGCGGCCCGTCTCTGGCTATACCTTACGGCCGGATTTCTGATTTTCCACGTGTGGCCGCTGGGAGACAGGTGCCTGCCAGTAACCAACCGGCAGCCGCTGCGGCTATCCCGAAAATCAACGTGGCAAGCATGTAGACGACGGCAGCGAGCCATTGTTCACTGCCAACCATCTGGACGGATTCCAGACTGAACAGGGAGAACGTGGTGAACCCGCCGCAGAATCCGGTGAGCAGGAATTGCCGCACGCCTTCGGTGGCCCAGCGGCCTGACCCGGGCAAGGTCAGGCGTGCCAACAGGCCCATGAGCAGCGACCCAAGCACATTGGCGGCCAGAGCGGCCCAGGGGAACGCATCGCCGCCAAAAGCGATCTGCGCGTGAGTCAGAGCGAGTCGCAGGCTGCCGCCGAGGCCGCTGCCAACGGCGACGCAGAGCAACAGGATGAATGAGCTTTTCATGCGCCGCCCCCTGCCAGCCTGGAGATCAACATCAGGCCAAGCCAGACCGCTGTCAGGCAGGCTGCGGCGGAGACGAGCACGTTGATGAATGCGGCTGTATGTTTACCCTTTCGTAACAGTTCGACACTTTGCAGGCTGAAGGAGGAAACGGTGGTATAGCTTCCGCATAGACCGATGGCAAAAAACAGCCAGGCGCCGGACGCTGTGTGCATCCCCGGCCATCCGGCGATCAGCCCGATGATCAGCGCACCGCTCATATTCACCGCCAGCGTCCCCCAGGGAAAGCCGGTGCCCAAGGCACGAGCCACGGACACACTGACCAGGTAACGCGCCATGCCCCCTAGGGCGCTACCCAGTGCGACGGCGAGATAGGCTCCGGAGTTCATGCTGCCTTCCCCGTCATCCACACACTCAGCAATGCCAACGCTCCCAGGGCGAGAAACAGGGCTCCGCTGAGACGGTGCAGCAGATTAATGGGCAGGCGGCGGAGTATGGTGCTGCCGGCCAGGATAGCCAGTCCGGCCACCGCTGTGGTGCCCAATGTCGCGCCAGCCCATACGGCTGTGGGATGGCCCGCGGCCCCCAGGCCGGCAGTGGCGATCTGCGTCTTGTCACCGAACTCGGCCACAAAAATGATGGCCAGGGTGGTCAGGAAGGCGTTACGCCCGCCCCCTGGTTCGTCGCATCCGTCGGTTTGCCCGGGGCGAAAGCCCTGCCGCAGCGCATGCAGGCCGAAAGCGATGAACAGCACGGCCACCAGCAGGCCGATGAGCCAACCCGGCAGCCAGGCGGCGGCCGCGGCGCCGAATAGCACCGCCATGGCGCTCAGCGCGGCGAACGCCAGGGCAGCGCCGGCCAGCACGGGCAGGGGGCGATAGCGGGCGGCAAGTGACATGCAGACCAGTTGGCTCTTGTCACCTATTTCCGCGAGGCCGACCAGTACAAAGGCCACCGCACCGGACGCGAAAAAGGGCCCCAACGCCTGCTCCATAGCGTTCAGCATGCGGGATCTCTTGGCTGTACCCAGTGGGCTACGCAGGATAGCCTGCAAGGCAGGCGCGGGAAAGTCATCCTTGCCGTGGCTTGGCCCTTCCGTATAATTCGCCAGGTCGAATAGAGAGGCGAGGATTGTCCCGTTGGACACCACCTGTAGTCGCAGTCGAGAACACAGGTTTCGCACCCGCTGACGGGTACCGCCCAGCCGTAACGCTTCCGCGTTCGTAGGTCGGGTGCCCGGTCAGGGGCCCGACCAGCCACCCATTATCACCGCCTGGTCAAAGGGCACGGACCACGCCGTGTGCGCTTCCCGTGTTTTCGGCGCCCCACAACCGAGAATACGAGGACGTGATCATGAAATTCCGCCGATTTTTTCTGGCAGGAGCGGGCGTGTGCCTGTCTGTTCCCGGCAGCCTAATGGCCGCCGGTGGCCCGTTTGCAGTGGATGACGCCCTGATCGCGCCGGAGCGCGGTCTGATCGTCGAGACCTGGTACAGCCGGCAGGGTACGGGCAGCGATGAGCGGGTGGCGGTGCTCAACTACGGCTGGTCGGAACGTACGGAGCTGGGGCTTGGGGTGGCGCGGGAACGCGAATCCGGAGAATCCGTGAATCTGGTGGAACTGGGCGCCAAGCGTGTGCTGACCCATGCGCCTGTCGATGGTCTGGGTATTGCCCTTGCCGCCAACGTCGTGATCAATGCGGATGATGACCGCCTGCAGGCCATGGAGGCCGCAGTGCCGGTGGATGCGCCGGTGGGGGACGGGCGTTTCGTGTTCCGGTACAACCTGGGCTGGTCCCATGATCGGGATTCCGATGACCGCAATGTGATGACCTGGGGGTTCGGTGGCGATCTGCTGGTCATCCCGGCTGTCAGCGCCATCGCCGAAATCTACGGCGATCAGCGTGATTCCACGGAAATCCAGACCGGCGTGCGCTTCGACCTGGGGTTCGGTTCTGAACTGGACGTGGTGCATGGATGGGAGCGGCGTGACCCTGACATCCGCTGGTGGACGGTGGGCCTGGCCCTGGAATTCTGAAGGCGGGAGAAAGCGCCATGGAACGTATTGAACTGATCCAGCAAGTGTTGGCCTTGCTCAAGGCCGAACAATGGGACGCTCTGGAGCGTCATCTCGACGAGATGGCGGTGCAGGATATCGCCACCGCAATGGCTGACATGGACGTGGAGGACGCACGCCGTGTGCTGGGTCTGCTGCCGCGTGACCGCCGCCCGCGGGTGTTCGCCTATCTTTCCCCCGCGCTTCAGTACGCCTTGCTGATGGCCTTGCCGGCGGAAGAGGGGCGCTACATTCTCTATCGGCTGCTGCCGGATGACCGCACTGCGCTGCTTGAACGGTTGGATGCCGCTAACCTTGAAGCGCTGCTCAAGCTGCTTTCCCCGGAAAACGTCAAAGAAGCGCTGCGACTGCTGGGCTATCCGGAGAAAAGCGCCGGCCGACTGATGACCCCCAAGGCCATTGCCGTGCGCCCGGGCTGGACGGTTGGGCAAGCGCTTGATTACGTGCGCGAGCAGAGCGAGGCCGGCGAGACCGTGAACGTGGTGTTCGTCACCGATGCCCGCGGTGCGCTGCTGGGCCGCATGCGGCTGCGCGATTTCATCCTCGGGCGCGCCGAACGCGGCGTCGAGGAATTGATGGATCCGGACCCGGTCACGGTGCTGGCATCGGAATCCCAGGAAGAAGCCGCCAGGCTGATGAAGCATTACGACCTGGAGGTCTTGCCGGTGGTGGACCCCACCGGGGTGTTGCTGGGGATTGTCACCGTCGATGATGTGATCGATGTGGTGGAAGAGGAAGCCACGGAAGACTTCCACAAGATGGCGTCCGTCGGCGCCCTGAACCTCAGCCTGAGGGAAGCCCGCCCTTCATTGCTTTACCGCAAGCGGGTGGGCTGGCTGGTGATGCTGGTGTTCATGAACATCTTCGGCGGCGCCGCCATTGCGCACTTCGAGGCCACCATCGAGGCGGTGATCGCGCTGGTGTTCTTCCTGCCGCTGATCGTGGACTCCGGCGGTAACGCCGGTTCCCAGGCGGCGACCCTGATGGTGCGTGCACTGGCCACCGGGGATGTGCGCATGAAGGACTGGCTGCGCCTGTGGGGCAAGGAACTGGGGGTGGCCAGTGCATTGGGTGTCACCATGGGGGTTGCGGTCTCGTTCATCGGCCTGTGGCGTGGTGGTCCGGATGTTGCCCTGGTGGTAGCTCTGGCGATGGTCTTCGTGGTGATCGTGGGCAGCATGATCGGCATGCTGCTGCCGTTCATACTGGCCAGGTTCAATATGGACCCGGCCACCGCGAGTGCCCCGCTGATCACCTCCATCGCGGATATCTGCGGCATCATGATCTACTTCAGCATCGCCACGGCCATACTCAGTGTGCCGGTTGGATGATGCTGGTGTGCGGCCGCCGCGGATCCATTGAAATGCACTCGCGGCGGCCGCATTGCTCTCATGGAACAAGGCCGGTTTGCCTGACCGGCTGGCGGATGATTCGGAACGGGGATCATGGTGCAGAATCTGAGTTATCGTCGTGGTCGACTGGTGCTGCCCCGCGATATTGCGGAGTGGCCCGCAGAGACGGTGGCCCGCTGGCTGGCCCAGGTCCCATTGGCGGATCGTGCGCGGGCATTCCGTGCATTGCCGTTGAACGTGGCGGCTGCAGGCTTCCTGAAAATGGATGTGGATGCCCGCATCGGGTTGCTCGCAGGGCTGAACTCGGCAAATATCCGATACCTCTGTGGTATTGCTCGGGATGAATATCTGATTGAAACCCTGGAGCGGGCCGGCGACGATGTACGTGAGGCCATACTGGCGCAGCTGCCGCAGTGGCGGCGGGAACCGCTGGAGCAGGCATTGGCAGAGGCTGCTGCCCGACGCGAGAAGAAGGCACAGCGCGAGCATGCGGTGCGCCCCTCCCGGGCCGGAAGCTGGGTGCGCCGTTTGAAGCAGCGCCTCCGTGCAGGAGGGGCGACAGAGGGCGGGGAGCGCTAGGGGAGCACTGACCTATTCCCATAGCGCGTCTACTTTGTCCGCGCGGCTTTCTTGCCCACGGGCCACGGAGGGGGCATGGACGTGTTCAGTGGGGAAACCGCACTGGTCGATTATTTTCGAGGCCGTTGGCCGGCCGGCCAGGTGCGGGCGCGCCTTGCCCGTGAGCGGCAGGGCGCGGAGCCGGTACTCGACCACCATGGCCGGTTTCATCCGGAAAATTCGGTGCTGGTGCAGCAGGCCCTTCGGCTGGGCTTGCGGCTTTCCGGTTTGTACACCCGGGGCCGGAATAACGCGCGACGTCTGCGCCTGCGCCGCCGTAGCCTGCGTCTGCCGAAGCTTTCGCCGGCCCTGAACGGGGTCCGGATTCTTCACCTCAGTGACCTGCATCTGGACATGCATCCGGACCTGCCGTGGGTCTTGCGGGAGC
>SLCE01000221.1 GCA_007125985.1 Ectothiorhodospiraceae bacterium | reverse complement strand
CTGCGGCCTGGATGCCGCATTTCGATGCGCTTGTAATGCCTTCACTCACGGAAGGGCTGCCGATCACTATTCTCGAGGCGCTTCGTGCTGACCTGCCCATCATCGCTAGTGCCGTGGGCGCCTTGCCCTCTTTGCTTGGCGATACGGATTCCGCCACGTTAATACCCCCCGGGGACGTGAGCGCTCTGGAAACCGCGCTGACCAACTGGGCTATCATCCCCCCGGCCGACAAAGGGGCTACGACCGCCTCTTCGTTACGGCCCTACAGCGCCGTTGCCATGGCCGAGGGGTACTACTCAGTGTACCGGGACTTACTAGCAGGCATGGCTTAGTCCAGGCCGCTTACAGCAACCCCTGTTCCCGGTACCAGGCCGCGGTTCTGCGCAGACCTTCCTCAAGATCCACTGCCGGCCGGTAATCGAGCATCCGCTCTGCCTTGGCGGTGGTGAATGCGCGGTCCATGGCAAAAAACTCCACTCGGCGGGGATACAACGGCGGATTGATTTTCAGAGGTTTGCATAGCGCCTCACACGCGACCGCCGCCACCTGAACAGGCCACAATGGCACCCGCCACCTCGGCGGTGACTTACCGAGTATATTCGCCACTGTGTCAGCCATTTCCTGAATGGTGACGTACCGCGGTCCGGCGATGGTGAACACCTCTCCCAAAGCCTCGTCCCGCGTGGCCGCAAGCAGGAACCCCTCGATCAGATCATCGATGTAGGTCAGGTGATACAGCGTTCTGCCGTCGCCGATCATGACAAACACACCACGACCAATGGCCTTGAACAACTTGAGAAAGCGCATGTCTCCGGGACCGTATATCCCTGCGGGGCGCACGATAGTCCCCGGCAGGCCACGCCCGATGACCGATCGCACCTGCTGCTCACCGTCCCACTTGGTGCTCTGGTAGTGATCGTTCGGCTTCGGCCGGTAGTCCTCATCGGCCGGTGGGTCGTCAATCTGTCCCTGCACGCCAACCGTGGAGCAATGCACGAAACGGCCCACTCCCGCCTCCAGAGCCGCGTCCGCCATGTGACGCGCAGCGTCGACATTCACCCGCTGAAACATACTGCGGTCGGCGTCTTCGGTGCGGAACAGCGCCGCCACGTGAAAGACGCAATCCACCGGTTTCATCGCCGCGCGCACGCTATCCGCACGGGTGATATCCACCTCCACGCAGTCGATGCCCAACTCCTGCAGCGGTCTGACCCGCGGCGATGGCCGGACGAATGCGGTCACCTCCCATCCGTCCTGAACCAGCCGCCTGCACAAGGCCGACCCGGTGAAGCCCGTTCCCCCGGTCACAATTGCCTTCATCCACCCGTCTCCTTGCGTTCGTGTCCATCAGCCGTATCGCGCAGCAACTGCGCCCAGGCACTGTCAACGCCCCCGCACCAGTGACGGTCAAGACGGCGCGCTGTGTCAGCAAGCTCGGAACCACGGCGCATGCGGTTCCACCCCAGCGAGCGCCCCATCCAATCCAATGCCCAATGCACGTGCTCCGCCTTCAACCGCCCCTGTTCGGCCAGATCCGAACAACGGAACAACGCGTCAGCCAGTGTCACGGCCATTTCCCGTTGTGCGGCAAGCATCACCCGAGCCCGGAATACCGCGGTCTCCAGAGACACCCCCTGGTCACGATCGACCAGTCCAATCAGATCATCGAACCGGGTGCCATATACACGCCGCTCCCAGGCGAACTCGTCCGCTGGCGGCTCCGCCCCGGCTGACAACAGCTCCACGCCTGGTAACGGCGCGCCCACATCAGCAGGCTCTTGCCTTGCGGCGCCCAACTCCTGCAGAAGCTTTCTGGCAATTCGAGTGGCCGTGGTCGGGGCAGTGGTGTACTTGTTGGCAATCACTTCCAGATAACCGGCGAAACCACGATCCGAAATAGCAGCGCGTTTGGATCGACCACGGCCGGCGGCCTCTGCCGGATTCAGCCCCAGGTGGACGAAAGCAACATCCCCGACACGCAAATCCGCACCCGGAATGGCAACGGCCATGTCGTCCACCAACTCCTGGATCTCCGCCCGACTGATGGACAGTTGATCCGGAGGGCCATCGAACGGATCGTGGGCTGTTCCAAGAATAGAAACGTGCCGCCAGGGTGTGGCGAAGTACAGGCGTGCGGCACCGCCGATCAGGCCATCCCCGGGTTTACTGCTGCTGGCACCGACAGCCGTGTCCGGCCCCAGGGACCGCTTCAGCACGAGATTCACGTTTCTGGTCCACTCAGTGCGGTGCGGTGAGACTGCGACGCCCGGAAGCATTGCCGCCAGCGCCGCTGACCAGGCTCCTGCGGTGCAGACCGTCACGCCGGCCCGCACATCAATTTCCGTACCTTGAAGCCTGTCCCGAACCAGCGCACCGGCGACACGCTGTCCACGCTCCACACGAAGCCCAACCACCTCGGCATGATTGACGGCCACACACCCGGCACGCACCGCATCCGCAACGCATTCCGTCATGAGTCGCCCCGCATCAAGAATCTGGGCGTCGTACCAGGTGGCACAGCCATTAACCCCGGCGGATTCGACGAACGGGAACCGCTGCTGGAAGGCCCGGCCAAGACGGACGCCTGGAGGCGGCAGGGAACGGCGCGACCCACCCCCAACGTACTGATAGAGCATCATGCCGGCGGCAAGCGCCATGGGGCTGCGCGTACCGATCCCGCGGGTTGGTATGGAGAATGCGAGCGGTCGAATCAGGGTACCGGCAGCGCGACGCCAGTCGTCCTGGGCCTGGACGGACTCGCGGATGCGCGCGAAATCCAGATGCTGGATGTAGCGCAAGCCGCCATGCATGATCTTGAGCGAATTATGGCTGGTAGCCGCGCCAAAGTCGCCGCGATCCACCAGCGCGACCCGCAGACCACTCCGGGCCAACACACGCGCAAGGCATACGCCCTGCACGCCCGCGCCAACCACAAGCACATCAAAGGGTTGGTCCAGGCGCTGAAAATCACGCTCCATGCGCAAGCCCGTCATTTTCGACAGAACGCCATGAGATGATGACCGCTACCTCGGGTCCAGGCTCTGGGCAACGCATTGAACACCGTAACGAAACCGGCGTTGAACAACAGCGCCTTGAGCCCGCGATGCACCCTCGTGGGAACCGGAAAGCGTTCCGGCACAACATCCACGTGCCGGAACACGGAGAGCATTTGCCGAAACTCGGCGCGGGTCACACGGTGATAGACGGGTGCGTCCAGATGATCCACCTCCACACGCATCACATGCCGCAGCAGATTCATCCAGGAACGCCGGTTGACCATCATCAGTATCGCCAGCCCCCCAGGCTTCAACACCCGGTGAATGCCCTGAATCATCCGCACTGGATCAGGCGTGAACTGCAACACGGTATGGCAGTACACGGCATCGAAGCTCTCCGGCGGAAAGTCCAGCCGCTCGCCATCCATCACATGAAACTCACCTAACAGGCCCCGCTGGGCGAAATTGGCTTCAGCCAACTGAATGGCTCGCGGCGCAATATCGACTCCGGTGACCTCTGCGCCACCGGCGGCAAAGCGGGACAGGTCGTTGGCTAGACCACAACCGACATCAAGAACCTGCTGTCCGCTGAACCCCGTGAAATCCACGACATCCGCAAGGTACTCGAGCTTTTCGAACCGGTAGCGCTCCACCTGCTGGAAGAACTCCGGGGTTCCGGACGTGAACGTGGCAATTTTCCAGTTATCGACCTGCGCATCCCAGTAGGCGCGGACGGCATCGATGGCTGGGCCACCCGCCGTGCCGGAGGGCTTCGACGATGACACGGTGTCGAGTTCCATTTTCACACCCCTAGGCCACCTTGCTGAAAAGAAACTGCATTTTCTCCGCGTACACCGCCCGGGAATAGCAACTCCGGTACCGCTCTTGCCCCTCCCGGGCCTTGGCGTTCGCCTGGTCACGATCCTCGAGCACGGTCAACATGCCGGCCGCCAACCCTTCGATCGATGCATTGGTCAAGGTCGCGATCTCATCATCCAGCACCTGGGTGTGGGATTCGATGCGCGTCGCGATCAATGGCACACCACTCGCCATGAGGTGATAAATCTTGAGGGGCGTGTTGTTCCCCGAGCATCGCGGGGAAATGCAGGCACCGGCCCTGGCAACCAGTTCCTGGGCAAGTGTCTGGGAAACCTGCCCCGTGAAGTACACGTGGTGCTCCAGCCCCACCTCGCTAGCAAGCTTGCGATAGTTCGCCACCTGCTCCGACTGGCCACCGATAATGAGCAGGCCAGCATCGGGAACGGTTTGGACCACATGCGCAAATGCGGCAATGAGTGTATCGATCCCCTGATAGGCCTCCAGCGTTCCAGCGTAGACGATCGTCCGCTCCGGTAAATGCCTCTCCTGCCAGGCTTTCAATGCCTCATCAACCACCGGGGCAGGCAGTTCCGCCGCCTGGGGAGATTCTGTGCCCTCCAGGGCATGTCTAAACCGGATCGGATCAAAAATGGAGTTCTCGATCAGCAGCACCTTGTCCGGATCGGCAGCAATGCCTCGGGCGTAGATTTCCAGGGATGGACAGATCGTGATCACGGCGTCTGCCGCGTGCAAGGCGCTGTTCTCCAGCCGCTCGAAAATCCAGTGGACGAAACGCAGGCGCGTGTAACTGAAATTGTGCAACTGCTGTGGAAGGCTGCTGTGCATGTCGTAAATGAGCCGCACCCGAAACAACGGCTTCAGCCAGCGGCACCAGAACACCGACTCTTCATGCGCATGGATGACGTCATACCGCCGGCGCAGTAGCAGTCCTACGGTCCATAAGACCATGAACAGATCCAGAAACAGCTTTAGCCCGGATGGCCCTGTCTTGACCTTTCCCAGGAAACGAAAAGCAGGAATGCGAATGATGCGTACCCGAGGAATGTCCACATCATCTCCCTGACCGTAGGTCAGCAAGTCCGCCTCATGCCCCAACTCCGAGGTCAGCAGGGTTCTGTAGTAGACGCTGAACGGTGTCCCCCTGGGCGAAAAAAAAGGCTGTGGAGCGACCACAAGCACACGCATCAAGCGGTTCTCCGTATACGGCGGTTAAAGAGACGAATGCCAATCTGGTTTCGCAGAAATGTGGCGACGGAAACAGCGTGGCCGTAGGGTGTGGGCGCTGCCTCGAGTGTGTTCAAAGCCTGTTCCAGGCAATGCCATGGCCGTGCAGTGTCCATGCGCACATCAAGCAGAAAGCCGAAGCTCCCGACACGGCGGTAATCAGTGCCGCAGGGAAAGGGATCCGTTCCGGGTAACACCAGATGCCCGGCCTTGCCAGCATGCCGTATCAGCGCCGGCTGCCGCAGCAGGCGCATACGGCTTCCGTTGTCACCGACAGCAAACTGGCCGGAACGCCCGCTTTCAAGCACACCCAGAATCTGCCGGCCGCGCGCTCCAGCCCATTTCCCGAACCCCCAGGGCAGCACCAGCCACGCCCCGGACGCACTCACCGCCTCGATCGCGTCCTGCAGGGGCAGCCCATCAGGAAAACGCCGTGAGGTGCCGATCGCTGCCACCTCAAGCCCGTTGTCACAACGGACCTGGCTGCCCGCCACCAAGGCGATCCAGTGCGCATCACAGGACGCCACCAAGGTCTGCTCCTCGGCCTGCACCGGCGCGATCAGCCAGCGGCCATAGCGCCCCGGGCTGGCGCGCAAGGCCTCGAATACCTGCTCATGACTGGCCTGGGTCAGCAACAAGGCGCCTGCGCACCCGGAAAGCGGGGGTGCAACGCACAGGAAATTTCGCAGTGCGGCATCCAGCGTCGACGGCACCCGTTCCGGCTGATAGAAATGCACATGCCCGTCCACGGGCAAAAGGTGCGCTGCCGATTGTGCCCCACCCCTGATGTCACTCATGCACCGATTCCATTCTGCCCTACCGTAGATCCAATCAAGACCGGACAGCACGCGCCGGCAATCGAATTCAGGAGAGGACGGACCTTCCCTTTTCTTCCATAGTGTAGGTGATACCGCGCGATGCAGCGGGCATGCAACGGATATCAGGGAGGGCAGTGATGGCGCCGGAAACGCAACGCACCCACGTGGCAAAACGCACCCTGGACACCCAACTCCACGACAACAGCCAATCCCTGAGACAGCGGTATCAGGGGAAAGTCCTCGCCAGTCCGGGCCTGTGGCCGCTCGTCCG
>SLCE01000070.1 GCA_007125985.1 Ectothiorhodospiraceae bacterium | reverse complement strand
CCGGGGAGCAGAGTGCCAATCACATCAGCATGGATGACGCGATGCACATGAGCGGTATGTTCCAGCAACTCGCCACCCGCATCATGGCAAACCCCATGCAGCTTGCGCAGGCGCAGATCAGCTTCTGGCACGATTACCTCGCACTGGTCAACCAGGCCACCCTGCGATTCTGGGGCCAGGAGGTGGAGCCGCTGAAGACGCCGCAAAAGGGCGACAAACGGTTCCGGCACCAGGCCTGGGAGGAAAATCCGGTCTTCGATTTCGTCAAGCAGTCCTATCTGCTGGCGGCTGACTACATCCATGCCACCGTGAAGAACGCCGAGGGACTGGATGACAAGACCGCGCGCAAGGTGGATTTCTTCACCCGGCAGTTCGTCGATGCCCTGTCGCCCACGAACTTCCTGGCCACCAACCCCGAAGTGCTGGAAAAGACACTGGAGACCAACGGCGCCAATCTGCTTAACGGCCTGAACAACATGCTGCGAGATCTGGAGGCGGGCGGCGGCAAGCTCCGCATCAGCATGACCGATCACAGCAACTTCGAAGTGGGCAACAATCTGGCGGTCAGCCCCGGGAAAGTCATCTACCAGAACGACCTGATCCAGTTGCTGCAGTACGAACCGGCCACCGAGAAAGTCTACAAGCGGCCGCTGCTGTTCGTGCCGCCCTGGATCAACAAGTTCTACATCCTGGATCTGCAGCAGGAGAACTCGATGATCAAGTACATGGTGGAGCAGGGGCACACCGTGTTCGTGATCTCCTGGAGGAACCCCACCGGGGAGCATGCCGACAAGACCTTCGAGGATTACATGATGGAAGGCCCGCTGGCGGCACTGGACGCTGTTGAGCAGGCCACCGGCGAACGGGACGTGAACTGCGTGGGCTACTGCCTGGGGGGCACGCTCATGGGTACCGCGCTGGCCTACATGGCGGAGAAGGGTGACGACCGTGTCAAGAGCATCACCTATTTTACCGCCATGGTGGATTTCACCATGCCCGGCGAACTGGAGAACTTCATCGACGACGAACAGCTGCGCATGCTGGAAAAGCGCATGGAAGGCCAGGGTTACCTGGAAGGTCATGCGATGGCATCCACCATGAGCGCGCTGCGGGCAAACGATCTGATCTGGTCGTTCTTCATCAACAACTACCTGAAGGGGGAGGAGCCGTTTCCCTTCGATCTGCTGTACTGGAATCAGGACAGCACCAACATGCCGGCGAAGATGCACAGCTACTATCTGCGCAACATGTACCAGGAGAACAAGCTCAAGGAACCGGGCGGCGTTGTCATTGATGGCGTGCCCATCGACCTGCGCAAGATCACGATTCCAGCCTGCTTCGTCTCCGCCATGGAAGACCACATCGCACCCTGGAAGACCGTGTACCGGGGCGTGCACCTGCATTCCGGGCAAATTAAGTTCATCCTCGGCGGTTCCGGTCACATCGCAGGCATTATTAACCCGCCGCACAAGAACAAATACTGCTACTGGACCAGCACCAAGACGCCGGAAAACCCGGAGGAATGGCTGGAGGGTGCGAAGTGCTCGGACGGCTCCTGGTGGCCGGAGTGGAACCGCTGGCTGGTGCGCCGTGCGGGTGCCAAGGTGCCGGCACGTCAGCCCGGCGACGGCAAACTCGAGCCGCTGATGGATGCCCCCGGCAGTTACGTGATGGAAAAGGCCTGAGGCGCTCCGCCGTCCACCGGATGGGCGGCGGTCGTCCTCCGGTCAACAGCGGCAGGGATCCGGGAACGGTGCGCTCAGAGCACGTTACGCCGATCAGGCGTGGGGGCGGTAGGGTGCTCTGAGCCGCAGGCCGGAACGAATCCCCAAGGCCAGCCGCGTGAGCTGCTAGGGAAGCGTTTCCCTACCCCCCAGGCCGAGATTGCTGCCGTCGCCGTCAGCCCGCTTGCCTGCGGCGGGTGTGCCGTTGAACGGTTTCAGGATCTTCAGTACCGAACGGTGGATGCCGTCCGAATCCAGTCCGGCCTCGCCTAGCAGGCCATCCCGGCTGCCGTGGGGCAGGAAGCTGTCCGGCAGGCCGATATGGCGCACCGGGACGTCGAATGCCGCTTCGGCCAGCCATTCCGCCATGGCGCTGCCGGCGCCGCCCGCCACGGTGTTCTCCTCCACCGTGATAAAAAGCCGGTGTGTGCCGGCCAGCTCGGTGAGCAGGGCGGTATCCAGCGGTTTCACGAAACGCATGTTGACCAGGGTCGCATCCAGTGCTTTCGCCGCCTGTTCCGCGTTGGGCACCATGCTGCCAAAGGCCAGCAAGGCCACATCCTTGCCGTGGCGCCGCACCTCTGCCCGTCCCACCGGCAGTGGCTCCAGGTCATCCGGCGCCGCAACCCCGGGCCCAGTACCCCGCGGATAACGCACTGCCGAAGGCCCGTCTACGGTCAGACCGGTGCTGAGCATGCGATGGCATTCCGCCTCGTCTGCCGGTGCCATCACCACCATGTTGGGAATGCAGCGTAGGTAGCTCAGGTCGAAGCTGCCTGCATGGGTGGGGCCGTCCGGGCCCACCAGGCCTGCCCGGTCGATGGCGAAAAGCACGGGCAGCTTCTGCAGTGCCACGTCGTGGATGAGCTGATCGTACGCGCGCTGCAGGAACGTGGAGTAGATGGCCACCACCGGCCGCAGCCCGTCGCAGGCCATGCCAGCCGCCAGCGTCACCGCATGCTGCTCCGCGATGGCCACGTCGAAATACTGGTCGGGAAAGCGACGGGCGAACTCCACCATGCCCGAGCCTTCCCGCATGGCCGGGGTGATGCCCACAACCCGCGGGTCCGCCTTGGCCGCCTGGCAAAGCCAGTTACCGAACACCTGGCTGTAGCTGAGAGGCTTGGGCTTTCCGTCGCTGGTGAGGCCCTGCGCCGGGTCGAAGGGTGTCACGCCGTGGTAGGCCACCGGGTCCGCCTCGGCCGGTTCGTAACCCTTCCCTTTGCGGGTGATCACGTGAAGCAGCTTCGGCCCCCGTTGCTGGCGCAGGTTGCGCAGCACCGGAACCAATGCGTTGAGATCATGCCCGTCCACCGGACCGAAGTACTTGAAGTTCAGTTCTTCAAACAGCGTGCCCGGAGTGGCTAACCCCTTCAGTTGTTCTTCCATGCGCCGGGCAAAGATGTCTGCTGGCGGCAGGCGGCTCAGCACCCGCTTTCCGCTCTCACGCAGGCCGGAATACAGTTTCCCGGACAGCAGTCGTGCCAGGTGGCCTGAGAGGGCGCCCACGTTCGGCGATATGGACATCTCATTGTCGTTCAACACCACCAGGAGGTCGGCGTCCAAGTCGCCGGCGTGGTTCAAGGCTTCGAAGGCCATCCCCGCCGTCATGGCGCCGTCACCGATGATGGCCACCGCCTGGCGTTGCCGGCCCAGTCGGCGGGCCGCCAGCGCCATGCCTAGCGCGGCACTGATGGAGGTGCTGGAATGGCCCACGCCGAACGTGTCGTACGGGCTTTCCTCCCGTTTGGGAAACGGCGCCAGGCCCCCGTCCTTGCGGATGGTGTGCAGTTCGCGGGCGCGGCCGGTGAGGATCTTGTGGGGATAGGTCTGGTGCCCGACGTCCCAGACCAGCCGGTCGTCGGGTGTGTCGAAGACGTAGTGGAGGGCCAGGGTGAGTTCCACGGTGCCGAGCCCCGCACCCAGGTGGCCACCGGCGCCGGCGACGGTCTCCAGCAGATAGCCACGGAGTTGGCGCGCCAATTCCGGTAGGCGCGTCGCCGGTAACTGCCGCAGATCCGCCGGGTTGTCGATAGTTGCCAGTAACGGATGATCAGCAAGAGCCATATGCCGGACCCCATGTATGGAATACCTGTGCCTCACTCGGGCAAAATCGGCGCGAACGGGCCTTAAGCACTGCGAGCCCGGGGCACCGGAAGCCCGCACCAGGGTGCGGGAATGGCCTGATCAACGGAAGCCGGCGACCTGGTGCGGGACGTAGGGCGCCTCCAGCGCACCGACTTCCTCGTCGGACAAGGGAAGGCTCAATGCCGCCAGCGCGTCGTCCAGATGGTGGGGCTTGCCGGCGCCGATAATGGGGGCGGTCACCGGCTGCTGGCGCAACACCCAGGCAAGGGCCACCTGCGCCATGGGTACGTCGCGGGCCGCGGCGATCTCCTGCACCCGCTCCACCACGGCTTGATCGGCATCCTTGGCGTGCGCGTACAGGCTACGACCGAACGCATCCGTCTGCTCCCGTTCGGTGGCCTCGGCATTCCAGGGGCGCGTCAGATGGCCGCGCGCCAGGGGGCTCCAGGGAATCACGCCAATGCCTTCCTCGCGGCACAGCGGCAGCATTTCCCGCTCTTCTTCACGATACAACAGGCTGAGATGGTTCTGCATGGAGATGAACCGCGTCCAGCCGTGGCGGTCGGCCAACTGCAGCGCCTTGCAGAACTGCCAGGCGTACATGGATGAAGCGCCGATGTAGCGCGCCTTGCCCGCCTTGACCACATCGTGCAGGGCTTCCAGGGTCTCCTCGATGGGCGTGCTGTAGTCCCATCGGTGGATCTGGTAGAGGTCCACGTAATCCGTGCCCAGGCGACGGAGGCTGGCGTCGATCTCGGTCATGATCGCCTTGCGCGACAGGCCGCGCCCGTTGGGTTCATCCCGCATCACCCCGCAAACCTTGGTGGCAATCACCACCTCGTCGCGCCGGGCGTAATCCCGCAACGCGCGGCCCAGAATCTCCTCGCTGGAGCCGTCGGAATAAACGTTAGCGGTGTCGAAGAAATTGATGCCCATCTCCAGGGCCCGGGCGATCAGCGGGCGGCTGTCCTCCTCTGGCAGGGTCCAGGGGTGTGTGCCCCGCTCCGGCTCGCCGTAGGTCATGCAGCCCAGACAGAGGCGGGATACTTTCAGGCCGGATTTGCCCAGATTCACGTAGTCCATGCAGGTCTCCTGCGGTCGCGTCGTCGCTGATACATCAGAGAAGTCTATTGTAGACCGTGGGCGCTGACGACCGGGATCTCAGAAATCATGCCTGCCAAATGCGCGGACAGGTGGTAGAATTCAGCCTTTTTTCAGACGGTTGACTATCATGAGCGAGACCCCGCTGGTTGGCGTGATCATGGGCAGCAAGTCCGACTGGGACACCATGCGCAACGCGGACGAGGTGCTGACGGATTTCCAGGTGCCGCACGAATGCCGGGTGGTGTCCGCCCACCGCACGCCGGACTGGATGTATCGGTATGCACGCGAGGCGGAAGAGCGCGGGCTGGAAGTGATCATCGCGGGTGCCGGCGGCGCTGCTCATCTGCCGGGTATGGTGGCGGCCATTACCACGCTCCCGGTGCTGGGCGTGCCGGTGGAGAGCCGCACCATGAAGGGGATCGATTCCCTCTACTCCATTGTTCAGATGCCTGGTGGCGTGCCGGTGGCGACGTTGGCCATTGGCACTGCAGGGGCAAAGAACGCCGGTCTGCTTGCGGTGTCCATTCTGGCGAACAACGGGCGGCCCGAGCTGCGCGATCGCCTCAAGGCGTTCCGCGAGGCGCAGGCGCAGAAGGTGATGGGAGACACGTTGCCGTGAAGAAACCACTCCTTCCCGGATCCACCATCGGTGTGCTGGGCAGCGGCCAGCTCGGGCGTATGTTCGCCGTGGCGGCGCGGCGCATGGGCTACCGTGTGCATACCCTGTCGCCGGGCGAGGATACGCCCACCGGTCATCTGGCGGACCGCGAAGTGGTGGCTGACTATGACGATCTGGACGCGGTGGCGGATTTTGCACGCCAGGTGGATGTGGTCACCTTCGAATTCGAAAATGTGCTTTCGGCCACCACCGAATGCGCAGCGCGCCATGCCCCGGTGCGTCCGGGCGGGCAGGTGCTGCATATCTGCCAGCACCGCCGGCGGGAGAAGAATTACCTGCACGACCACGGCTTTCCGGTGACACCGTTCCGCAATGTGGATAATCCGGATCAGCTGAAGCGGGCGGCCGAGGAGCTGGGTTACCCGGCGGTACTCAAGACCGCCGGTTTCGGCTATGACGGCAAGGGCCAGGCGGTGGTCCGCAGTGCGGATGACCTGGATGCGGCCTGGCGGGCGATCGGTCAGGTGGAAGCGGTGCTGGAAGCCTTCGTGGATTTCGAGCAGGAAGTCTCGGTGGTGGCGGCCCGCGGGCTGGATGGCAGCTTCTGCCACTGGGGTGTAGTG
>SLCE01000109.1 GCA_007125985.1 Ectothiorhodospiraceae bacterium | reverse complement strand
GAGTCCGGATCAGCCGGGCCGCCTTCGAACCGGAACCGCTGCATGTTGTGGTAGCTCATCCCGCTGCCGATCAGCAGCACACCCTCTTCGCGCAAAGGCCCCAACGCGCGCCCCAAAGCCATATGGGCCGCCGGGTCCATATCCTCACGCAAGGACAGCTGCACCACGGGAATATCCGCTGCCGGAAACGCCAGCTTCAACGGGATGAATACGCCATGATCCAGCCCCCGCCGCGTTTCCTCCCGGCATGGCACACCGGCCGCGGTGAGCAATTGGCGCACCCGTGCTCCGAGCTCCGGCGATCCGGGTGCAGGCCAGGTCAACCGGTAGGTCGACTCGGGGAAGCCGTAATAGTCGAACAGCAGGGTATGCCGTGGCGCAGCGTTCACAGTGGGGATGATCGTCTCCCAGTGGGCGGAAATGACGAGCAGCGCCCGGGGTCTCATCCCGACATGGCTCTCGAGCCCTTCCAGCCAGTGACGCATCCGGCTCCAGGTGTCTGCCGGCCTCCAGTCCATGAAAAAGCAGGGACCAGCACCGTGTGGAATGTAAAGCGTCGGCATGGACATGGTGGTGACCTCCAGGGACGGCGGGCCTCAGACCCGCAGCCCCAGTTTCGCATCCAGGGAATAGGCGCCGCCACCGCGCAGGAACAGCGCGAGGGCCAGCACACCCCACATCAGCGGGAACTCGATACCGCCCTCAGTCCAGAAAAAACCCTGCGGAAGGTGGACAGTCAACGCCACCAGCATCAACACAGCAACGGCCAGCGCTGCAGGCCGGGTCAGCAGGCCCAACACCAGAGCCAGGCCCCCGAAAACCTCCACTGCGCCGGCCAACCCGGCCCATAGCAGGCCCGGACTCATTCCCAGCGTCGACTCGAAAAACTGCCCGGTCGCCGTCAGGCCATGACCACCAAACCAGCCGAAGAGCTTCTGAGCTCCATGGGGGATCAGAAGAAGTCCGGTAATGATGCGCACCAGGGGCCAGCCAAAAACCGCCAGGCGGTCGAGCGCGGAGATCAGGCTGGGGGTGTCTGTTGTGGCTGAAGAGGACGTCATTGCACAAGCTCCTGTCTTGGGTTGTCAGAGAATGTGCACCCTATCGCCGTTTCCAATTCGGTGACAGACACTTATTATGGAACTCATGGTTTACGATTCGGAAACGATTGGCGGCGCCATCGAAGATATCCGTGCCTTCTGCGCGGTGCTGGAACAGGGCACAATCTCCGGGGCGGCACGGCACCTGGGCGAATCCAAGGGCAGCATCAGCCGCCGCATCTCCCGCCTCGAACAGCGGCTCAACGCGGTGCTGCTCACCCGAACACCCCGGGCCGTGAGCGTCACGGAGGAAGGCATCGCTTTCTACACCAAGGCACGCGACGCCCTGGAGCTTCTGGATGACGGGATTCGGGGCGCCATGGCGTCGCGCGCGGTTCCGCAGGGCCACCTCCGGGTTACCGCTCCACATGACCTCGGTCTGGATGTCCTGCCGGACCTCATTGCCTGCTTTCGTGACCGGCATCCACAGATCACCGTGGAACTGCTCCTGACGGACGCTTCGCTGGATCTGGCCCGGGACCGCGTGGATCTGGCCCTGCGGGCCAGTGGCGGTGGCCTGCCTGACATGGCGTATCGGGCAACGCCCATCATGGATTTGCAGATCGGACTCTATGCCGCCCCCGATTACCTGGCGAACCACGGAGCCCCTGCATCACCGGCGGAGTTGCAACAGCACATCATCGTCGCCAACTGGGAGCGGCGGCGCGGTTCCGAACACCTGAATCTGACTGGCCCTCGCGGGCGATACACCGAGGTCACCGTCAACCCCGCGGTCCATGTGAGCGACTACGCAGGAGTCCACCGACTGTTGTTAGCTGGCATGGGTGTTGGCCCGCTGCCCGACGCCGTCGCCGCCGGTTCAGTGGCCGCCGAACGCCTGCTGCCGGTGCTTCCGCAGTGGACGCTGATGCGGGCCCGCCTCTACGGTATCAGTGTGTCCGGCCGGCAGGCGCCTGCGCGGGTCCGGGTGTTCCTGGACTTCATCCGCGCGGAACTCGCACAGCAGCGGGGTAATGCATGACACGCCCCCACACAATCGGGGCGAATACGTGGAGGACTGGGTAAAATGCATCAGGTGAAGGGTTTCTGTACTGCGGGCCTGCTGCTCGGCACACTGTTCTTCGCATTCTCGCTGACACCCAGCCTACTGCCCCGTCCGTTCCACATTCAGGGCGTTATCTCGGGCCTGTCGTTTGCCGCGGGCTACGGGCTTGGAGCAGCAGCCCGCTGGCTCTGGACATACCTGGAACTCCCCCAACCAGGCCGCCGCCTCTCGCAATTGATCCTGCTTGCCGCCAGCGTCATCTGTGCCCTGGTCGCAGCGGCTTTCCTGCGCCAGGCCTCGGAATGGCAGAACTCCGTCCGAACCTTGATGAACATGGACGAGGTCAGCGGCATCCGGCCGTTCAGCATCGCCCTGATCGCCCTGCTGGTGTTCGCTGTGATCCTGTTGCTATCCCGGCTGTTTCACCGCACGTTCCTGTTGCTGTCCCGGCGCATGCGCCGTTTCGTGCCGCGTCGCGTATCCAATGTGCTGGGCATATTCGCAGCGTTCGTACTGTTCTGGTCCGTGATCGACGGCGTGATCTTCAAGCTGGCCCTGCGTGCGGCAGACAACTCCTACCAACAACTGGACGTGCTGATGCAGGATGATCTGGAGCCGCCGACAGACCCCATGAAAACCGGCAGCGCCGACTCCCTCATCAGTTGGGAGGCACTGGGTGGCCGCGGCCGGCGGTTCGTCACATCGGGACCGTCCGGTGAGGATATTGGCGCCTTCCTCGGCGAGGAGGCGTTGGAGCCGATCCGCGTCTATGCAGGCCTTAATGCCGCGGAAACACCCGAGGAGCGAGCCGACCTGGCATTACGGGAATTGATCCGCGTGGGTGGCTTCGAACGCTCAGTACTCCTATTGGCCACGCCCACGGGTCGCGGCTGGCTGGATCCGGGGGCGCAAAACACCGTGGAATACCTGCATCGCGGGGATATCGCCACGGTAACCGCGCAGTACTCTTATCTGCCCAGCCCGCTGGCCCTGCTCACAGAAGGCGATTACGGCGTGGAGACCGCCCGCGCGCTGTTTCAAGCGGTTTACGGTCACTGGACGGAACTGCCCGAGGATGACCGGCCGGACCTCTACCTGCACGGCCTCAGTCTGGGTGCGCTGAACTCAGACCGCGCCTTCGACTTCTACGACATCATCGATGACCCATTCCAAGGCGCGCTCTGGAGCGGCCCACCCTTCCGCAGCAGCACCTGGCGCTCGGTGACCCGTAGCCGCGACCCGGGCTCGCCGGCGTGGCTGCCCCGGTTCCGCGACGGCACCGTGGTGCGCTTCATGAACCAGTATCAGGGCCTGGACACCGCCGAGGGGGACTGGGGGGATTTCCGCATCGCCTTTCTGCAATATGCCAGCGACCCGGTGACCTTCTTCGAGCCCCAGGTGCTCTATCAGGAACCCGAATGGATGCAGGGCGAGCGCGGCCCCGATGTCTCGCCCGATCTTCGCTGGTACCCCGTGATCACCATGCTGCAATTGGTGGCCGACCTGGCCACCGGCAGTGCCCCACCCGGCTACGGTCATGAAATCGCCGCGGAACACTATATCGACGCATGGGTCTCACTCACGGAACCCGAGGGCTGGCCGGAAAACGACTTGAACCGACTGTACGAACACGTCTCCAGGGCCGATTAGCTGCCTCACATCGGCGCCCGGCGCCCAGCCGGGGCCGTGTTGACATCAGCTTGGCAACTGCCCGAACCGACAATTCATCGTTTACGGCATCAGTTGCCCCCTCCAACCGCAGGCGTGATCTTACAGTAGGCTCTCATTGCGCCCGGGTCAGCACTGCGCCGAGCACATCTACCATTGCTCCCGTCAGATGAGCTTGATCTGTCGGGTCCATTACATACGGCGGCATGACGTACACCAGTCGACCGAACGGCCTGACCCACACGCCGGCCTCGACGAAGCGCGGCATGATGTCTTCCATGTCCACCGGCTGATCCAGTTCCACCACGCCAATCGCACCCAGCACCCGGACATCCGCCACACCCGGCAGCGCGGCCGCCGGAGCCAGTCCCCTACGCAACCCGGCCTCCAGCGCGGAGACGCGCCGCTGCCAATCACCCGCTTCCAGCAGGTCCAGGCTCGCCACGGCGGTGCGGCAGGCCAGCGGATTGCCCATGAAGGTGGGGCCGTGCATGAAACAGCCCGCCCCACCCCCGGATATGGTGTGGGCGACCTCGGACGTGGTCAGGGTGGCGCCCAGGGTCAGCATGCCGCCTGTGAGCGCCTTGCCCAGACAAAGAATGTCCGGAACCACACCGGCGTGTTCGCAGGCGAACAGCCTGCCGCTGCGGCCAAAACCGGTTGCGATCTCATCGGCAATAAGCAACAGACCGTAGCGGTCGCAAAGGCGACGGACCTCGCGCAGGTACTGGGGGTGATAGAAGCGCATACCGCCTGCGCCCTGAACAATGGGCTCCAGAATGATCGCGGCCAGTTCCCGGTGATGCGCTTCCATCAACACGGCTAGGGCTTCGATATCCCCTGCGTCCCAATCATCGTGAAAGCCGCATTCCGGTGCTGGAGCGAAAAGATGCGGTTGCAGACTGTCACGGAACAGGTGATGCATGCCGGTCACCGGATCGCAGACAGCCATAGCGCCGAAGGTATCACCATGATAGCCATTGCGCAGGGCTAGCATCCGGTGTTTCCCCGGGTGCCCCCTGGCCTGCCAGTACTGGATGGCCATCTTCAGTGCCACTTCCACGGAAACCGAACCGGAATCGCACAGGAACACCTTGTCCAGCGGCTCGGGTGTCAGCGCGACCAGTCGTTGCGCCAATTCCACAGCCGGAGCATGGGTGAGCCCGCCGAACATCACGTGGCTCATGCGGTCGACCTGCTCGTGCATGGCGGCGCGGATGTCCGGGTGGCCGTAACCATGGATCACGCTCCACCAGGAGGCCATCCCGTCGATGAGTTCACGACCGTCCGCCAGACGGATTCGGACGCCGCTGGCGGATTCCACGGCCCACACCGGTGTGGGCCTGGTCATGGAGGTGTAGGGGTGCCAGATGTGGTCGCGGTCGAAGTCTTGCGCTGACTTCCAGTCGACGGACATGATCAATCCTCCGCGGCGCGCAGCCGTTTCAGCAGGGTGTCTATGGCCAGGTGGTCGGCCACTGAAGCGGGGTCCGGTGCCTGCATCCATGGCACGGTGCCGATCAGCGGCGACGGCATGCGGGTCTGCAGCGAAGCGATCTGCGCTTCCGCACGGTTGTCGGTCAGCACGTTCGCCACCCAGCCTAGCAGCGGCCGGCCGTCGGCGAGAATCGCCTCGGCACTGAGACGGGCGTGATTGATGCAGCCCAGACGGATACCCACCACCAGCAGTACCGGCAACTTCAGGTGCGCAGCCAGGTCGCTCATGTCGAAGCCTGGAGCCAGAGGCACGCGCCAACCCCCGGCGCCCTCAACCACGGTCAGTTCGGCGCCAGAGGCAAGCCGGCCGTAGCAGGCGGCGATTTCCGCCGGATCCACCCTCACTCCGGCTTCCTCCGCCGCAAGATGGGGGGCAATGGCCGGTGCCAGCGCATACGGGTTGATCTGACTGTATGGGGCCTGCACCGCGGCCACTCGGGACAAGTGCTCGGCGTCTTCGTTGCGAAGGCCGTGCGCCGTCTCCCGGCAGCCCGATGCCACGGGTTTCATGGCGGCAGCCCGAAGCCCGGCGCGCCGTAGCCCCTCCAGCAGGCCGCATGCGATCACAGTCTTACCGATCTCGGTATCAGTGCCGGTGACGAACAAACCCGTTGCGACCATGTTACTGCTCCCGTGCATTCCAAAGGTGTTCGGTCTCGGCCAGGGCCTGCAGCAGTCGGTCCACATGGGCTTCGCTGTGCGCAGCCGAAAAAGTGATACGCAACCGCGACTGACCAACAGGCACTGTGGGTGGGCGGATCGCAGTGACCAGAATGCCGCGCTCTCTCAAGGCCTGGCTGACAGCCAGAGCCCGTTCCGGCGCGCCGAGCATCAGGGGTTGGATCGGGGTCTCCGACGGCATCAACGGCAGGCCGAGCTGCTCCGAACCCTGGCGGAAACGCGCAATCAGGACGCGCAGATGCGCCCGTCGCCAGGATTCACTCCGGGCAATGGCCACCGCCTGGCGCGTCGCCGCAGCCAACGGTGGCGGTGGAGCGGTGGTGAAAATATAGGTGCGGGCGCGCTGGATCAGGTAGTCGATCAACGACTCGGAACCCGCCGCGAAAGCGCCGAAGGTTCCCAGTGCCTTGCCTAGGGTGCCCACCAGCAGCGGTACCTGTTGCTGGTCCAGTCCCTGGTGTGCGCAGGTCCCGGCACCCTCATCGCCCAGCACACCAATGCCGTGGGCGTCATCCACCATCAAGAGGGCCTCGTGTCCGGGCGCCAGGCCGGCGAGTGCCGTCAACGGCGCCGTGTCGCCATCCATGCTAAAAACGCCGTCGGTGATGACCAGCCGTCGCCGGGGCGGATCCTCGCTCAGCATGCGGCCCAGCGCGTCGGTGTCCCGGTGGGGGTATTTCCGCAACTGCGCACCCGCCATATGCGCGCCGTCCAGTAGCGACGCATGGTTCAGACGATCCTCGAAGGCGCCGTCACCGGGTTCAAGCAGGGCGTCGATGACACCCATGTTGGCCATGTACCCCGTAGAGAACAACAGGGTTCGGTCACGCTGGAGAAAATCCGCCAGTTCCTCCTCCAGTGCCTCGTGGTGACGTCGCTGGCCGGTGATAAGATGAGCACTGCCGCTGCCCACACCGCCTTCACGGGCGGCTCGGATCATCGCTTCGGCAATGCGCGGATCCCTCGCCAGTCCCAGGTAGTCATTGCTGCAGAAGACCAGTTGACGCTTCCCGTTCTGCATTCCCTCCACCGGGCCCAGGGGTTCGAGGCGGCGTGGCTGGCGATACAAGCCTGCCGCCCTGCGTTCCGCCAGCCAGGCCGGAAAGTTCCAGTCCGCTCCGACGCCCGCCATGATCAGCTAGGGAAACACTGATCTATTCGCACGCTGCAAAGCCCCGCAGGGCGGGCCATGCGCGCACGCTGAGCATCATGGGAATAGATCAGCGCTTCCCTAGCAGTCTGTGCTCGGACGTGCTTGTTCGCAGCGGGCTCCGCCGATTGGGTGCGCCCCCCCAGGCGCCGAAACAGCCCACGATCGTGCTCGGCGTTCGGATCGCCTGTGATGACTCGATCTTCACCGGAAAAGATGCTGACGTTGCCAGAGGGGAAGAAGAGGGTCTGCCAGATCAGGTCGCTGGCTGGGTGTTCGAACAGTGAGACGACTGCGTCACGGGGCCAGTCATGGCGAACGGGTGTTGTGGACTGCATGCGCGTGCTCCCGATTCCGGCCAGAGAATTCGCTGATCAGGATAAGCAGGAGAACCAATATGTCAACTTTTTATGTAAATTAATGTTTACATTTTCAGTGTCGTCTCCAGTATCCGCCCCAGGTTTGCAGAGGTTGGCTCCACCACGCGACCCATAACTTCCGAGTCAAGATAAATTAAAACGGTCTGTCACCAGGGACTGGTGCCCGGACGTGATAAATTGGTGCAAAGTCCACACCCACACAGGACAAGCGGCCACCGTTGGCCTATCCTGCGGACAGGCGGGACACGGCGCGGTTGCCGGCTAACCGCAAATTGTGGTTTGCTTGCCGTACGCCAACCATCCGCATGTGGGCGCGGGGGCTTCCCGCAGAGCACCATGGGAATAGATCAGTGCTTCCTTAAGCACCGAGTTCCGACACGAGACACGGACCATGCATCGTCTGCTGCTTGCCCTATGCCTACTGACACTGGCTTTCCCCGCCGCCGCCGATCCCTGGCTGGGCCTGCAATTCGGCATGAACCGCGTCAGCGGTGACCCGGAGGCTTTCGGGGAATCCGTGGCCGGTTCCGGCTTCAACGACAGCAACTGGACCATCGGCCTGTCCGCCGGCTACACCTTCAACCCCTACGCGGGGCTGGTCTTTGGGGTCCGGGAACATGACCTGGACCGCACCTGGAGCAGCCTCAGCGGCAGCTCGCTGCGGGGCCGCAGTACGTTTGCCGGCGGCGAACTGTCCACCCCGGTGGGCAGCAGCGTTTCCCTGGTGGGTGGGGCCGGCTTGCACCAATGGGACGCCACGGTGCGCCGTGACTATGGCGGGGAACGGTCGGAGTCCGGCATGGATATGTATTATTCCGGCGCCATCCGCTTCTTTCCGGATGCACGGGCCAGCGCGGAACTGCAGGTAACACGCTATCTGATGGACGCGCTGGACGTGGATGCCGTCACCCTGAATTTGCGATGGGGTTTCGGTGGCCGCCCGGATTATTAGGGAGGCACTGAACCACCCCCATGGCGCTATGGCCTGACGCTCACGCGTATTGGCCAGCGGCATATCCCGACGCCCAGGCCCATTGAAAATTGTGCCCGCCCAGGTGCCCGGTCACATCCACCACCTCGCCGATGAAATACAGCCCGGGATGATCACGGCATTCCATGGTTTTCGACGACAACGCATGGGTATCAACACCGCCGAGTGTGACTTCCGCGGTGCGATAACCCTCGGTGCCATCAGGCCAGACGGTCCATGGCTTGCATGCCTGCTCTAGACGGCGCCGGTCCGCCTCTCCCAGTTGATCCAATGGCTTGCTATCCACCCAGAGCTCGCACCAGCGCTGGGCCACGCGGCGGGTCAGTTGCTCGGCCAGCAGCGTCTTCAGCTCCATGCGCGGCCGTTCCTGGCGGGCGACCTCGACCATTTGCCATGGATCGGCATCCGGAAAGAGGTCGATCTCCAGCGGTTTGCCCGGCTCCCAGTATGAGGAGGCCTGAAGCACGGCCGGGCCACTAAGCCCCCGGTGGGTGAACAGAATATTCTCCCTGAACGCATGGCCGTCGGCGCGCGCCACCACATCCAGTGATACGCCGGCCAGATCCTGCAAACGCCGCAAGCTGCGCGGGTCCAGGGTAACCGGCACCAGCGCAGCCCGGGTGGGCCTGACCTGCATACCCAACGCGCGCGCGAAGTCAAAGCCAAAACCACTGGCACCGAGTTTGGGAATGGAATAGCCGCCGGTGGCGATGACCAGGGATTCGCACTGCACCTGCCCGAGACCGGTTTCCAACACATGGGGCCGCCCAGGATGAACCCGCTCCACCCGGCACTTGGTCATCACCTGGGCGTCCACCGCAGCACACTCATCCAGCAGTAGCCGGACAATGTCCTTGGAAGATCGGTCGCAGAACAGCTGGCCAAGCTTCTTCTCGTGGTACGGCACGCAGTGCTTTTCCACCAGAGCGATGAAATCCCACGGCGTGTAGCGGCTGAGCGCGGATTTGACGAAATGCGGATTGTGGGAGATGAAATTGTCCGGCGTGGTGTGCAGATTGGTGAAATTGCAACGCCCACCACCGGACATGAGAATTTTCTTGCCGACCCTGTTGGCGTGATCAATGACCAGGACGCGGCGCCCGCGCCCACCGGCCGTCATGGCACACATGAGACCGGCGGCCCCTGCCCCGATCACGACCACATCAAAGGCATGAGCCGACTCCGCCACGCCTGAATTACTGACTCTGCAACTCAGTCATCGTCGTATTCAAACAACTCGCGCAGTTCTCCGCGGCGGCTACGGACCGCCGCCAGATCGTCCTCGGACACCTCCCCCATCTGCGCGTCGAGCATGCGTTGTGACTGCTCCATCTGCTCCAACATCATCGCCCGTTGTTCGTCGGTGAGGTGCTCAGCCTGTTCAATTTCCCGGCGGGCCTCACGCATGGCCTGCTGGAACTCCGACTGTGCATCACCCATTTCCAGCACCATAAAGGCCTGGGAAATACGACTGCCGATATTGGCCCATTCATCGCCATCGCGGAACCCGTTGCGCTCAATAACAGAGCGCACCTGCGCTTCGGAGTCGGCCAGACGCTGATAGATCCGCTCCAGATCCATGTCCTCATCCATGCCGTCATCCATCAGCTCCCAGTTGTCCTCATCATCATACTCATCGGACCAGAGCTGCATTTCCTGCACCGTGGCAATCCAGCGGTCAATGGTGTCCCCGGTCAGGGCCGGTTGCGACTGGGCAAGGCCTGCGAAGGCAAGAAGCAGTGAGCATAAGGCGGCAAGCATGAGGTTTCGCATGAACGTGATCCTTTGCAGCAGGGATTCCTTGAAATACGCGGCCCGCACCGAGACGCCTCATGCGTGCTCGTCAGCCGCCTGTTCGTGTTGCTGGTGTTCCCAAAGCTTGGCATAAACCCCGCCATGATTCAGCAGTTCCTCATGCCGTCCCTGCTCCACCACGCGTCCGTGCTCCAGCACCAGTATTCTGTCCGCGTCCCGCACCGTGGATAGACGATGGGCAATAGCCAGTGTGGTACGACGACTGGCCGCCTCGTTCAGCGCTCCGAGTACCGCGCGTTCAGCACCGGAGTCCAGCGACGAGGTCGCCTCGTCCAATACCAGGATGGGCGGGTCCTTCAGCAGCATACGGGCAATGGCGATTCGCTGTTTCTCACCGCCAGACACCTTGAGCCCCCGCTCCCCCACACGCGTGTCCAGGCCCTCCGGCAGTTGGGCGATGAACCCGTCCAGGTGCGCCTGGCGCACCGCCTCGGCCACAGCGTTTTCGTCGGCGTTGGTGCGACCGTAGCGGATATTGTAGGCAATGCTGTCATTGAACAGCACGGTATCCTGCGGCACCACACCGATAGCAGCCCGTAAGCTGTCCTGGGTGACGTTGCGGATATCCTGCCCGTTGATGGTGATCCGACCTTCATCCACATCGTAAAACCGGAACAACAACCGGGCGATGGTGGACTTGCCGGACCCACTGGGCCCGACAATGGCCAGCTTCCGCCCGGCCGGAATCTCGAAACTGACGCCGTGCAGAATGGACCGATTCGGCTGATAGCCGAACTTCACGTTTTCGAAACGGATACTGCCACCGTCCGCCTCCAGCGGTCGTGCATCCGGCGCGTCCACCACCCGGGCCGGCTGCTGCAGCAGACCAAACATGCGCTCAATATTCACCAGCGCCTGCCGGATCTCCCGGTACACGAAGCCCAGGAAATTCAGCGGAATGAACAACTGGATCATATAGGCGTTGATCATCACCAGGTCACCCAGAGTCATGGTCCCCGCCGCCACCTCCCGCGCCGCCAGCCACATCATCACCGTCACCGCCGCGGCAATGATCAGCGCCTGCCCGGAGTTCAGCGCCGCCAGCGACAGGCGGTTCTTCATGCGGGCGGCTTCCCAGGCGGCCAGATCGCGGTCATAACGCTCTGCCTCGTACGCCTCATTGCCGAAATACTTCACGGTTTCGTAATTCAGCAGGCTGTCCACGGCCCGGGTATTGGACCGGTTATCAGCCACATTGGCCTCGCGCACGAACCGGGTGCGCCATTCCGTGACCACCACCGAGAACAGCACGTAGCCGATCACGGCACCGATGACGGTCAGCACGAACACCGGGCTGAACACAGCCAGCAGAATCACCGCCACCAGGGCGATCTCAAACAGGGTGGGGACGATATTGAACACCAGGAAACGCAGCAGGAAGCTGATTCCATTGGTTCCACGCTCGATATCCCTGGCCAGCCCGCCCGTGCGACGCGACAGATGAAAGCCCAACTCCAGGCGGTGCAGGTGGCGGAACACCTCCAGTGATACCCGCCGCATGGCCCGTTCCGCCACCCGGGCAAACACGGCATCCCGCAATTCGCCGAAGAACACCGCACTGAAGCGGAGCAACCCGTAGGCCGCCAACAGGGCCAGCGGCACAGTCACCAGCGCTTCCACTGGCCGATCTTCGAAGTGGTCGACGATGTACTTCAGCGCCACAGGCACGGCGACGTTGGCGATCTTGGCCACCACCAGGAACATCAGCGCCAGCAACACCCGGCCCCGGTACTCCAGCAGATAGGGCAGCAGGCTGCGGATGATGCGCCAGTTGGGGCGCGTCTGATCATCCTCATCGATGGCAGATGCTCGCACGGGGGTACTCGTATTGCTTGGGAACATGGCGGCATGGCCGCTCGCCCGATACACTACACGAAATAGTCTTCATCCGGGTTCAGGGAGGTTCGACAGTGGCATTCCAGCTTGTACAGCACGGCATCCAGGTTCAGAACGTGATTCGCAATGCGGCGCCGGCCGTACTGTATGAAGCGGCACTGAATCATGAACCCGGCTCCGCCATTTCCGCAACCGGTGCCCTGATCGCCCGGTCCGGAGAAAAGACGGGCCGCAGCCCCAAGGACAAGCGCGTGGTGGAACACGCCGAGATCCTGGACGACGTCTGGTGGGGTCATGTGAACATCGCCCTGGAACCGGACAGTTTCGGCCAGTTGCGTGAGCTGGCTGTCAACCACCTGAACGGCTCCGAGCGGCTGTATGTGGTGGACGGCTTCGCGGGCTGGGATCCGCGCTACCGGGTCAAGATCCGCGTGATCTGCGAACGCGCCTACCACGCGCTGTTCATGCGCAATATGCTGATCCGCCCCACTGCCGACGAACTGGAACAGTTCGGTGAACCCGATTACGTGATCTATAATGCCGGCCGCGCCAAGGCCGACCAGCGGATTCCGGGTATCAGCTCGGAGACCAGTGTCAGCCTGTGCCTGCGCAGCGGCGAGTTTGTGATTCTGGGCACCGAATACGCCGGGGAGATGAAGAAGGGCGTATTCACCATAATGAACTACATCATGCCCAAACAAGGCGTGCTGTCCATGCACTGCTCCGCCAATGCCAGCGACGAAGGGGAGGTTTCCATCTTTTTCGGGCTCTCCGGCACCGGTAAAACCACACTCTCCGCCGACCCGCGCCGTCATCTGATCGGGGATGACGAGCACTGCTGGTCCGATGAGGGCGTGTTCAACATCGAGGGCGGCTGCTACGCCAAGGTCATCGACCTGGACCCATGGGCCGAGCCGGATATCTACAACGCCATCCGCTTCGGTGCGGTACTGGAGAACGTGGTTTACGACGCTGACAGCCGCGAAGTGGATTACAGCAACTCCTCGATCACCGAGAACACGCGCTGCTCCTACCCGGTGGAGTTCATCCCGAACACCAAGCTGCCCTGCTTGGGAGGAACGCCGAACAACGTGATTTTCCTCACCTGCGACGCGTTCAGCGTGCTGCCGCCGGTCAGCCGCCTGACCCCGGCCCAGGCCATGTACTACTTCATCAGCGGTTACACGGCCAAAGTGGCGGGTACCGAGATGGGGGTCACCGAGCCAGAGGCCACATTCTCCTCCTGCTTTGGCGCTCCGTTCCTGGTCTGGCACCCCACCCGGTATGCGGAACTGCTGGCGGAAAAGATCCGCAACAGCGGCGCACGTATCTGGCTGGTGAACACCGGCTGGACCGGCGGTCCCTACGGTGAAGGCCAGCGCATGAGCATTGCGCACACCCGCGCGATCATCGATGCCATCCACGACGGTTCACTGGAACAGTCGGAAACGGTCACCGACCCGGTCTTCGGCTTCGAGGTTCCCACCAGTTGCCCGCGGGTGCCATCGGAGGTGCTGATCCCGGCGAACACCTGGAAAGACAAGGATGCGTACCAGGCCATGGCGGAGAAGCTGGCACGGCTGTTCCATGAGAACTTCCGCGGCTTTGCCGATCAGGCCAGTACGGAGATCCGTGCCGCCGCACCCCGCGTGGGTGCTGACAGCGCGCCCGCCACTGGCACCGCCTGACCCGAACCGGCGGCCGGCAGCGCTCAGTCGCTCTGCCGGCCGCCCTCCTCCCTCCGGATGCGGTTGTAGCGCTGTAACACACGCTGACGGCGCACGTGGGACAGGCAGTCGATATACAGCTTGCCATCCATGTGATCACACTCATGCTGCACGCAGGCCGCCTCCAGCCCATGCGCCTCGAAGGTATAGGGCTTGCCGTCCAGATCCAGAGCCTGCACGCGCAGGTGATCAATGCGCGTTTTGGTACGATCCTGCACCCCCGGCACGGACAGGCAGCCTTCCACCATGTCCATGGTCTCGCCCAGCGGCTCGAAACTGGGGTTGATCATCACCCGCTGCGGGTTATCTTCCACCTCCATCACGGCAACGCGCAGATGCACGCCGATCTGGACCGCCGCCAGACCGATACCTTCGGCATGGTGCATGGTGTCGAACATGTCATCCACCAGCTTCCGCAGGGCGTCATCAAAGGTCTGTACTGGCAAAGAAGGCTCCCGCAGGCGCGGGTCAGGATGGGCCAGGATGGGTCGGATCATCGGTCCCTCGTCGGCAGATTTGGTAACGGCTACAGATTAGCGCTTGCATCCCGCTCCCCACAAACCGAACATTAGGCACACAAATAGATAGCAGCCTCATCAAATTGCAGGTGACGAGCATGAGCATGACCTACTGGGAAGATTTCCAGGTCGGCCAGGTATACCGCTTCGGCCGGAAGGATGTGAATCGCGAGGAAATGCTGGCCTTTGCGGAACGCTTTGACCCCCATCCGCTGCATCTGGACCGGGACGCGGCCCAGGCCGCCGGCTTCAGGGATATCTGCGCCAGCAGCTTTCAGGTCTGCGGGTTCTGTATGCGCATAATGGTGGATGAGCGGCTCAAGGGGTCGGCATCCCAGGGTTCTCCCGGTGTGGATGAATTGCGCTGGCTGCTGCCGGTCTACCCGGGCGACAGCCTCACAGTGCATCAGGAAATCCTGGGCAAACGGCGCCATCCACGCCGACCGGAAATGGGTTTCTGTAACAGCAGTTTCGAGCTGCGAAATCAGGACGACGCCGTGGTGATGCGCATGTTTTCCGCCGGCATATTCAAACTGCGCAATCCCGAAGCACCGATGGAGGAGCAGGCATGACGCAGGAACTGCGCTATTGGGATGACCTGATACCCGGAGAAGAAGGCGAGACACCGGCCATCACACCCACACGCGAGGACATCATTGCCTTTGCCAAGGACTATGACCCGCAGCCGTTTCATCTGGAGGAAGCGGCTGCACGGGAAAGCATCTTCGGCGGGCTGGCGGCATCCGGCTGGCATACTGCCAGCCTCACCTTCGCCTTGATCCGGGAACACTGTCTGCCGGAAGTGGCCTGGCGCTCGAACCTGGGGTTCGACAACCTCCGTTGGAAGCGCCCCGTACGGCCGGATGTGCCGCTTCGGGTCCGTTATGCCTGGAGGGAATTACTGCCCGAGGGCGTCTCCCCCGGTGCCGGACAGGCACGCCTGGACGTTCAGGTGCTGGAAGGGGATGAAACCCTGGCCATGGAAATGAGTCTGCTGATGGAGATCGACCGTCGCCCGACTTGAACGGTCGGCGCGGCGACTGCTCAGGCGCGCTCCAGCGGGAACGGCAATACCTCATCGATGTGGCCCGCTCCCAGCGCTACCATGAACAGGCGATCCAGGCCCACGGCAACGCCAGCGCATGATGGCAGCCCGGACGCGAGTGCCTGGAGCAGTCGCTGATCCACCGGTGGCTGCCTCAGGCCTCGGCTGGCCCGAACTTCCAGGTCATGCCTGAACCGGGCCGCCTGCTCCTCGGCATCACCCAGTTCATGGAAACCATTGGCGATCTCCATACCTTCCAGAAAACATTCAAAGCGCTCCGCCACCGGCGGACTTCCCGGGCATATCCGGGCCAGGGCCGCTTGTGAGGCTGGAAATTCATGGACGAACTCCACCACCCCGCGACCCAGCTCCGGCGTCACGGCATGGGACAGGATGAGATCCAGCACGCCGTCACGATCCAGACCGTCTGGCGGCTGAAACCCCAGGCGGCGCGCGGCGGCAGCGCATTCTTCCGCCGAGGCCCCATGGGGGTCGAGCGCGAACGGGCGGAACAGTTCTGCGTACGTTCGCCGCCGCACCGGGCGTTCACCGCAGACAAAGGCGACCAGCTCTGAGACCTCATCCATCAGCTGATGGTGATCCCACCCGGGCCGGTACCATTCCAGCATGGTGAATTCCGGATTATGCCGCGGCCCGCGCTCGCCGCCCCGAAACACATGACAGACCTGCCAGATCGGGCCGGACCCGGCGGCCAGCAGGCGCTTCATCGGGAATTCCGGCGAGGTCTGCATGTACAGCCGCCCCTCAGGAGGCGCTCCCGGTCCCCGGTAATCGGCCACCAGACTGTCCAGGTTCGGATCCGTGACCGCGGCTGCGGACAGCACCGGGGTTTCCACTTCCAGCAGACCGCGTTCCCGGAAGAACCACCGAACCCGATCCAGCAGCGCAGCCCGTGCCTTCAGGCGCTCCAGCGATACCGCCGGGCGCCATTGGTCGCTGTCGCCGCCATGGCTGACCATGCGCCCGCCCCTAGTCCTTCACGCGCGATACGTACTCGCCCGAACGGGTATCGATTTTCAGCACTTCGCCGATCTCGATGAACAGCGGCACCCGCACCACGGCGCCTGTCTCCAGCGTTGCCGGCTTGTTACCGCCGCTGCTGGTATCACCGCGAAGACCGGGGTCCGTCTCAACCACCTTGAGTTCCACAAAGTTCGGCGGCTCCACCGAGAGCGGTTCGCCATTCCACAAGGTGACCGTGCAGATATCCTGTTCCTTGAGCCATTTCGCCGAATCACCCAGCGCAGACTCACCGGCGGCCGTCTGCTCAAAGGTCTGCGGATCCATGAAATGCCAGAACTCGCCGTCGCTGTACAGATACTGCAGCTCCGTATCCAGCACATCCGCTGCCTCGACGCTGTCGCCGGATTTGAAGGTCCGGTCGATCACCTTGCCGGTTTTCAGATTACGCACACGCACCCGGTTGAATGCCTGGCCCTTGCCGGGCTTCACGAACTCGTTTTCGACAATGGCGTAGGGATCGCCGTCCAGCATGATCTTGAGGCCGGATTTGAATTCGTTGGTGCTGTAGTTGGCCATGGATACCTCGATTCGGGAGCAATGAACATGGACATAGCCGCGGCAGCCTGTGGTAGGCTTGCCCCGGCCGTTCTGCCGCAGCATCCTAACGGAATTTGACGCCGGTTAGAATGAATACCCATTCCGGACAAGCCATTGCAGACGCCCAGGCGGCGCGCACCAGTGATGTGGACTGGCGGGCGCTTTACGCCCGGGCCATCACCGATCCTGAAGAATTGTTGCGGCGCCTGGAATTGCCCCTGTCGCTGTTGCCCGGGGCATTGGCTGGCAATTCCCTGTTCCGGCTGCGGGTTCCCGAGCCCCTGTTAGAGCGCATGCGCCCCGGGGATGTTGCTGACCCCTTGCTACGCCAGGTCCTGCCGCTGGAAGCGGAAGCAATGGAGGCGGCCGGCTTCGACCCGGACCCGGTGGGGGACCTGCAGGCCATGGCGGTGCCCGGGGTACTGCACAAGTACAGCGGGCGGGCCCTGATCGTGACCACCGGCGCCTGTGCCGTGAACTGCCGGTACTGCTTCCGGCGCAGCTTTCCTTACAGTGATGCGCAGACGGGCGGCCATCGCTGGCAGGCGGCGCTGGCCTATCTGCGACAGGACAGGAGTATCAGCGAAGTGATCCTGTCCGGCGGGGATCCGCTGGTCCTCAGCGACCACAAGCTGGCGGCCATGGTCCGGGATCTGGAAAGCATCACGCACATCAACCGGCTACGCATCCATAGCCGCTTGCCCGTGGTGTTACCGCAACGGGTGGATGATGCACTGCTGGGCTGGCTCCGGCGCAGTCGCCTGCAGCGGGTGGTTGTTCTGCATGCCAACCATGCCAATGAACTGGACCACAACGTGGAACTGGCCTGCCGGCGCCTTCGCGACACGGGGGTCACGCTGCTGAATCAGGCCGTGCTCCTGCGCGGCGTCAACGATGATACCGACACCCTGGCGCGGCTGTCGGAACGGCTGTTCGCCATAGGGGTACTACCGTACTACTTACACGTACTGGACCGGGTTCAGGGCGCAGCACATTTCCTGGTGGAGGAGCCAGAGGCGAAACGCCTGCTTCAGGAACTTGCCTCAATGCTGCCCGGCTACCTGGTACCACGACTGGCAAGGGAGGATGCCGGTGAGCCAAACAAGACATTGTTGCTGCCTGCCACAGACTGACCGACAACGCTGGCACGAGTGGCGCCCGCCTGCATATACTGAGGCTCGGGGGTAAGCATGACGCAGATTGACGACATTATCGGAGCAGGACGTGCCTCCGGGCCATTCGCTTTGTGTTCGGCGGAGGAATTGCCGGAGCGTGGCGCTGACCGTGCGCGGTTCGATGAGCGACCGGCCGCCGTGGAGCGGTGGATTGCCGGCCTGCCCCTCGCAAACCTCAGTGCCGCTGCCAGGGAACTCCGTGGCGCGCTGGAGCACCTGGCCGCCACGGGGCTGGACCCCGCGCCCCGCCTGCGTGTGCTCCAGCAACTCGAGCCCAGCATTGATTACGTTTGCGGCGGCCTGCGCAAGCTGTACCTGAATGTGCCTCCTCCTCTGCCCTCCCGCCCGCGAGCCGCGGCAGAGCTCACGCTGGACCTCCGGGAAGACATGGCCCGGGCGTATCAACTCGCCCTGGTGACCGGCGACGCCTGGCGCAAACTGGGCAAGGCAGACCGTGCCGCTGCCCTGTATGGCACCATGCACCATTGTGCCGCCACGCTGGTTGAGTCCTGGGGACTGTACCAGGCCCCGCCGCCTGGATGCTGGCTGCTGCTGCACCGCAGCCGCCGACATGCCACTGAAGCCCGAGTCAACCAACGGCGACTGCGCGTGGGGAAAACCACCGCACACATCGACAACCTTTACAAGCAGGTGCTGCTGTGTGCCGCCGCAGGGCCCTATCAGATGGGCCGCGGCGAAGCGCTGGATGCTTTCAACGCCCTGGCCCAGGTGGCAAGCCGTGCCCAGCTGCTCCCTGCAAACGATGCACAGGCAGCGCAGTGTCCGTTCCGGGTAGATCCCGTCGTGGACGACGGGCCGTCACCCAACATCGGCGCACCCGGCGACACTGCTGAAACCGTGCTGCATCTGCACACCGCCGGTATGGTGGAGGAGACACGCAAGCGTCTTCGTGGCACCGGCATCCTGTGGTGGCGTAAAACACTGCCGGAGGACGCAGCGCGGCGACTGCACCGCCTGACCCTGTCGCTGGCGGCCGTGGCCGAGCGGCGGGAAGCGCGTCAGCCGGATCACAAGCCGGCGTCGCTGGTAGTGGGTCTCAGTCATGTCCATCGGTTGCTGGATGCGGAGGACGAGGCCTATTTCAGCTCGTCACAGTTTGAATCCCGTGACGGACGGTCGCAGGAAACCGCTCTTGAAGTACACGACGTCTGGAAGGAGATCTATTCCGGCGATGTACTTGAGGAGATCGCCGCCCAGGAGCCGGAGGTGGAGGAGGCACACTGGGTTGCGGATTACACCCCCGAGAGCAGCGCGGCGGAGAACTTCTGGGAACTGGTCAATAGCAGCCCTGGCGGGTTCGGCCTGATTGCCGTTGACCGGGAGTCCTCCCGCGCCCAGGTAGGTGACCTGGTCATGGTCCACACCTCGACGGGGAGCGGTGCGGTCTCGAACTGGCATATAGGCGTGATCCGCTGGTTGCGAAACGAAAACGGCCAAGGCCTGCAACTGGGTATCGAAGCCATCGGCAACCGGCCGGCACCGGTCTTCGCCAGTGCCCATTTGGGCGAAGACCGCTATTCAGAGCCTTCCCGCTGCCTGCTTCTGCCGGAAGATCCGGAACGCGGTACGCCAGAAACCTTGATCGTCCCCACCTTGCACTACCATGAAGGGCAGCGCACGGTG
>SLCE01000068.1 GCA_007125985.1 Ectothiorhodospiraceae bacterium | reverse complement strand
GCCATGCACCAGTAGATCAGCACCAAGGCCACGAATTCCGGGCGTGCCACGCGGGCCCACTCCGGCAGCGGCATGATGGTCAGGGCGTAGGCGATCAAAATACTGAACAGGATGACCGCGCCGCCGCGTTGCTGTACCAGCGTCATGGCGTATCACCCAGGATGTCGTGGTTTTCGCCGGTTATGGGGTTGTCGATCAGGGCATCGTCGCGATCCCCGCGCCGGCTACTCTGCACCAGCAGCATCTCGCGACTGCGGTCCAGCTGCGCCGTGGGCTCAGCGATGACCCGCGCGAAGGGCTGCCCCGCCTCCCGCTGAACCTCGGTCACGCGCGCCACCGGATAGCCGGCGGGGAACCCGCCGCCCAGGCCGGAACTCACCAGCAGATCACCTTCCTGGATGTCGGCATTGTGCGGCAGGTGGGGGAGTTCCAGTGCGCCCAGGTTGCCGGTGCCGAAGGCAATGGTGCGCAGCCCGTTCCGGTTAACCTGTACGGGCAGAGCATGACTGGGGTCGGTGATCAGACGAACGACAGAGCTTGACCGGCCGACACGATCCACCTGCCCCATGATCCCGTGGGCGTCCAATACGGCCTGTCCGGTGATCACCCCGTGCCGCGTTCCGCGATCCACCTGAATAATATGCCGATAGGGGTCCAGGTCCACCCGCATCAACTCGGCAATGAGCACGGATTCCTCGACCTCATACGATGATTCCAGCAGGCTTTGCAGGCGGATGTTCTCGCGCTCCAGCTGGTCCAGACGCTGAAGACGGGCCTGGTATAGCAAGTGCTGACTCCGCAGACGGGCGTTTTCTTCCAGCAGGGCCCGTCGGCTGCTCATGCGCTCTGAGAGATAGCCGCCGATGTCGAAGGGCAGATTTACCACGAAATGCATCGGGTAGACGGCGGTTTGCACGGCCTGACGCACGGGGGCGGAGAGGTGCTGACGATGGTCGAGCGTCATCAGTCCCACGGACACCAGGGCCAGCAGGATAAGTCGCGTGGTCAGCGATGGGCCGCGAGCGAATAAGGGCTTGATAGGTCTACCCGTCGTTTGCCAATGTGCCGAAACCTGCCGCAGCTTCGACGGCATGCATCCTACAGCGGCTTATCACTATAAACCTTGAACTGATCGACTTCGGAGTCGTAATTTTTGGTGGTAACTCCGTTGGGGGCTTCGGTCCAGCCGGTTGCTGTAGCCTGCCACCCCAGACACGCTGTGAAGACATCCATGTAGGTTTGTCGGCGAAGCCCCTCTCGCCGCCTGTCTGGAGTGGCAGGCCAAGGCACCCGGCCTTGTTCAGGTGCTCGGTCTCGTTGTCCAGGCTTCCGACCGGAGTCCCGGAAATTGCCTCCGGCTCGTGGCTATCGAAGCCCCACAATCAGAGTCTCCGCAAGTCGTGAACCCCCGTACGGTCGCCCGAGGCCAATGTGTCCAGCGTGTGCCTTATTCCAACGTGAACATATCCAGGCCCTGCTCGTCCATCAGCTCCAGTGCGCGGCCGCCGCCGCGGGCCACGCAGGTGAGCGGGTCGTCCGCGATGACCACGGGCAGCCCGGTTTCTTCCATCATCAACCGGTCCAGGTTCCTCAGCAGCGCGCCACCGCCGGTAAGTACGATGCCGCGCTCGGCCACGTCCGCACCCAACTCCGGCGGCGTCTGCTCCAGGGCCGTTTTCACGGCTCCCACGATGCCGGACAGGGGTTCCTGCAGCGCCTCAAGGATTTCGTTGCTGTTCAGCGTGAAGCTGCGCGGCACGCCCTGGGCCAGGTTGCGGCCCTTGACATCGATTTCCAGCACTTCCGTGCCCGGGAACGCGGTGCCGATCTCGTGCTTGATGCGCTCCGCCGTCGCCTCGCCAATGAGAATGCCGTAGTTCCGGCGCACGTAGTTGGTGATGGCCTCGTCGAAGCGGTCGCCGCCGATGCGCACCGAGGCGGAATAGACAATGCCGTTCAGCGACAGCACCGCCACCTCCGAGGTGCCGCCGCCGATATCCAGCACCATGGACCCGCGGGCCTCGTCCACCGGCATGTTGGCGCCGATGGCCGCCGCGCGTGGTTCCTCGATCAGGTACACTTCACGGGCCCCGGCGCCCACGGCGGATTCCCTGATGGCGCGCCGCTCCACCTGGGTGGAGCCGCAGGGCACACATACCAGCACCCGCGGGCTCGGTTTGAAAAAGCGGGCCTCATGCACTTTCTTGATGAAGTGCTGGAGCATCTTCTCCGTCACCGTGAAATCCGCGATCACACCGTCCTTCATCGGACGAATGGCGCGGATATTGCCCGGCGTGCGGCCGAGCATGCTCTTGGCCTCGGCGCCCACGGCCGCGATGGACTTGGGGCCGCCGTCGCGATCCTGGCGGATAGCCACCACAGAGGGTTCGTTCAGCACGATGCCCTGGCCGCGCAGATAGATCAGGGTGTTGGCCGTACCCAGATCGATAGAGAGGTCGTTGGAGAAAAGCCCGCGTATGCCTTTGAACATCGTAGTCCACCTGTCCCAGCGAAGGCGCTAATCTAACAATGGGGTAGGGAATGGGCAAGACGAATCGCGGCAACTGCGCGAAATCCTTCGCAGTTTCTATTGCTTACCTTGCAACACGTGAAACCATGAGCCGGCGGCGCTGTAAGGTTTGCCGCCGCCGATGGTTTGCCATCAGCGGCTTGATGCCGGAAAATTGCGCCTTTCCCTTACACCGGTCCGACACGCGGCCTCGCAGGTCTGCGAAGGCGTATTCGGTTCATGTCGATGCCACCGATGGAGTCCACCCATGTCACTGAGCAATAAGGAAGTGGAGAATATCGCCCACCTGGCACGGCTGGGCGTGGATGCGCAAGACCTGGACAGCTATGCCAGCAACCTTTCCCGTATTCTGGAATTCGTGGAAGCGCTTGGTGCGGTGGACACCAGCGACGTGGAGCCGCTGGCCCACCCAATCGACATGGCCCAGCGCCTGCGTCCGGATGCGGTGACCGAATCCGACCAGCGGGAGCTGTTCCAGCGCGTTGCACCCAGCGTGGAAGGGGGGCTGTACCTTGTGCCCCGCGTGATCGAGTGAGCGTGGCCCTGCTGCCACAACATCACACTTTATAATCAATCGACTGGACGGATACCGTGAGCGTGCATGACAAGACCGTCGCCGAGCTGTCCGCCGGACTGGCGGCCGGCGAGTATTCCAGCGAAGAGCTGACCCGCGCCTTTCTGCAGCGTATCCAGGGCCCGGGGAACGAGCTCAATGCCTTTGTCACCCTGACCGAGGAACGGGCACTGGAAGCGGCCCGAGCCGCCGATCGGCGGCGTGCCGCGAGCCAGGCCGGCCCACTCACCGGCGTGCCCATGGCGCACAAAGACATTTTCTGTACCCGCGATGTGCGCACCAGCTGCGGCTCGCGCATGCTGGACAACTTCATCTCGCCGTACGATGCCCATGTGGTGGAGCAGCTCAACGCGGCGGGCATGGTCAGCCTGGGCAAGACCAATATGGACGAGTTCGCCATGGGCTCGTCCAATGAAACCAGCTACTACGGGCCGGTGAAGAACCCCTGGGATACGCAGGCGGTGCCTGGCGGCTCCTCCGGCGGTTCGGCCGCGGCCGTGGCCGCCCGCCTGGTGCCGGCGAGCACCGGCACGGACACCGGCGGTTCCATCCGTCAGCCAGCGGCGCTGTGCGGCATTACGGGGCTCAAGCCCACCTACGGCCGGGTCTCGCGCTATGGCATGATCGCCTTCGCCTCCAGTCTGGACCAGGCCGGCCCCATGGCCCGCACCGCCGAGGATTGTGCGCTGCTGCTGGAGGCCATGGCCGGCTTCGACCAGCGTGATTCCACCTGCGTGGATCAGCCTGTGCCCCGTTACAGCGACGCGCTGAACCAGGACCTTGCCGGGGTCAAGATCGGCCTGCCCAAGGAGTACTTTGGCGAGGGGCTGGATGCGGAGGTGGCCCGCGTGGTGGACGCCGCCATCGAGGAATACCGCAAGCTGGGCGCCGAGTTCCGTGAAATCAGCCTGCAGAACACGGCGCTGGCGGTGCCCGCCTACTACGTGATCGCGCCGGCCGAGTGTTCCTCCAACCTGTCGCGCTTCGACGGCGTGCGTTTCGGCTATCGCTGCGAGAATCCGCAGGATCTGGAAGACCTGTACAAGCGCTCCCGTGGGGAAGGCTTTGGCGCCGAGGTGAAACGGCGCATCCTGGTGGGCACCTATGCGTTGTCCGCCGGCTACTTCGATGCCTATTACCTGAAGGCGCAGAAGGTGCGCCGCCTGATTCGCGACGATTTCCTGGCCGCCTTCAATGAGGTGGACCTGATTCTTGGCCCCACCTCACCCACGGTGGCCTTTAATCTGGGTGAACGCGCCGATGATCCGGTGAGCATGTACCTGTCCGATGTCTACACCATCGCCGTCAATCTGGCCGGGCTGCCGGGCATCTCCCATCCCGCCGGCTTTGCCCACGGCCGGCCGGTGGGTGTGCAACTGATCGGCACCCACTTCGACGAGGCCCGTCTGCTGAATGCGGCGCACCGATACCAGCAGGTCACGGACTGGCACACCCGCGCGCCCGAAGCGTTCGCCTGAGGAGGTGATGACGATGGAATGGGAAGTGGTTATCGGGCTGGAGATCCATGCCCAGCTCGCCACCCGTAGCAAGATCTTCTCCGGCGCGTCCACCGCCTACGGCGCTGAACCCAATACCCAGGCCTGCGCCGTGGATCTGGGCCTGCCCGGCGTGCTTCCGGTGCTGAACGCGGAAGCAGTGAACATGGCCATCAAGTTCGGTCTGGCCACCGGCTGCACTGTTGCGCCGCGCTCGGTGTTCGCGCGCAAGAATTACTTCTATCCGGATCTGCCCAAGGGCTACCAGATCAGCCAGTACGAGCTGCCCATTGTCCACGGCGGCGAGGTGCTGGTGGAACTGGAGGATGGCAGCAGCAAGCGTGTGGGACTGACCCGCGCCCACCTGGAAGAGGATGCCGGCAAGTCCCTGCACGAGGGCTTCGAGGGTGTCACCGGCATCGACCTGAACCGGGCCGGTACGCCGCTGCTGGAGATCGTCTCCGAGCCGGACATGCGTTCGGCGAAGGAAGCCGTGGCCTATATGCGCCAGATCCATTCCCTGGTGCGCTACCTGGGCATCTGCGACGGCAACATGCAGGAAGGCTCGTTCCGCTGCGATGCCAATGTGTCCGTGCGGCCCAAGGGGCAGGAGGAGTTCGGCACCCGTGCCGAGCTGAAGAACCTGAACTCGTTCCGCTTCATTGAGCGCGCCATTAATTTCGAGGTGGAGCGTCAGATTGACGTGATCGAATCCGGCGGCCAGGTGGTGCAGGAGACGCGGCTATACGACGCGGATCGTAACGAGACCCGCTCCATGCGCACCAAGGAAGAGGCCAACGACTACCGCTACTTTCCGGACCCGGATCTGCTACCGGTGGAGATTGTCGAGGCGGATATCGAGCGCGCCCGGGCGGAGCTTCCGGAACTGCCCGATGCCAAGCGGCAACGGTTCATGGAACAGTACGCCCTATCCGACTCGGATGCCGGCCAGCTCACCGCCTCCCGCGAGGTGGCGGACTATTACGAGGCCGTGGTGGAGGCCTCGGCCGGCGAGGGCAAGCTCGCCGCCAACTGGGTGATCGTGGAGCTGGGCGGCGCGCTGAACCGCAGTGATCTGGACATTGCCGACAGTCCCGTTTCCGCTGCGCAGCTGGGGGGCATGCTCAAGCGCATTGCTGACAACACCATCTCCGGCAAGATCGCCAAGGACGTGTTCGAGGCCATGTGGCAGGGTGAAGGCGATGCTGATGCCATCATTGAGGCAAAGGGGCTGAAGCAGGTCACCGACACCGGGGCCATCGAGGCCATGGTGGACGAGGCCATTGCCGCCAATCCGAAGCAGGTGGAGCAGTACAAGGCGGGCAAGGAGAAATTGCTGGGCTTCTTCGTCGGCCAGGTGATGAAGGCCTCCAAGGGCAAGGCCAACCCGGCCCAGGTCAACGAGTTGCTGAAGAAAAGACTCAGCGACTGATCCCCGCCCCAACTACGCGGCCGGCGCCGGGCGCCGGCCCGTTTCGTTCATGGAGGTCGCCATGTCGGCGCAGCCGGACCAACAGCAGCGTTTCCTGTTCGAATTCGCCAACGTGCGCGGCGAACTGATCCACCTGGATCAGACCTATCTCGATG
>SLCE01000146.1 GCA_007125985.1 Ectothiorhodospiraceae bacterium | reverse complement strand
GGGTGCTGTTGCTGGTGTCATAGTCGCCCCCATCACTTTCCCCTATTGCGAGGTCGGTGTGATGCTGGGGTTGAAGGGGTTCGTGGCGGCCGTGCTCGGTGGTCTGGGCAGTTTCGCTGGTGCAATTGCCGGGGGCGTGATCCTGGGGGTGACCGAAGCCATGATGGCTGGCTACATCTCCTCGGATTACAAGGACGCCGTGGCCTTCGTGCTGATTCTGCTGATCCTGTTCTTCATGCCCAGCGGTATCTTCGGCAAGGGAGGAGTGGAACGTGTCTGATCACAAGGTACAGAGCAGCGCGCTTGCCGAGGAGAATCCCAGCGTAGTGGCTCGGCCGCCGGTCGAGGAGATGCGAGAGCTGAAGCGGTTACGCTGGCAGGATTTCGTGTTCTCGCCCCGCTATGGCGGATTTATCGCCTTGCTAGCCGCTGTGTTGATTGCGCCGTTGTTCCTGGATGGCCTTTATGAGTTCGATCTGGCCATCCTGGTCTTCATCAATGCCTCGGTGGCCATCACCCTCAATCTGCTGGTGGGCTATGCGGGCCAGATCAGCCTGGGGCACGCGGCCTTTTTCGGTCTCGGTGGCTACGGCACTGCCATCCTGGCGACGCGGCACGATTGGCCGGCGTTGGCGGCCTTGTTGGCCGGTGTGTTACTGGTGGCTGCCGTGGCCTTTCTCATCGCCCGCCCCATTCTGCGCCTCAAGGGCCATTACCTGGCTATGGCCACGCTGGGTCTCGGCATGATCATTTATCTGGTCATCACCACCGAGACCGGCCTCACCGGTGGCCCGGACGGCATGTCCGTGGCGCCGATGGAGATATTCGGTTACATGGTGTTCGATGAACTGGTCTGGTACTGGATCACCGGCATCCTGCTGCTCCTCATCTACCTGCTAGCGGTCAACGTCATCGAGTCTCCGGTGGGGCGGGCGCTGCGTGCGGTCCATGGTTCGGAAATCGCCGCTATCAATTCCGGGGTCAACGTGACCCACTACAAGACGCTCATTTTTGTGGTGTCCGCCATGGTGGCCGCCTTGATGGGCGGGCTGTTCGCCTTCTACAGCGGCTTCATCACGCCCACGTCATCGGACTTCATGCATTCCATCGAATTCGTGGTGATGGTGGTGCTGGGTGGCATGGCCTCCGTGGTGGGGGCGGTGGTCGGCGCGGTGCTGCTCACCCTGCTGCCGCAGTTCCTCGCCGCGATGGCGGATTACAAATGGCTGACTTACGGGCTCATCCTGATGCTGGTGATGATCTTCATGCCCAAGGGGTTGGTGCCCACCCTGCATGGCTGGATTCGGAGGTGGATTCCATGAGTATCCTGCGCATCGAATCGCTCACCAAGGTGTTTGGAGGTCTGCGGGCAATTGATGATCTGTCATTCACCATCGAGCCGGGCTCCGTGCACTCGGTGATCGGCCCCAACGGCGCGGGCAAGACCACGCTGTTCAACCTGATCACCGGCGTCTATACGCCCACCTCTGGACGGGTGCTCATCGAGGAACAGGACGTATCCGCGCTACCAACCCATAGCCGAGCGGCATTGGGCATGAGCCGTACGTTCCAGAATCTGCAGATCTGCATGAACATGAGTGCGATCGAGAATGTCATGCTCGGGCGTCATCTGCATCTGGACGGACGTTTCCTGCCGTCGCTGTTCCGCCTGCCGCGCATTGTGCGCGGGGATCGGGAAGCCCGTGAACGCTGCGCGGAACTCATGGAATACGTGGGCCTGGGCAGATACATCAACGCGGAAGCATCCGGCATGCCATACGGTGCGCTGAAGCGGCTGGAGATCGCCCGGTCACTGGCCGCCGAACCCAAACTGCTGCTGCTGGACGAGCCCGCGGCGGGCCTCAACGCATCCGAGACCGCGGATCTGGACGAGGTGATCCATAAGCTCGGTCAGGCGGGCGTCACCGTGGTGCTGGTGGAGCACGATATGAAGCTGGTGATGAACATCTCCGAGCATATTGTGGTGCTGAACTACGGCAAGAAGCTGGCAGAGGGCACCGCCGCGGAGATCCGCCGCAACCCGGACGTTATCGCCGCCTATCTTGGCGCAGCTTGAAGCGCCTCGCGAGAGGAAGCAGATTCATGACCGACGCTATTCGTGTCATCAAAACCGAGCACATCAACGTCTGGCGTATTCTGAATACGCTGGAGGAGCTGCTGGACGAGACGGTGCGCAGCAAGACGCCGCCCGATGTGCGGGTGATCGAAGAGATCCTGCTCTATCTGGACAGCTACGCAGACCGGGTGCATCACCCCAAGGAAGATGATTACCTGTTCAAGGCACTGCGGCGGCGTTCACCGGAAGCCGTGGAAACCATCGAGGAACTCGAGCGGCAGCACGAGGAGGGCGGAGCGTTGTTGGAGCGCGTCCGCACAGCTCTGACGCACTGTGCTGAACACTTTCCCGACGGACTGGAGGAATTGCGGTCCGAGGTGGACGTCTACATCCGCTTTCAGCGCGACCATATCAACCTTGAGGAAAGCAGGATCCTCCCGCTGGCGCGCCGGAGCCTGACCGACGAAGATTGGGAACCGATCAACCGCGCTTTCCTCGATAATGAGGACCCCTTGTTCGGTTCGAAGGTACAGGACGAATTCCGCGCCCTACAGTCGCGTATTGTCCAGCATGCACCGGCCCCGCTTGGTCTGGGGTTATCCGGTGAGGCGCCAATGCCTCCGGCGCAGCAGTCGGCCCGAGGGGTGGCGCACGGAGATGTGTTGCTGCGCATTGAGGGCCTGAGCACGCATTACGGTTATATCCAGGCCTTGGACAATGTGTCGCTGCAGGTGGAGCGTGGGCAGCTGGTGGCATTGGTCGGTGCCAATGGCGCTGGCAAGAGCACGCTGCTGCGCACGATTTCGGGGCTGCAGCCTGCCAGTGCTGGGCGCGTTTACCATGAGGATCAGGACATTACCACCATGGTGCCGTCGCGGCGCGTTCGGCTCGGCATCTGTCAGGTACCGGAGGGGCGCCAGGTCTTCGGCCCCATGAGTGTGGAAGACAACCTCATGCTCGGCGCGTACACGCGGCGGGATCGTCGCAGCAACGGCGTGCATGAGGATCTTGAGCGCATGTATGAAAAGTTCCCGATCCTGCGGGAGAAGCGCAACCTGCCGGCGGGAACACTGTCTGGCGGTCAGCAGCAGATGCTGGCGATCGCACGTGCCCTGATGGGACGCCCCCGGCTGCTGCTGCTGGACGAACCCAGCATGGGCCTGGCGCCGTTGCTGGTGGCTGAGATCTTCAAGACCATTGAGCAACTGTTGGAAGAGGGCATCACCATTTTCCTGGTGGAGCAGAATGCCTCGGCGGCCCTGGCCATTGCTGATCAGGGTTATGTGCTGGAAACCGGCAAGGTGGTCATGTCCGGCCCCGGTACCGACCTGCTGAAGGACGAGGAAGTCCAGAAGGCCTATCTGGGTATTTGACGACCCCTTTGCCTCATGCGGTGTCCGGGTGTTCTTCCTATGTGGCGACAGCCCGTGATGCTGTCGCCACATCTCCTAGGGTGACGACTTTACTACAGCGACTCTTCCGGACGGAACACGGCCACCGGGCATTTGGCCTCATGCAGGACTGCATGGCTGACGCTGCCCAAGGCCACCTGGGCGACGCCACCCCGGCCGTGGGTTGTCATGACCAGCATGGCGCCGGGTTGTGCCGACGCATAACTGGAAATCGCCTCACCCGTGTTTTCCCCGTGGAGGACATCCCAATCCGCCGTAATGCCGAATTTCTCCTTCAGCTTGCGCGCCACGCTTTGCACGTAGTTGGACTCCATGATGTCGCTGGCTCCGCCGCTGCCTCCGCCCGAGCCGGATCCGAAGTTGTCGGTGATGCTGTGGCGCTGGCCGCGCCCAGGCATCGCGTCCGGCTCCACCACGTGAATCAACTGTACCCGTGCCTTGAGCATCTGGGCCAGTTCTACGGCGTGGGGAAGCACATCCTCTGAAATCGGTGAGCCGTCCACGCAGACAATCAGCTGCTGGATCGGTGTTTCATCATCCTCGCGCATCTTGGGGCCTGCGAGGAAAACCATTCGACCGCTCTCGCGCACCACCTGGGATGCCACGCTGCCCAACAAGGCTTCAGCCACCGGGCGGCGACCATGGGTGGTCATGCACAACAGAAGATCGGTTTCATTGCGCGCCATTTCCGCCAGATGTTGAGCGGGCGAGGTGTCGGGCACGACCTCCAGCTTGGGCTTGTCGCCAGCGAGGGATTCCAGCGAACGCTCGATGGCGTGACGCCGATCCTCCATGGCCTGGGTGTCCGGCACGATGGAATAGAGCTTCACCGGCATGCCCAGTTGCTTGCCCAGCTTTCTTCCCAGCACCAAGCCTTTCAGGGAATAGGCGGAACCGTCCACGGAAACCAGGATCTCTTGCATCACGCGTTCTCCTCAATACGTTGTTGTGTAAGACATGTACCAACCCTCCCAAGCGCTTTTCGGACGGTCAGTAGCGGGCTGATGCTCTGGCACCTTGTCCCCGACACCATGACAGCATGGCACAGGCTTCATGCCTAGCCTTTACATGGATCAAGTTTTCCGCGATTTATTCTTGATGGTGAGCTGAGCGCACGGCCAGTCAGTAGGATAGCGTCTCGCGCATTGCCTGCAGCCAGTCCTCTCGGCTGACGGGGCGGGATTCAGCGGCGCCGGGCATACGCCGGTCGATGCGTTCCACCTGCCCGGGCTCACCCAGTTCATCCACGAAACGGGACAGGACGGCGGCTTCCGCGCCACGGCCGTTCCCCATGTCGATGCGGTCGGCGTGATGCAGCACGATCCGGTTTTGGGCCCGCGTGATGGCCACATAGGCCAGTCGACGTTCCTCGGCCAGGTTGTCCACCACTCCGTCACGGGCCATGGGCATGAGGCCCTCGGTGAAACCGAACACGTGGACTTCCGCCCATTCCAGCCCCTTGGCGGCGTGAATGGAACACAGGGTTACCTTGCCCTGTTCCGGGTCCGCCTCTTCGGTTCCGGTTGCGACAACCTCCAGCGCGGCTGCCCAGCGGGCCTCCGAGGTCGCGTCGGCGGGCAGGTTCTCCACGCGACGGCTCATGGCACGCTGAATCGCGCCGAGTCGGGATAACGCTGGCCGCATGGCAGTGTCCAGGCTGTCACGGCTACTGGGGCCCTGGGCCTTCAGGGCCCGCCGCGCCCGGTTCATCAGCCAGTCATTGAACAGGGGCGTCTGCAAACACCAATCCAGCAATTGCGCCGGGCCTCGACCCTGCAACGTGTCGATGGCTTTTGCCAGTGTCTCCACCGCGGTAGCGGCCTGGGGTGACAGGCGCCAGGCGTTGGCCAATGGGTTATCACTTCCGTCCATCAGCCGACCCACGCCGCGGCTGCCCAGCCCGGGGACCAGATCCGCGAGCCGCGACAGGGCGCGGACGTCGCGCCGGTTGGCGGCCAGCCGGCCTGCCGCAAGCATCATGCGTACATCGGCGTACGCCAGCAGGTCCATGCCGGCCTTGATGCGGTAGGGGACGCACAGTCGCAGCAGGGTGCTTTCCACGGCGCGTGCCAGACGGTTCTTACGATACAGCACGGCAAGTTCGTCCGGCTTTCGGCCACGATCCAGGGCCTGTTTCACCTGCTCGCCCAGCGCGTCGGCCATGGTGTCGCTGTCGGCATGCAGCTGGAGCTGGATACAATCCGCCTCCGGCGCGGCGCGCACGGCGTAGGGGTTCTTCTCCAGCCGGTTCTCATTATTGCGGACCAGCGTCGCCCCGCTGCTGACAATGGCCGGTGTGGAACGGTAGTTCCGCTCCAGGCGGTACACGGCAGCCCCGTGCTGCTGGATGAAGTCCCGCATATTGTCCGGCCGCGCATGACGCCATTCGTAGATGGCCTGGTCGTCATCGCCGACCAGCAGCACCGTGCGGTTGTCCGGCGTCAGCTCGTTAAGCAGGCGGAACTGGGCGCCGTCCGTGTCCTGGGCTTCATCCACGGTCACGTCCTGAAGCCGGCTGCGCAGTGTCTCAGCGAGCCCGGTTTCCTGGCGGAGCAGGCGGGCGGGCAACAGAATCAGGTCGCTGAAATCCAGCACGCCGGCTTCGCGCTTTTCCCGGTCGTAGCGCCGCAGGCGCTGCATCAGGCGCGATGCCGCCACCGGGCCAAACCCGGCTTCGTCCATGAGTGCCTTGATGGCGTGCAGATCCGGGGGGTGGGTGATGTCCAGCCCATTGGCGCTGATCATTTCATGCAATGCCATGGCCTGTTGCCGACGGGCCTTGTCTGAGAACGGCCCGGCCAGCAGTGCGTCCAGCATACGCCGGGCATCCTCTCCATCCATCAGTGTCGCGTTGCGGGGCACGCCAATGTGCGTGCCGTGCTTGCGCAGCAACTGGTTGCCGAAACTGTGGAATGTGCCGATCCAGGGCAGGGCGGTGCCTTCCGGTAGACGCGCGGCCAGCCGTTCGCGCATTTCCCCGGCCGCCTTGTTGGTGAAGGTGAGCAACATCATTGCTGCGCCGGGAACGCCACTATCGGTCAGCCGCCGTGCGGCCCGCTCCGTGGTACAACGGGTCTTGCCCGAGCCTGCGCCGGCCAACACCGCGGCGGGCCCTTCTTCATGCGCAACAACCTTTTCCTGATCCGGATCCAGCATGCCTGTGTGCTTCACATTGGTGGAAAGCGCTGGATTCTATCAGCCCCGGGTCCGACTGTGGCGGCCGTTCTCCGCCTGTCATGGTGTCGGTCCATTCCCGCTGGCTTTTGGGTCGCGTTGGCATGGACATGGTCATGTGTTACTGACCGGCGCCACGCCCGGTTCAGCCGGTCGCCGCGGGCGGTGTCATGGTGAACGGTGCCATCTGCTCGAAGGCGCGTGCGGCGCGCAGAATGCGCGCTTCCTGGAAGCGTGCCGCAACCAGCTGCATACCCACCGGGAGCCCGTTGCTGGCCAGGCCAACCGGGATGGACGCGGCCGGCTGCCCCGTGAGGTTGAAGGGCACCGTGTAGGGAACCGCGTGGTTCCAGCGGTCGAATTCCGGCGAGTGATAGACCACATCTGCCCGGGGTGCGGTGGTGGGCATGGTGGGTGTCACCAGCAGGTCATACTGTTGGTGAAACCGCTCCATGCGGGCGCCCAGGCGGGCCCTGGCAACCATGGCCGCGTAGTAGGTGTCCAGGTCCACGTGCAGGCCTTCTTCACCGATGGTGCGCAACCCCGGGTCCATGAGGTGGCGACGGTCCTCGGGGATGCCCTTCAGCAGGTACGCGAAGCCTGCCTTCCAGTAATCCTCGAACACCGGGCGCAGCGGGTCGAAAACCGGGCCCACTGTCTCCACCACGGCGCCGAGGGCCTCCAGTTTGCCCACCGCGGCCTCCACCAGTTGCAGGACCTGCGGATCCGCTTGTGTTCCGCCCAGGGCAGGGCTGTACGCGATACGCATGCCGCGAATGCCGCGATCCAGGCCGAGTTCAAAATCGATGCCTTGCGGCGCTGCCGCATACCAGTCCCGCGCGTCCGGCTGACTGATCACCGTCAGCATGCGCGCGGCATCCTGTACCGTCCGGGCCAGGGGGCCGGTGCTGCTCAGGGTGCAATAGGGGCTCTCATTGGGCGTGTGGGGCACGCGGCCGAACGTGGGCTTGATGCCAAACAGGCCGCAGTAGCTGGATGGGATGCGGACGGATCCGCCTGCATCGGTGCCGTGGGCCAGTGGGCCGATACCTGCCGCCACGGCGGCGCCGGCCCCCCCGCTGGAGCCCCCGGGGGAATGGTCCGGGTGCCATGGGTTGCGGCTTGCCCCATGCAGCGGTGTGTCGGTGATGCCTTTCCAGCCAAACTCCGAGGTATGCGTCTTGCCGAACAGGATGGCCCCTGCCTCCCGTAGACGGGCCACCGCGGGACAGTCCTCCTCAGCGATGGCGTCCGGATCGGTGGTTAGCGAGCCGCTGCGCGTTGCCATGCCCCTCATGGCAACGATGTCCTTGATGCTGATGGGGATGCCGTCCAGCCGGCCTAGCGGCCGCCCTTGCCGCCAACGTGCTGCTGATGCGGCCGCGGCCCGGTGCGCTTCAGTGTCATCGAGGGCGCGAAAGGCGTTGAGACTCCCTTCCAGGCGTTCGGCCCGGGCCAGAACGGTTTCCAGAACCAGCACCGGATCCAGTTCACCGGTGGCATAGCGGCGTCGGAGTTGCTCGGCAGACAGGAACGCGATGGCGTCGGACACAGGTTTCTCCTCCAGCATTTTTGTTGTATCGCTTGGTCGTAGCGGGCCAGCTTACCAAGCTTTGGCGCGGGAGAGGTGAGTGTCCTTAAGAGTCGCCATCTGCCCTGATGGCACGCTGGAAAGCCAGAGCTCCATGGGAATAGATCAGTGCTTCCCTATAGGGAAGTGATCTGGCCGATTGCCTGGCGCACGCGCACAGGCTGATCGGCCAGGAGGGTGGGATCCAGCTCGGCCATGCCGTTGGGGAAAATAACAATGGCGGTGGAGCCCATGTTGAATCGCCCCATTTCCTCACCGCGTGCAAGCTGGATGTTGTCACCCTCGTAGCTCCAGCGGCGGATGCTGCGGCCGCGAGGCGGTGTGACCTCCCCGGCCCAGACGGTTTCGATGCTGGCCACGTTGATGGCGCCCACCAGTACCACGGCCATGGGGCCGTGGGCAGTGTCGAACAGGCAGATTACGCGCTCATTTCGGGCGAACAGGCCGGGTACGGTTTTCACCGTATGGCGTCCGACGCTGAACAGGCGGCCGGGCACATGGACCATCTCCCGCAGCCGACCGCCGAGAGGCATGTGGACCCGGTGGTAGTCCCGGGGCGACAGGTAAACAGTGATGAAACTGCCGCCCTTGAAGGGCGTTGCCAGCGCCTCATCCCCGCCAAGCAGGGTGGTCAGCGAGTAGGTATGCCCCTTGGCCTGGATGATGCTGTCGTCGTCCAATGGGCCGAGGGCGCTGACCGCACCGTCCGCCGGGCAGCAAATGGCTGTGGTGTCGTCGGGCATGGGCCGTGCATCGTCGCGCAGCGCCCGGGTGAAGAAACTGTTGAGGTCCGGATAGGCGAGGGGGTCGGTTTGCACCGCCTGGCTCATGTCCACCCCGAAAGCGCGGACGAAGCCCCTGATCAAGGGGCGCCGGAACCAGTCAGCCTGCACACGCACCAGGCGATGAACCAGTCGGGACACCGCGTGATGAGGCAGGGGGTATAGAGGGAGCGTCTTGAGCCAATCCCCCGCCGATGCCGGCTGCTCAACGTAACGGCCCGGGCGCTGAGGCATCGATTCAGCGGCCCTCGTGATGGGTGATGATCGCCCTCAGATCCTCGGCCATCACAGCGGCGCGATGGGGCGCCTGGAAGACGGCCTGTAAGCGGCCTTCCGGGTTGATCAGCATAACGGCGGAACCGTGATCCACCATGTAGTCCTCGTCTTCCGGTTCGCCATGGCGGACGTGAACAATTCCCATATCCCGCGTGAGTACGTCGATGTTCTCAAGAGGCCCGGTCAGCCCCAGAAAACTGTCATCAAAGGCGGTCACGTACTGCTGCAAGCGTTCCTGGGTGTCCCGGGCCGGATCCACGGTGACGAAAACGCCTCGAAGCGGCGTGCTGCTGCCATTGTCCCGCGCCAGGCTGAGCGCTTGCCCCAGTTCCAGCATGGTCATGGGGCAGATGTCGGGGCAGTTGGTGAAGCCGAAGAACAGCAGTGTCCAACCGCCCGCGAGGCGCTCCTGGGTGAATGTTTCGCCATCGTGGTCCACCAACTGGAACTCAGTGACATCGCGCCCACCCGGCAGGTAAGTGCCGTGCAGGGCATCTGTGTCCAAGTGGGCCGGGGCCATCAGGCTGGTGGCGGCCCACAGACCGAGCCCCAATGCGAGAACGCCGCCGAGCGCCAGCGCCAGAATCTGCGGAAAACGGGAGGGGGTATTTGTGTTCATGGCGCGCATTTTGTCACAACTGATTAAAGGAAGCACCTGTGCCGAGCCGGGCCCAATCGGGTATCCTTGACCGTCTTTCCCAGGTGTCCCTACGCCGTTGACATCCGGCGCCTGATGCGGTCTCCGGCGAACGGGTGGATGCCTGGCGGGATGAATTACGGGCTCAGACCCGGCGACAGGAAGTGGCGTAGTCATGCTTGATGTACAGGATGCTCTGAATCACCTTGCCACCTTGCGGGATTATGTGCGCTGGTCCGCCAGCCGCTTTGATGAGGCGGGGCTGGTGTATGGGCATGGCACAGACAATGCGCTGGACGAGGCCGCCGCTCTGGTGCTGCATACCCTGCATTTGCCGCCGGTGATCCCGGATGTCTACTGGGAGGCCCGCCTGACCTCCCGTGAAGCCGAGGCGATCCTGGCTCGCGTCCGGCGCCGCATTGAGGAACGGCTGCCGTTGCCCTATGTCACCCACGAGGCCTGGTTCTGCGGGCTACCCTTCTATGTGGATCAGCGTGTGCTGGTGCCGCGCTCGCCCATTGCCGAACTGATTGAGGCGGGGTTCGCGCCCTGGCTCGAATCGGACCGGGTGGAGCGCGTCCTGGATATCGGCACCGGCAGCGGCTGCATCGCCATCGCCTGCGCCCACGCTTTCCCGCTGGCTCAGGTGGATGCGGCGGATGTGTCCGAGGATGCACTGGAGGTGGCGCGCATGAATATCATCCGTCACCAGGTGGATGATCAGGTGGAGCCCTTGTTGTCGGATGTGCTGGCGGGCGTGCCGCTGGGCCGCCGCTATGATCTCATCGTCAGCAATCCACCCTATGTGGATGCTGCGGACATGGGGCAATTACCGCCGGAATACCGCCACGAGCCGCGGCTGGGGCTGGAGGCCGGTGCCGATGGCCTGAATGTGGTGCGACGCCTGCTGGCCCAGGCGGAGCACTACCTGACCGAGCGGGGCGTGCTGGTGGTGGAGGTGGGCAATAGCCAGACCGCGGTGGAGGAAACCTGGCCCGACGTCCCGTTCCTCTGGCTGGAATTCGAACGCGGGGGACACGGTGTGTTTCTCCTCACCGCAGAACAGGTCCGGACGCATGCTGCGCTGTTCCGGGCCACCACGAGCAACGGGTAAAGCATGTCTGGGAACTCTTTCGGCAAACTGTTCACGGTCAGCACCTTCGGCGAGAGCCACGGTCCGGCTCTGGGCGCCGTGGTGGACGGCTGTCCACCGGGGTTGGAGCTTTGTGAGGAGGATCTGCAGCGGGATCTGGACCGGCGTAAGCCAGGTCAGTCCCGGTATACGACGCAGCGCCGGGAACCGGACCAGGTGCGCATCCTGTCCGGGGTTTTCCAGGGCCGTACCACCGGCACCCCGATCGGCCTGCTGATCGAGAATGCCGACCAAAAGTCCAAGGATTACTCCGAGATCGCAGACAAGTTCCGCCCCGGTCATGCCGATTACACCTACACCCAGAAATACGGTGTGCGCGATTACCGGGGGGGCGGTCGCTCCTCGGCGCGGGAGACGGCGATGCGGGTGGCCGCGGGAGCCATTGCCAAAAAATGGCTTACCCAGCGCTATGGGGTTCAGGTGCGGGGCTATTTGTCCCAACTGGGTCCCATGCCGCTGGCGCTTAAGGACTGGGACGCGGTGGACCGAAACCCGTTTTTCACCGCCGATCCCGAGCGGGTGCCGGAACTGGAGGACTACATGAAGCGGCTGCGCAAGCAGCTGAACTCGGTGGGCGCCCGTGTCACCGTGGTGGCCGAGGGTTGTCCGCCGGGTTGGGGCGAACCGGTCTTCGACCGCCTGGATGCGGATCTGGCGCATGCGCTGATGAGCATCAATGCGGTCAAGGGCGTGGAGATCGGAGCCGGTTTTGACGCTGTCAGCCAACTCGGCACCGAGCACCGGGACGAGCTGACGCCGGACGGGTTCCTCGGCAACAACGCTGGCGGGGTCCTGGGCGGTATCTCCACCGGGCAGGATGTGGTGGCCAGTATCGCGCTCAAGCCCACGTCCAGCATCATGACGCCAGGGCGGACGGTCAACGAGGCCGGTGAACCGGTGGAACTGGTGACCAAAGGCCGGCACGATCCCTGTGTCGGTATCCGCGCCGTACCCATTGCCGAGGCCATGATGGCCCTGGTGCTGATGGATCACGCGCTACGTCATCGCGCCCAGAATGCCGACGTGGAGCCACCATTGTCTCCGCTGCCGGGCAAGGCCCCGCGCTGAATCGTCCTTTACCGGGAGGCCCATGAGCGCCCACGCGCTGCCCTATTGGCGGATGTCCGCCTTCTACCTCTGCTTTTTCGCTGTGCTCGGTGGTCTCGCCCCCTACTGGGGGCTGTACCTGGATCGTCTGGGTTTCACCGCCGTGCAGATCGGTCAGCTGATCGCCATTCTGCATGCCACCAAGATCATCGCGCCGAACGTCTGGGGATGGATCGCTGATCGGAGCGGGCAGCGCATGCCGATCGTGCGCCTTGGCGCCCTGGTGGCCACGCTCGGTTTCACTGGCGTTCTGGTGGGTGAGAGCTTCTGGTGGCTGGCCCTGGTGATGACGGTGTTCAGCTTTTTCTGGAATGCCGCTCTACCGCAGTTCGAGGCCAACACCATGAATCACCTGGGCCATGAGGCGCACCGATACAGCCGGGTGCGTCTCTGGGGCTCCGTGGGTTTCATTATCGCGGTTCTGGTGTTCGGGGAACTGATCGACCGCTTTGGTGTGCAGATGTTGCCCTGGCTGCTGCTCCCGGTATTCCTGGGGTTGTGGCTGGCAAGCCAGTTCACTCCGCAGGCGGCGCAGCACTCACGCCACGCTTCCCATGAGCCCATTGGTCGCGTGATTCTGCAACCGGCGGTGCTGGGGCTGTTTCTTGCCTGTTTCCTGATGCAGGCCACGCATGGCCCGTATTACGCCTTCTTCAGTATCTATCTGGAAGCCCATGGATACAGCGGCACCGCTATCGGCGTGCTGTGGGCGCTGGGGGTGGTGGCGGAGATCCTGTTGTTTCTGGTGATGCACCGGCTGCTACCGGCACTCGGGCCACGGCTGTTGATGACGGTGGCGATTCTGCTCACCGGCCTGCGCTGGGTGCTGATCGGCGCTCTGCCGGAGGTATTGCCCGTGCTGGTGTTCGCCCAAGGCCTGCATGCGGCCTCGTTCGGCGTTTATCACGCGGTGGGCATTTACATGGTGAACCACTACTTTGTCGGACGTAACCAGGGACGCGGGCAGGCCCTCTACAGTAGCATCACCTTCGGGGCCGGGGTCGCGGCAGGAAGCCTGGCGGCCGGATTGCTCTGGGATAGTCTGGGCGGTGCGGGCACCTTTTACCTGGCTGCGCTCGTGAGCCTGCTGGCGGCGCTGGCGGCGGGGCTGAGCCTACCGCGACGGGCCGCGGCTGCAGACCCCGTTGCCACCTAAGGAAGTCGTGAATAATTCCCATAACGTTCCGGCTTTGCGGCGTGGCCGGAGGCAACTCCTCGTTGCATGCGCTTTCCCTGGGCCCGGGGGCTGGCTAGAATTCGCCCATGTCCATCCAACATGCGCTTCTGACCTCCTTGCTGGAAAAACCGTCCACGGGCTCCGGCTTGGCGCGCCGCTTTGACCGGTCAATCGGTTATTTCTGGCGTGCGACACACCAGCAGATCTACCGGGAGCTGGGCCGCATGGTCCGGGCCGGCTGGATCATGGCGGAATTGGAGAAAGGCGGCGGCAGGCGGGCGCGTAAGGTTTACCACGTGCTGCCTGACGGGCGGCGGGAGTTGGAACGCTGGGTGGCCGAAACCGGTGGCGAGGCAGAGGCAAATCAGGTGTTCATGGTCAAGGTGCGCGCCGAGGCCGCCGTGGGCACGGGAGCTCTTGGGCGGGAGCTACGCCGTCAGGTTCGCCTCCGACGGGAACGGCTGGACCTGTACCGGCAGATCGAACGACGGGATTTTTCCGCTTCCGAGATGAGTCGCGCCCAGCAGTTGCAGCACGCGGTGTTGCGCTGCGGGATTCTGGCCGAGGAAACCTGGCTGGAGTGGGCGGAAGAAGTCGCGCCGCTGCTGGACGGCGGGCTCGGCGAGCAGGGAAGAGGACGGCCAGCCCCGGAGGCCGGGGCCGGCCATGTGTCCGGCGGGTCAGGCGCGTAGCGCTTGCGGCTCAGCCGTCGCGTAACCCAGCCGCTCCTGGGCTTCGGCATATTCCGCCGCCAGCCGTTCCACCAGGCGGGCCGCCGGGACTATATCCCGCACCGCGCCAATGCCCTGTCCCGCGCCCCAGATATCCTTCCAGGCCTTGGCCTTGGTGTTGCCGCCGGAGCCGAAGTTCATCTTCGACGGGTCGGATTCCGGCAGATCGTCCGGGTCCAACCCCGCCCTGACGATGCTCTTGCGCAGATAGTTGCCGTGCACGCCGGTGAACAGGCTGCTGTAGACGATATCCGAGGCGCCGCTGTCCACGATCATCTCCTTATAGCGCTCGTCCGCGCGTGCCTCGTCCGTGGCGATAAAGGCGGAGCCCACATAGGCCAGATCCGCGCCCGCGGCCCGGGCAGCCAGGATGCTCGCGCCGTGGGCAATGGCACCAGACAGCAGGAGCGGGCCATCGAACCAGTCCCGTATTTCACGGATCAGGGCGAAAGGTGACTGGGTACCCGCATGCCCGCCAGCGCCAGCGGCTACCGCGATCAGCCCGTCCGCGCCCTTGTCGATCGCTTTGCGCGCGAAGCGGTTGTTGATGATGTCGTGCAGCACGATGCCCCCGTAACTGTGCACCTGCTGGTTGACCTCTTCCCGCGCGCCCAGCGAGGTGATGGTGATGGGGACTTTGTACTTCGCGCACAATTCCAGGTCCTGTTCCAGCCGGTCATTGGAGCGGTGCACGATCTGGTTTACCGCGAATGGTGCCGCCGGGCGGTCCGGGTGCCGGGCATTGTGATCGGCCAGTTCCGTAGTGATTCGGTCCAGCCACTCGTCAAGCTGCGATGCCGGGCGTGCGTTCAGCGTCGGGAAGGAACCGATAACGCCCGCCTTGCACTGGGCAATGACCAGATCCGGGTTGGAAATGATGAACAGCGGTGAGCACAGGACCGGCAGCCGCAGGCGCTCGGCCAGAATGGATGGAAGTGCCATGGGGAAAGCCTCCGTGATTGGAATATGGTGTGCTATGACGTGCCTTTCAGGGTGGACGTATGGGCCTGCAGCCGTTCGCCCATTTCCGCGGCGAGCGCCTGTAGACCGCTCATGGGGCGGATCATGACCTCGAATTCCCGTATGCGCCCCTGGGCGTCGAATTTCAGCAGGTCCACGCCCTTTAGCGCCCGACCGTTGACTTCGGCGCTGAATTCCAACGCAACGCTAAGCCCGTCCTCAGTAACCAGTTCACGATGATAGCGAAAGTTCTGAAACACGGTGTTGACGGTTTTCAGCACCAATTTGATGGCATCCCGTCCGGGATAGGGTGAATGCGCCACCGGCGAGCGGAAGACGATGTCATCGGACAGCAGCGGATCCAGTTCTTCCATAGCGTTGCGTTGGAGCAGCGCATGCCAGGTGTTCAGGGTTTGTTGAGCCGCGGGTTGCAGCAGCGCGCCGGTCATGCATGCCTCCTTGTTTCGTCTGGCCGATGGAATACTGTCGTCATCTGGGGATATCGACAAATGCAACTGGTTGCAGAACTGTATTCCGAAGTTTGAGGTCGGTGCAAGCGGTTTATCCCGGCCTGGGTACCGATAGGGAGGCATCTTGGGGAGGCGGTTCATAAGGAACAGCTAGATCCGTTATAATGGGCGGCTGAATCTGCAGAAATTATCCAGTTTCCATGCCGGTTTCCGGCCGCGATGACAGAGAGGCTTATGAGCGGGAAAACCTTGTACGACAAGCTCTGGGATGCCCACGTGGTGCGTCAGAATGACGACGGCACCGCGCTGCTTTACATCGACCGGCACCTGGTTCACGAAGTCACCTCGCCCCAGGCGTTCGAGGGGCTGCGCATCGCGGGACGGAAGCCTTGGCGGGTGGATGCGAACCTGGCTGTGGCCGATCACAACGTGCCCACCACGGATCGCAGCCAAGGCATCGCGGATCCGGTTTCCCGCCTGCAGGTGGATACCCTGGATGAGAACTGCCGCAGCTTCGGCATCACCGAGTTCGACATGAATGACCCGCGGCAGGGCATTGTGCATGTGATCGGGCCGGAGCAGGGGGCCACCCTGCCAGGCATGACCGTGGTCTGTGGGGATTCCCATACCTCCACCCACGGTGCCATGGGGGCGCTGGCACACGGCATCGGCACCTCGGAGGTGGAGCATGTGCTGGCCACTCAGACGCTGGTGCAGCGCAAGAGCAAGTCCATGCTGGTGAGTGTGGACGGCGCGGTCGGCCCGGGGGTCACGGCGAAGGACATCGTGCTCGCCGTCATCGGCGAGATCGGTACTGCCGGCGGTACCGGTTACGCCATCGAGTTTGGCGGCGATGCCATCCGCGCGCTGAGCATGGAAGGCCGCATGACCGTCTGCAACATGGCCATCGAGGCTGGTGCGCGGGCCGGTATGGTGGCGGTGGACGATACCACGATCGATTATGTTAAAGGCCGTCCCTTTGCCCCCACCGATAAGCAGTGGGAACAGGCTGTGGCCTATTGGCGCACGCTGCACAGCGATGCGGATGCCCAGTTCGACCGAGTGGTGCGTATCGATGCTGCCAGCATCGAGCCGCAGGTGACCTGGGGCACCTCACCGGAGATGGTGGCGCCGGTGTCCGGTCAGGTGCCCAATCCTTTCAAGGAATCCGATCCGGTGCGTAAATCCGGTATGGCACGGGCGCTGGAGTACATGGCGCTGGAGCCGGAGACACCGATCACTGATATCGCCGTGGACAAGGTGTTCATCGGCTCATGCACCAATTCCCGTATCGAGGATCTGCGCGCCGCCGCGGCCGTGATCAAGGGGCGGAAGAAGGCGGACAGCGTCAAGCTGGCCATGGTGGTGCCGGGATCCGGTCTGGTGAAACGTCAGGCGGAGCAAGAGGGGTTGGACAAGGTGTTTACCGAGGCCGGCTTCGAATGGCGCGAGCCGGGCTGTTCCATGTGCCTGGCCATGAACGCCGACCGCCTGGAGCCGGGCGAACGCTGCGCGTCCACCTCCAACCGCAACTTCGAGGGGCGGCAGGGGCAGGGTGGTCGCACTCATCTGGTCAGTCCGGCCATGGCCGCCGCCGCGGCAATCTCCGGCCACTTCGTCGACGTGAGGACATTCTGAGCATGCGTGCGTTCAAACAGCATACCGGCCTGGTGGCGCCCCTGGACCGGGCCAACGTGGACACCGACGCCATCATTCCGAAGCAGTTCCTGAAGTCCATCAAGCGCACCGGCTTCGGTCCGAACCTGTTCGACGAGTGGCGCTACCTGGATCACGGGGAACCCGGGCAGGATTGCAGCCAGCGGCCGTTGAACCCCGATTTCGTGCTCAATCGGGAGCGTTATCACGGAGCCAGCGTATTACTGGCGCGCCAGAACTTCGGTTGCGGTTCGTCCCGGGAGCACGCGCCCTGGGCGCTGGAGGATTTCGGCTTCCGCGCCATCATTGCGCCGAGCTTTGCTGACATTTTCTACAACAACTGCTTCAAGAACGGCCTGCTGCCCATTGTGCTGGCAGAGGATCTGGTGGACCGGCTGTTCCAGGAAACGGAAACCACCCCGGGGTATGAACTGCAGATTGATCTGCCCGCGCAGACGGTCACCACGCCGTCCGGTGAGGCGCTGCGGTTCGAGATCGATGCCGGCAGCAAACACATGCTGGTGGAGGGTCTGGATGAAATCGGCCTGACGTTGCAGCACGCCGACGATATCCAAGCCTACGAGCAACGTCGCCGTCAGGAAGCGCCCTGGTTGTTCCGCGCCTGATCATTGCAAGGATTAAGAAATGAGCAATAAGGTTCTCGTATTGCCGGGCGATGGCATTGGCCCGGAAATTGTTGGTGAAGCAGCGAAGGTGCTGGAATGCCTGCGCCAGGAACACGGCCTGCAGGTGGAGCTGGAGCAAGGCCTCATCGGCGGTGCTGGCTACGATGCGGCCGGCAAGCCTCTGCCGGATGAAACCCTGCGCCTGGCAAAGGCATCCGACGCCGTGCTGCTGGGTGCCGTGGGTGGGCCGAAATACGACACGCTGGACCGTCCGTTACGACCGGAGCGGGGGCTGCTGGCCATCCGCTCCGAGTTGGAACTGTTCGGCAATCTGCGTCCGGCCATCCTCTATCCCCAGCTGGCCAGCGCCTCGGCGCTGAAGCCGGAAGTGGTCAGCGGCCTGAATATCCTCATCGTCCGTGAGCTGACCGGTGGCATTTACTTCGGTGAGCCGCGCGGTATCCGTACGCTGGAGAACGGTGAACGGCAGGGCTATAACACCCTGGTGTACCGGGAATCCGAGATCGAGCGTATCGGCCGTCTGGCCTTCGAGACCGCGCGCAAGCGGGACAAGCGCCTGTGTTCCGTGGACAAGGCCAACGTTCTGGAGGTCACGGAGCTGTGGCGCGAGGTCATGACCCGGTTGTCCGCCGACTATCCGGACGTGGAGCTGAGCCACATGTACGTGGATAACGCGGCCATGCAGCTGGTGCGCGCGCCCAAGCAGTTCGATGTCATCGTCACCACGAACATGTTCGGTGACATCCTCTCCGATTGCGCGGCCATGCTCACCGGCTCTATCGGCATGCTCCCCTCGGCCTCGTTGGATAAGAACTCCCGTGGTATGTACGAGCCGATCCACGGCTCGGCGCCGGATATCGCGGGGCAGGGCGTGGCCAACCCGCTGGCCACCATATTGTCGGTGGGGATGATGCTCCGCTATTCGCTGAACGAGCCTGCTCTGGCCGAGAAGGTTGAGGCCGCTGTGGGTCAGGTGCTGGACCAGGGGCTGCGTACCCCCGACATTCATACGTCGGACACGCGCAAGGTCGGCACCGTTGCAATGGGCGATGCCGTGGTTGCCGCGCTGCGCTCCTGAGCGCGCCGCACCGTCGCCCTCACTCACTCTGAAATCAGAGAGGTAACGCAATGAACCGCGTAGGATTCGTAGGCTGGCGTGGCATGGTGGGCTCCGTGCTCATGCAGCGCATGCAGGAAGAGAACGACTTCCGCGATATTGACCCGGTGTTTTTCTCCACGTCCCAGGCCGGCCAGGCAGGCCCCGATGTGGGCAAGGGTGCGAACCCGCTCCAGGACGCCAAGGATATCGATGCGCTCAAGCAAATGGACGCCATCGTGACCTGTCAGGGCGGTGACTACACCTCCGCCGTGTATGAAGATCTGCGCAAGGCGGGCTGGGACGGCTACTGGATCGATGCCGCCTCCACTCTGCGCATGGCGGACGACAGCATCATCGTGCTCGATCCGGTGAACCTGGATGTCATCCAGGATGGACTGCGCAAGGGTATCAAGACCTATGTGGGCGGAAACTGCACCGTCAGTCTGATGCTGCTGGCCGTGGGCGGGCTGTTCCGTCAGGGTCTGGTGGAGTGGATCAGCCCCATGACCTATCAGGCGGCCTCTGGTGCAGGCGCGCAGAATATGCGCGAGTTGGTTTCGCAAATGGGTTTCATCCACCAGGCCTCCGACGGGCTGCTGGACCCGTCCACGTCCATCCTGGAACTGGACCGCGCGGTGACTGACGCCATCCGCTCCGACGGCTACCCGGACGAACACTTCGGTTTCCCGTTGGCCGGCAGCCTGCTGCCCTGGATCGACAAGAAGCTGGACAGCGGCCAGAGCAAGGAAGAATGGAAGGCCGGCGTGGAGAGTAACAAGATCCTCGGCCGCAGCCAGAACCCGATTCCCATCGATGGCATCTGCGTGCGTGTGGGCGCCATGCGCTCCCATGCCCAGGCGCTGACCATCAAGCTCACCGAGGACGTGCCACTGGATGAAATCCACCAGATCATTGGCGAAGCCAACGACTGGGTGCGGGTGGTTGTCAACGAGAAGGAGGACAGCCTGCGTGAGCTCACCCCGGCAGCGGTGAGCGGAACCCTGGGTATCCCCATCGGGCGGATGCGCAAGCTGGCCATGGGGTGCGAATACCTG
>SLCE01000125.1 GCA_007125985.1 Ectothiorhodospiraceae bacterium | reverse complement strand
TCTCCCACCAGCCCGAGTTCACCAGTGAGCCCTGCGCCGTCGTGGGTAATCTCCACACGACCGTTTGTTGCGTCTTCGTAATCCGGGCCAAACAGGCCGCCCTCGCAAGCGTGGCTGTCGAACGCCTCGATATTCCCCAGGGTATCTGTCTGTGTGGTTTCGAAACGGCCATCCATCAGTGGCGTGGCGATCGTCATCGTGATCGTCCTGGAGAATGTTTCCTGATCTTCGATATTAGTCGCGAGCCCATCCCGCCAGAGCCGGATCTCAGTACCAATGTCCTTTTCGGAGTTGCTCGTGAATGCAATGTCCACGGCAAAGGCGGTCGCGTTCTGATCCGAGCCCGCCGACTGCGCGAGTTCGGCGCCGGTCATCTCCACCATGCCGCCGCGGAAGGACGCTTTCAGTTCCTCGAACGTGGTTTCGGCCGTGATTGAGGTCGGCTCGTTGCCGGAAAATTCCACGGTTTCCTCGCGCTTCATGGAGCCCTTGATGCAAACTGGCCCGCCAGTGCTCGCCTTGTCCACGCAAAAACCGTCAGGGCCTTCCATGGTCCAGGTTTCGGTAAGGTCGGTACCGTTGCTCTCGCGTGTGAAGGTCATCTGGCCCGGATCGGATACATCGGGCCGGGTGCCTGGGATGGTGATCGGGGTGTCCTCATCCTCCACCTCCAAGATCAGGAGTTCCAGCGTGAAGATCACATCCTCGATCCGACTGGCCAGGTACGCCAGATCCATGGCCTGCGCGGCGGCCTCCGGCGTGTCAAGCTCGGTAAGACTGTCGGGGCCCCCATAGTCGCCATCGTAGATCTCTGCTGCAGTCAGGAAGTCCGCGGTTCCGCCGTTACCATTGCCCGAGCCGCCATTACCCCCACCGCTGCTGCTCCCGCCGAAGCAGCCCGTGATCCCCAATGTCGCTGCGGAAACGGTGGTAATAGCCAATAGCCGAAATACGTTCCAGTTCTGCGTCCGTTTCATGATTGGTGTCTCCTTTGAAGGTCTGGTGTCACGGTGGCAAAGTTCTGGGCCAGTGGCTTGGACGCAACGGCATAAGAAATTGAACTCAGCGGCACTCGTTTATGTGACGCATACACCATATGGGTGATGCGCTGACTGGGCGCGCGCCTCAACATTGAACAACGGTTTCAATGTACTCGGGGGAATACCATGTCGATATCGCGCAGGCTTGTTGCGCTGATCGCCTTTTTCTTTTCAGCGATTTTGATCAGTGCATGCAATAGCAGTGGTGGTGGAGGGGGAGGTAACGGGGCTCAGAACGGAGGGGGCACGATCGGTCCGGTCACGGCCCTGCAGTTATCCTTGGATGGCGCGCAGGGGCTGGTGGTCACGGGGGATAACGGTGTGGCGACGGCCGCGGCAGCCGTAGAGACTCAATCCTTTGATGCCGACGACTATCTGGTCATCACGCAAAGCACCGTCGACCTGGAGCCCAACAGCTTGTACAAGGCCACCGTCGATGGACGCCTGGAGCGCGTGACCTGGACGTCCGATGATGGCGAGGCGATTCCGCCGGGCACGATAACGCCCAAGGTCGTGACGGAGCTGAGCAACCGTTTCGTTGCGATCGGTTTTGAACAGACAGTTGAAGGCGGAGACACCCTGCAACTGTCGTTTCTGGCCGAGAAGACCACTGGATTTGCCTACAGCGAGGATCCGGAAAACCGTGGGCCTCTGTACCTGAACACATTCGCGGACCCGGGGAAGATCAGAACCGACCGGCAGGGCAACATCTATCTGGAGGGTTTCCTGTCTGGCGGCCAATGGGGCTCGGACACAATCGGGATTTACCGGATCGACGTGTCCGCTGTGGGAACAGGCGATAACGTCGAGGCAACACTGATCAGCGGGACCGACAACGGCATCGCCTTCTGGGAAGTGCCCTATCACGGCCGGTTCGTGGCTTACGCCGGAACGAGCGAGGAAGGCGTGCCGGTGGACCGCCTACGCCGCACGGATGTCCCGGGTTTTGATGATGTTGCGATTGAATTGGGCAACCGCATGATTCTGGGTGCGGACGGCGAAGTCTACGCGTTCTATGATGGCACGATGCAGGACGAGTCCAATAAAATCTATCACCTGGATCTGGCGGTGTCCGGATCGAGCGTGACCGCGGTGCTGGAAGACATGGTGCCGCCGGAGGGGGCGCCAGAAATTATGGTGCCGTTCAGCGTGGACCGGCGCGTGGTTGCCGGCCGGCTGATCGTGCCGAATGGTCATCAGAGCGTGCCTTATGAGGTTCGTCCCCGAGAAGGCTATAGCCGGCCGGTGGAAGAGTTGGAAGGGCTGTTTTTTGAGACTGTGAGCGGCAGTGGTTCCTCGATCCGGAATGTGTCGGCAACGGAACGCTACCTGTTTTTCTTCGCGGATGTCACCGAGGAGGCCCCCGGCGGAGAAGAGGCAGAGGGTGTGATCATACGCTGGGATGGAAGCACAGGTGCCGTCAACCAGATTGAACTGCCATCGGCGTTCAATCTGGTTGAAATGGAAGTGCTGTCCGACAGCCGCGTCTGGGTGCGTGCTGTGGAACGTGCCACCGATTCCACAGTGATCGGTGAAATCAATATCGCTGGTGATTTCACAGAAACAGCGCGTGTGCCGGGCGCGTTCGAGGTGTTGACGCTCACTCCCATCAACCCGGCGCAGTTCATCGTGGTGGATGGCCTGGCTCAGGATTGGGTCGACGATTTGCTGATAGCCACCGCCGATGAGGCGATTGACGCCTTGGGCGCGGTGGCTGATCGTGGGCTCCTGAAACTGCTGGTGAGGACGCCAGAGCCTCCCGAGGCGGGTCTTCAGGTGGTGCTGGACGATGGAAGTATCGAGCACACGATCGTCTACGAGACATCGCAGGCCGTTTACCAGTACTACAACAGCATGGACCCGACGCCTATCAAGGTTGCGGATCAGGATGCGGGTTGGCTAGCAGCCTCAGGTCCGGATGGGTTCGAACTGTCCATTCCATTGAGCGTTTTTGCGGATGATGCGACGCAACTGGCCATCGAGGCGGAACTGGCAGACGTCGATGATGGTGTGGAGCCGGTGGGCGTTGACCCGACGGGTGCATCCATCGGGCCGGCACCCTACGCACTTCCTTGAGCGAGTAGGCGGCGGGGGCCAATAGGCTCCCGTTGCCGGTGGTTGCCTCCCGTTCAGGCGTACCGCCGGATCGCTTCCACCAGATGCGGGTTGAAACCCTGCGGGTCTTCCATTTGCAGGAAGTGCCCGCCTTCCGCGATCACCGTTTCGCTCATGCGGTCCTTCCATCGCTTGCGGGCGCTGTCCGGGATGAGACCACCGTTGATGGCGTGGACTTCGCAGCGGATCTGCTGGAATGCCCGCTCCGGGTTCCACCCCAGCAGCGATTTCCAGAGCGGCAGCGCCCAGTCCGGGTCGGCCGAGGACATATCCTGACGCAGCCGTTCCTTGAGTGAATCGGGGGTTGCGTCGGTGCTGGTATCGTTGACCAGCCCGGCGATGGCGCCGGTGAAATCATCCAGGAAGGCCTGGTGTATGCCTTCCTGGGTCTCAGCATCCAGCCCGCCGTAATCAATGACAAACGTATCCACCAGTATGACGCCGCGGGCGCGATCCCCGAGGCGGGCGGCGGCTTCCAGTGACACAGCGCCGCCCATGGAGTGGCCCACGAGGATCACGCTGCCGGCGGCATGATCCTGCACAAGTTGCTCCACGTCATCGGCAAGACTCTCCACGGACCAGTTGGCGCGATCCGGCGCGGCAGTATCACCGTGACCAGGGAGGTCGGGGGCCAATAAGGCGAATGCATCGGGTACCGCCTTGATCTGTGGTGCCCAGTAATCCCGACGGCAAGTCCAACCGTGTATGAATACGATGGTGGGTTTATCCTCATTGCCGCTGCGTGCGGTGACGGCCATGGGTTGGCCATCCGCGGTTCTCGCTGTGAGCTGTTTCAAATCGGCCTCCGTGATTGGTGTTTGGACGATCGGGTGCGCCGGGTTTCGGACAAAGGACGGTGTCTACCGCTGGTGACGTCTCCACTGTGGGAGATTGCTTGCGAGCAGAGTCTGTTCGGGCGATTGAACAGCAGCGACCGCCTGGCTGCCAGGGCGGCAGGCAGGGCTTAGCAGCACGGCCCGGGCCAGGGCTGACTGCCGGCGTGTGCCGGTTTTCCGCATGGCCGCCTTCAACTGGGTGCGCACGGTATGCACGCTGACACCCAGCTGATCAGCCAATTCCTCCGGGCCGTCCCCGCAGGCCACGGCCGCGGCGACCCGCGCCTCTGCTTCGGTGAAGCCATAGAGGCGAATCAGGGCTGTCTCGTCGATCTCGGGCGCCAGCGTCTGGTCATGGATGAATACTGCTGCGAACGCACTGGGCCCGGGCAGCCAGTCTGTCGCATGCATGTCAGGATGTACCGGCATGACCATCAGCCTGAGTTCGGTGCCATCGTTGCGGTAAGCGATCACGTCATGTCCTGCACAATCACCGTGCCCAGTGGCGGTACCAAGGCAGCGGAGCACCTCGCGGCGTAGCCGCTGTGTGTCCTCATCCAGTTCACACCGCACTAAATGGTTGCGGGGTGCGGGCAGGACACCGGCATCGATCAGAGCCTCGGCATCCGGTGACGTGTAGCAGATCTGTCCCTGGGCGTTGAACAGAAAGTACGGCAGACGGTACTGGCGTGCGGCGACCGCCATGGCAACCGTTTGCGCCCGCTCAGCCGCGATTGAACGGTTGATGAACAAGGCACGTCGGAAGTGGGGGATCAGTGCATTGATGGCCTCGGTTTCCACTTCAGAATAATGGCCCTGGCCACCTGTGCGCTGGATCAGTAGCTGCACGTTCTGGTCGCCGGCCATGTCGATGGTGCCGCAGACGCCGTGATGAATGTCCAGTTCGCGAGCCCAGTCATTAAAGAACTCGGTGCGGTAGAACCGTTTTTGATCGCAGGAGAAATGGAGGTAGGTGGAATACAAACGGCCGGAGGGTTTTTGTCCCAGCTCCGTCCTCCAAGGACATGTGTTTACGAAATGGTCTACGTAGCGTTGGTGCGCCGAGTCATCCGTATTGACTTTGATGCTGGTCAAGACCTCGGACGCGGACTCATTCAGCACGAGCAGGCGCGATGAACGCGAGCGGGTTGTTGTGACCAGATCACGGAGCACCTGTTGCCAGAGATCGGGCTGTGCCGCTGCAACGTAGATGTTTTCAATGAGTTTGCCGATGTTCCTTTGGCTTTGCGCAAATGCATGAACGGCCTGGCTCATGGTGCGCCCCCCCTTGCTTGTTTTTTGTTCTGTCTTTCCCCTGGAGCCGGTGCCTGCGGCCAGCCGATTGCAGATATGCTGTAAGTGCTTGACACTAAAAAACGATGATCTGGAAAAGATGACTCTGAAACTAACCTATTCGGTTGCCCCACTCAATTGCCGAGTTGGTTTCGGGAAATCGTACTGAAGGCGACTTTCGGAGTTCGGTGTATGGCGCTATGGTGCTTCTCAACGGCTGATGTGCCGGTCGATCGGCGGGTCCGTCTGATTCGGGAGCATGTGGCCGCGTTGGTGGACATGAATGTGCATCCGGTGGGGCATGATGTGCCGGAAGCAGAGGGGCGCATTCACCTGCTGCCTGCAGTCGGCATGGCGCAGATTTCCGGAACGGAGCACCGCCTGGTGCGGACGCCGGAGCAGGCGCTGGACGGCAACGACGGTCTCACAATGGTTTTGCCGCTGCAGGGAGCCTGCCACGCGCAGCACCGGGGTGGAACGGATGTATGCATGCATGATGGGGAGGCGTATTTGGTCAGCAATGACAGGCCGGGGCAGCTGGATACAGCACCCGCCTGCCAGCATCTGGTGTTCTCCCGACCTATGCTGGAGCCGTTGCTTCCGGAACTGGACGGTGTGATCCAGCGGCCCTTGCCCGCGACTCCGGAGCTGCAATTGTTGTCAGACTACGCCGCGGCGCTACTGCGCCAGTCTGAGCCCGTTCAGCCCGACACAGCGGAGTTGGCGGCAAGCCATTTGCGTGATCTCGCGGTGTTCGCCCTCAGGAGGGCGGCAGGCATTTCCCGGACGCCGCAGCGGAACGGTGTACGGGCCATGCGTCTGCAGGCGCTAAAGGCTGATATTGTCGAGAATCTGCATCGGCGGATGACGCCGGAGGCGATGGCCCGGCGCCACGGCATCTCTCCGCGCTATTTGCGGGCTCTGTTTGCCGATGAAGGCGCCAGTTTCAGCCGCTTCGTACGGGAGCAGCGTCTGGTCCGGGCGTACGCGCTGCTGACAG
>SLCE01000112.1 GCA_007125985.1 Ectothiorhodospiraceae bacterium | reverse complement strand
CCTCGCTTCGGAAATCGCCGCGTATGTTACCACTCGCGGACGCGGCTGCGGGCACGGAGAAGGACAGCAACCGCTGAACCCGGTTTTCCCGCAGCCGCGCGGGGGATATACAATGGTGGGTCGTTCTTCCGCCGCCGCAGCCACAGGCCAGACTATCCATGGAGCACATCAGCATTCGCGGGGCCAGAACCCACAACCTGAAAAACGTGGATCTGGACCTGCCCCGGGATCGCCTCATCGTCATCACAGGGCTGTCGGGCTCGGGCAAATCGTCCCTAGCGTTCGACACCATCTATGCCGAAGGTCAGCGCCGCTACGTGGAATCCCTGTCTGCCTATGCCCGGCAATTCCTTTCCATGATGGAAAAACCCGATCTAGATGACATCCAGGGGCTTTCACCGGCCATTTCCATCGAACAGAAGTCCACCTCCCACAACCCGCGGTCCACCGTGGGCACGGTGACGGAGATCCATGATTATCTGCGCCTGCTGTTCGCCCGCGCCGGCACACCCCACTGCCCGGAGCACGGGGAGCCACTGGAGGCGCAGACCATCAGCCAGATGGTAGATCACATTCTGGCCCTGCCGGAAGGCAGCAAGCTGATGCTGCTGGCCCCGGTGGTGGATGATCGCAAGGGGGAACATGCACTGACGCTGGAGGAACTGCGCAGCCAGGGCTTCATCCGTGCCCGGGTGAACGGCGTGGTGGTGGACCTGGACGAACGGCCGAAGCTCGACGGCAAGAGACACCACACCATCGAAGCCGTCGTAGACCGTTTCAAGGTGCGCCCGGATCTGGCGCAGCGATTGGCGGATTCACTGGAGACAGCACTGAATCGGGGCGACGGGCTGGTCCGGGTGGCCTGGATGGACGAACCGGAGCGGCAGCCCATCAGTTTCTCCTCCCGCTACGCCTGCGGCCGTTGCGGCTACTCGCTGGCGGAGTTGGAACCACGGCTGTTCTCCTTTAACAACCCGAAAGGCGCCTGCCCCAGTTGCGACGGCCTGGGGGTGACCCAGTTCTTCGACCCGCACCGCCTCATCACCAACGCCGGGCTCAGCCTTGCCGGCGGTGCGATCCGGGGCTGGGACCGTCGCAATGCCTACTACTTCCAGATGATCCGCTCGCTGGGGGAGCATTACGGCTTCGACCCCGAGGCCCCTTTCAACTCCCTGCCGGAAATGGTTCAGCAGACCATACTCCACGGCAGCGGTGGCGAAGTGATCCGCTTCCACTACATCAGCGGAAACAGCACCCGCACCAAGGAACACCCCTTCGAGGGCATTCTCCCCAACCTGGAACGCCGGTACCGGGAGACCGACTCCAGCATCGTCCGTGAGGAACTGGCGCGCTATATCAGCAGCCGCCAGTGCCCGGACTGTGCCGGCACGCGACTGAACGCAGCTGCGCGGTCCGTACTGGTGGCCGAACACCGCCTGCCGGACCTGGCGGCCTTGCCCGTGGGCGAATCTCTGGACCTGTTCGAGACGCTGGAACTCCCCGGTGCCAAGGGCGAGATCGCGGCCCGTATCATCAAGGAGATTCACGCACGGCTCTCCTTTCTGGTGAACGTGGGGCTGCAGTACCTGAGCCTTGATCGCAGCGCCGACACGCTTTCCGGCGGCGAAGCGCAACGAATCCGCCTGGCCAGTCAGATCGGAGCCGGTCTGGTGGGCGTGATGTACGTACTGGACGAGCCCTCCATCGGCCTGCACCAACGGGATAACGATCGACTGCTGGCCACGCTGCTGCGCCTGCGGGACCTGGGAAATACAGTGATCGTGGTGGAACATGACGAGGACGCCATCCGCGCTGCGGACCATGTGGTGGACATGGGGCCCGGGCCGGGCATTCACGGCGGCCATGTGGTGGCCCAGGGCACACCGGCGGACATCACCCGACACCCGGAATCCATCACCGGGCAATTCCTGTCCGGCCGCCGCTGCATCGCCTTGCCAAAACAGCGCAACCGGCCCGACCCCGAGGCTCTGCTGCGCATCCGTGGAGCCAGCGGGCACAATCTGCAGTCCCTGGACGTGGACATCCCGGCCGGGCTGCTGGTCTGCGTGACCGGGGTTTCCGGTTCCGGCAAATCCACGTTGATCAACGAGACCCTGTACAAGGCCGCAGCACACACGCTGAACGGCGCTGCCGAGGAACCCGCACCTGTGGAGAGCATCGAGGGCATGGCGTTGTTCGACAAGGTGGTGGATATCGATCAGAGCCCCATCGGCCGCACGCCGCGCTCCAATCCTGCCACCTACACCGGCCTGTTCACCGGCATCCGCGAACTGTTTGCCGGCACGCCGGAAGCCCGCGCACGGGGCTATCAGCCGGGGCGTTTCAGTTTCAACGTCAAGGGCGGACGCTGTGAAGCCTGCCAGGGCGACGGCGTGATCAAGGTGGAAATGCACTTCCTGCCGGACATCTACGTGCCCTGCGATGTATGCAAGGGCAAGCGCTACAACCGGGAGACCCTGGAAGTCCGCTACAAGGGGCTGACCATCCACGAGGTGCTGGAACTGACAGTGGAGGATGCCCTGTCGGTGTTCGATGCGGTACCCGTACTGCAGCGCAAACTGCAGACGCTGATGGACGTGGGGCTTTCCTACATCAAGCTGGGGCAGAACGCCACGACCCTGTCCGGCGGCGAGGCGCAGCGGGTCAAACTGGCGCGCGAGCTGTCCAAGCGGGAGACCGGGCATACCCTGTACATCCTGGACGAGCCCACCACCGGGCTCCACTTCCACGATATCGAACAGCTTCTGGCGGTGCTGCACCGGCTGCGCGACCACGGCAACACCGTGGTGGTGATCGAGCACAACCTGGACGTGATCAAGACCGCGGACTGGGTGATTGACCTGGGCCCGGAGGGCGGCAGCGGCGGCGGCACCCTGGTGGCCACCGGCACACCGGAGCAGATTGCCGCGAACCCGGCGTCACACACCGGGCGCTACCTGGCCCCGCTAGTGCTGGACGAGATTCGCAAGGCCAACCCATAGGCGTAGGGTCCGTTTGCGGCGGGCCGATTCGAGCCCCGGGTGACCACGCTTCGGCCCGGGGCTCACGCGGACCCCCGCAAGCACGCTGTCCGCGGCGAGACAGCGTATCGAATCTGCTATCCTGCCCCGGATTTCGTCCACCAACAAGCAAGAGGGCCGTCCATGCAGTCAGCCACCGTGCTCATTGATCACCCCCTGGTTCAGCACAAACTGACCGTGCTACGGAAACAGGAAACGTCCACCTCCAAGTTCCGCGGCGTATTGCGGGAAATCGCCCTGCTGCTGACCTATGAAGTGACCCGGGATCTACCTCTGACCACGGTTCGCATCCAGACCCCCATCAAGGAAATGGATGCGCCGAAGCTGGACGGCAAGAAACTCTGTTTTGTCTCCGTGCTACGGGCGGGCAACGGTCTGCTGGAGGGCATGCTGGACCTGGTGCCCTCGGCCCGGGTGGGTCACGTGGGCCTGTACCGGGAACCGGACACGCTGGAGGCCAAGGAGTACTATTTCAAGGTGCCGTCGCACCTGGACCAACGCCGGGTCATTATCGTGGACCCGATGCTTGCCACAGGCCATTCCGCAGTGTCCGCTGTTACACGGATCAAGCAAGCCGGCGCCACGGATATCCGCTTTCTCTGCCTGCTTGCCGCACCGGAAGGGATCCGGGCCTTTCACCAGACGCACCCGGACGTCACCGTGTATACCGCCGCAGTGGATCAGGGACTCAACGAGAAGGCCTACATCGTGCCCGGTCTGGGCGATGCAGGCGACCGGATGTTCGGTACCAAGTGAGCCGCTAACAGCGGCACCATAAAAAAAGCGCCCGGATGGGCGCCTTTTTTGTGCCAGCCAGGCTTGGCTTGCTTAGGGCAGTAGATGGTTCACCGCATCGCGCTCTTCCACCAGTTCCTGCTCGGTGGCTTTCATCTTCTCGCGGCTGAATTCATCCAGTTCCAGGCCCTGCACGATCTCGTACTTGCCGCCCTTGCAGGTCACCGGGAAGGAATAGATGAGCCCTTCGGTGATGCCGTAGCTGCCATCCGACGGAATCCCCATGCTGGTCCAGTCGCCTTCGGCGGTACCCAGCGCCCAGGTGCGCATGTGGTCAATGGCCGAACCGGCCGCGGACGCAGCACTGGAGGCGCCGCGCGCCTTGATGATGGCCGCACCACGCTGCTGCACGGTGGGAATGAAATCATTCTCGTACCAGGCCCGGTCCACCTTGCCGGCGGCCGCCTCGCCCTTGATCAGCGCTTGGCTGATATCCGGATACTGCGTGGCCGAGTGATTGCCCCAGATGGTCATCCGCGTGATATCGGCGGTGTGGGTGCCGGTCTTATTGGCCAGCTGCGCCAGAGCCCGGTTGTGGTCCAGGCGCGTCATGGCGGTGAACTGCCCCGGATTCAGGTCCGGCGCATTGCGCTGTGCGATCAGTGCGTTGGTATTCGCCGGGTTACCCACCACCAACACTTTCACGTCCCGGCTGGCGGCATCGTTCAGCGCCTTGCCCTGGGCGGAGAAGATAGCGGCGTTCGCTTCCAGCAGATCCTTGCGCTCCATACCCGGGCCACGGGGCCGCGCGCCAACCAGCAGGGCGTAATCCGCATCCTTGAATGCCTCTTCCGCCTTGTCGCTGGTGGTAATGCCGGCCAGCAGCGGGAACGCGCAGTCCTCAAGTTCCATCACCACGCCGCCCAGCGCTTCCAGGGCCGGGGTGATTTCCAGCAATTGCAGAATCACGGGCTGATCCTTGCCCAGCATGTCGCCGGATGCTATGCGGAACAGCAGGCTGTAGCCAATCTGACCTGCCGCGCCGGTGACTGCTACGCGTACGGGTGCCTTCATCAGTGATCTCCTGTGAGTTTGCCTGATACCCGGGATGCCCCGGTCGACCTTACCCGCCTAGCCTCGACCGGAACCAGGGAACCAGTCCGGAGCGGCGGGTACTGCCAGCGCCATTGCTTGTTGCAACGCAACGACATGAGGGCCGGTATTGTAGCAAATCGTCGCCGAAGGCACACTTCAAGCGGCGTCAGGACCGCTTCTTGCCTCTTCCGCTTCGCTCTGCCGCTCCGGACTCCTCGTCTGGCTCGCGGGACAGACCGCTCCAGAAGGCGCGCTGCAGCGCCTCCATGCTCTGGAGATGCGCCGGGAGCATGGGCCGCATCAGGCTCAACGGGTCATACCCCTCCTGACCCTCAAGCATCCGTCGACGGAGATCCTCCATCAACTCGTCCTGCAGCCGTTTCACGTCGGGCAGGCCGAGAAACTGCCGCAATTCCTCCGGCGTTGCCTCCAGATCCACCTTGATTTTCATACGCCAGCCTCCCCTTTATGGCGCAAGCAGGCGCACTTGCCCGCCCTTGTCCAATTTCAGCACCTCAGCCGCCGCGCCGCCATTCACGGCCAGTTCCACCAATCCACTGGAATTGCGGAACCAGAACGCCGCACCGCGCGGCATGCGGGAAAACGTTTCCGCATAGCGAAGTTTGTAATCCCCGATCTGCAGAATAGCGCGATCGGACAACAACTCCCCACGGATGCCGGTCATCGCGTTGCCGTAATCATCGATGAACAGTACCAAAGGCGTGTCGTCGGCCCAATCCACCGTCAACCGGTCGCCGGGATCCATGGGGCGAAACGCATCGAACCGGCCCTCCAACACAGCCGCCGCGGCATGGGCAAACACATCACGGCCATGGAAGGTGGGGGAGGCTTCCGGCCCTGCAGCCGGCAACCGCCACGCCTGGCAGTCCGACGCACGCCGCGCGACCATCTCCAGCAAGCCGTTGTCGGGCCCCACATAATAACGCCCATCCGCCCGCAGCACCCAGGCGCTTCGGTCAGAACCCACCCCCGGATCCACCACCGCAAGAACAACGGTGGATACGGGTAATGACGCGGCAAACGCCGCGAGCAGGTAACTGCTGCTTCTGGGGTCAAACCGGGGCGCTTCGTGGCACAGATCAATGACTGGCACGTCCGGCTGGGTCCCCGTCAGCACCGCCTTCATCTGCCCAACATACGGACCGCGATAGCCGAAATCAGTAAACAGAGCGAACATCCGGCAGCCTCCAGAATGCAAAAAGGCCGGGCATTGCCCGGCCTTTCATCGTAACCCGTCATGCGCCGCCAACCTATTCGGCGCTGGCTTCCTCAACCGGCTCGTCGGCCACGGGCATGGGCCGATCCACCAGTTCCACAAACGCCATGGGGGCGTTGTCCCCGGCGCGGAACCCGCATTTCAGGATCCGCATGTAACCACCCGGGCGCTCCTGGTAGCGCGGGCCCAGTTCCTGAAACAGCTTGCCCACGGCAGCCTTGTCCCGAAGACGGGAAAACGCCAACCGGCGATTCGCCACGGAGTCTTCCTTCGCCAACGTGATCAGGGGCTCTGCAACACGGCGCAGTTCCTTCGCCTTCGGCAACGTCGTCTTGATCGCCTCATGCTCAAACAGCGACGACGCCATGTTGCGGAACATAGCCTGACGATGACTGCTGTTTCTGTTCAGTTTCCGACCGGACTTGCGATGACGCATGGTTCTCTACCTTTCACTTGGAGTGGCTGCCAACGTACAGACCGTCAGCCAGCCGCATGTTCCTTATCACCCAGACCCGCCGGCGGCCACTCTTCCAGCCGCATGCCCAGGGACAGACCGTGGGAGGCCAAAACCTCCTTGATCTCGGTCAGCGACTTCTTGCCCAGGTTCGGCGTCTTCAGAAGTTCGACCTCGGTGCGTTGCACCAGGTCGCCGACATAATGGATGCTTTCGGCCTTCAGACAGTTAGCGGAACGCACCGTCAGTTCCAGGTCATCAATCGGCCTCAGCAACACCGGGTCAACCTCCGGTTCCTGCTGTTCAGGCTCCGCCGCCAAATCGCCGCCTTCCAGCGACACGAACACTGACAGCTGATCCTGCAGGAGCCCGGCGGCGAAACGAATCGCCTCCTCCGGCTCGATCACACCGTTGGTCTCTATATCCATCACCAGCTTATCGAGATCGGTCCGCTGCTCCACACGTGCACTCTCCACGTTGTAGGCAACACGCCGCACCGGGCTGTAGCTGGCATCGAGTTGCAGGCGCCCGATGGGCCGCTCCTCTTCCGACTGCCGCTGCGTGACCGCTTCGTATCCGCGGCCCCGGGCAACCTTCAGAGTCATGTTGAGCGAGGAGTCCGGCTTGGCGAGATGCGCAATGACCAGGTCCGGGTTCTTGATCTCAACATCATGACCGGCTTCGATATCACCGGCAGTTACAACACCGGCCCCCTTTTTGGACAGGGTCAGCGTTGCCTCTTCCTTCGCATGGAGACGCACGGCCAACTGCTTCAGGTTCAGCAGGATGTCGACCACATCCTCCTGGACACCCTCAATGGCGGTGTACTCGTGAAGGACGCCTTCGATTTCGGCCTCCACCACAGCGTAGCCCGGCATGGACGAGAGCAGAATGCGGCGGAGCGCATTGCCCAGCGTATGGCCGAAGCCGCGCTCCAGCGGCTCGATGACCACGCGCGCGCGCCGGTCATTGTCCGCCTGCACATCCACCACGCGAGGCTTGAGATAATCTTTGAACAGAGCCTGCATTCGCACGTCCTCTCTGCGCTTCGGGTTGATGGGCAACTGAACCCCTTATTTGGAGTACAGCTCCACCACCAGGTGTTCGTTGATGTCGGCGGACAGATCGCTGCGCTCAGGCACCGCCTTGAACACGCCCTCAAACTTCTTGGTGTCGACCTCGACCCAGTCCACCAGGCCATTCTGCTGTGCCAGTTCCATGGCTGCCTGTACGCGACCCTGCTTCTGGGATTTCTCACGTACTGCAACCACATCACCGGCTTGCACCTGGTAGGACGGGATATTCACCGACACGCCGTTGACCAGGATTCCACGGTGACTCACCAGCTGGCGCGCTTCGGCACGGGTGGAGGCGAAACCCATGCGCCAGACCACATTGTCCAAACGCCCTTCCAGCAGCTGGAGCAGGTTCTCACCCGTCGAGCCCTTGCGCCGGGCGGCGGCCTTGTAGTAGTTCCGGAACTGACGCTCCAGAACACCGTAGATGCGGCGCAACTTCTGCTTCTCTCGCAGCTGCAGGCCGTAGTCGGACAGGCGCGTACGCCGCTGGCCATGCTGCCCCGGGGGCGTGTCAAGCTTGCACTTGCTCTCCAGCGGGCGCACGCCGCTCTTCAGAAACAGGTCCGTCCCTTCGCGACGGGCCAACTTGCACTTCGGACCGATATACCTTGCCATTATTCAGCTCCCTCGATCAGACGCGACGTTTCTTCGGCGGCCGGCACCCGTTGTGCGGGATCGGCGTCACGTCCGAAATGTGGGTAATCTTGAAACCGGCGTTATTCAGCGCACGCACCGCCGACTCACGACCCGGCCCCGGCCCCTTCACACGGACTTCCAGGTTCTTTAGCCCGTAGTCCTTGGCCGCTTGGGCTGCACGGTCGGATGCCACCTGAGCCGCGAACGGCGTGCTCTTCCGGGAGCCCCGGAACCCGCTACCACCGGAACTGGCCCAGCTCAGGGCATTGCCCTGACGGTCCGTAATGGTGATGATGGTGTTGTTGAAGGTCGCATTGATATGAGCAATACCGTCGACGACCGTTCTGTTCACGCGCTTGCGCACGCGGCTGGTAGCTTTCGCCATAACCGTGATCTCGTATATAGCCTTGAGCGTTCACTCATTCGGCCGCCTCCCGGCGGCCATGACCCGATTCCTACTTCCGGACGGCGCGCCGCGGACCCTTACGGGTACGGGCATTGGTCCGGGTCTGCTGCCCACGAACGGGCAGGCCACGACGGTGACGGATTCCGCGATAACAGCCAAGGTCCATCAATCGCTTGATGTCCATGGCGATCTTGCGCCGCAGATCCCCTTCCACCAGATGTTTTCCAACCTCGGCGCGCAGCGCTTCAATCTCCTGCTCGCCCAGTGAACCCAGCTTCGCGTCCGGAGCAACACCAGTCGACGCGCAAATTTCCTGCGCGGTCGAACGGCCGATCCCGTAGATAGCGGTCAGCGCGATTACGGTGTGCTTATGGTCCGGTACGTTGACGCCAGCAATACGCGCCATGTATCCAACTCCCCAGCTGTGCGGAAAATCCGCAATGTTAGCGAAACATTCTCTACCACTGCAACCCTGATGGCTGCGCGGTTACCCTTGCCGCTGCTTGTGCCGTGCGTCCGAGCAAATCACCCGAACGACGCCGCCGCGGCGGATGACCTTGCAGTTGCGGCAGATCTTCTTGACCGAAGCGCGTACCTTCATCTTCGTTCTCCGACACTCGAATCGTAAACGCGAGGGCGGCGAAGGATAGCAGATTTCTGCAACCTTTGCGCGCCCTCGCATCGATTTTTTTCAGTTACCTGGGTTGCCCGCTGCGACCCCAGTTCTTCAGGTTGGCCTTCTTCATCAACGGCTCGTACTGATGTGACACCAAGTGCGCCTGAAGCTGCGCCATAAAGTCCATCACCACGATGACGATGATCAATAGGGATGTGCCCCCGAAATAGAACGGCACATTCCAATAAAGGATCAGAAACTCGGGCAGCAGACAGACCGCCGTAATGTAGATGGCCCCAACAGCTGTCAGCCGCGTCATCACACCGTCGATGTACTTCGCCGTCTGCTGGCCCGGCCGAATCCCCGGAATAAACGCACCCGACCGCTTCAGGTTGTCGGCGGTGTCCTTCGAGTTGAACACGAGCGCCGTATAAAAGAAGCAGAAAAAGATGATTGCCACCGCGTAGAACAATACATACAGCGGCTGCCCGGGCCGCAGCGTGTTCGCCAGCTGCGAAATAATCCCAGCACCCTCAGGGTCGCCTAACCATGTCCCCATCGTTGCGGGGAACAGAATAATGCTCGACGCGAAGATCGGCGGAATGACCCCTGCCATGTTCAGTTTCAGAGGCAGATGCGTGCTCTGCCCGGCAATCATCTTCCGCCCCTGCTGACGCTTCGCGTAATTCACGGTGATGCGCCGTTGCCCACGCTCAACGAAGACCACGAACGCCGTTACCGCAAGCACCGCAATCAGCAGGAAAACCACCAGCGCGTAGCTCAATTCCCCGGTACGCGCCAACTCCAGGGTGCCGCCCATGGCGCCCGGAAGGCCGGCGACAATACCCGCGAAGATGATGATGGAAATCCCGTTCCCGATGCCTCGCTCGGTAATCTGCTCACCCAGCCACATCAGGAACATGGTGCCGGTCGCCAGCGTCACGGTACCGGTGAAGATGAAACCGTAATCCAGTGCTCCACCCCCACCACCGAAGGTGACGCCCTGACGCTGCAACGCGATGGTGACGCCGATCCCCTGCACGACTGCGAGCACGAGTGCGCCATAACGCGTGTACTGCGTAATCTTCCGGCGGCCCGCTTCACCTTCCTTCTTGAGTTTCTCGAGGCTCGGGACCACAGCAGCCAGAAGCTGCATGATAATGGCCGCGGAAATATAGGGCATGATGCCGATGGCAAAAATGCTCAGGCGCTCCAACGCCCCACCGGAAAACATGTTGAACATGTCCAGGATGGTCCCGGCCTGGCGATCGAACATCTCCTGCATGGCCTGCGGATCGATGCCCGGAATCGTCAGATGAGACCCGATACGGAACACGACGATCGCCAGCAGCACAAACATGAGCCGCTGGCGAACTTCCGTCAAACGTGTGAGACCACCGATGGACGACATATACCCTCAATACACCCTGAAGTGTCAGTCCTCGACCTTGCCGCCAGCCTGCTCGATTGCAGCACGGGCGCCCTTGGTGACCCGCAGCCCCTTCAGGGTGTAGGCCTTGTCAACTTCCCCGGACAGGATGACCTTGGCCGACTTGGCCGCGGTCGACACGACATCGGCGGCTTTCAGGGCATCGAGATCGATCACCTCGGCCTTTACCAGATGCAGTTCCGAGAGGCGGACTTCGCCGACCGTCCGCGCCTTGCGGGACCGAAAACCCACCTTCGGCACGCGCCGCTGCAGCGGCATCTGACCACCCTCGAAGCCCACCTTGGTGAACCCCCCGGACCGGGATTTCTGACCCTTGTGCCCGCGACCGGCGGTCTTGCCGTTTCCGGAGGCGATGCCTCGGCCGACGCGGAACCGCTCTTTGCGGCTGCCTTCGGCTGCCTTGAGCTCATTCAGTCGCATGTTCAGACTTCCTCTACCGAGAGCATGTACGAGACCTTGTTGATCATGCCCCGGTTTTCCGGAGTATCCATGACCGTGACGGTCTGATGCATGCGGCGCAGGCCGAGACCGGCAACGCAAGCCTTATGGCTTGCGAGCCGCCCGTTGGCGCTGCGCCGCAGGGTAACCTTCAGCTGCTTGTTGTTGCTCATGGCTTAACCCTGAATCTCTTCAACGCGTTTACCGCGCTTCGCAGCAACCTGCTCCGGCGCGTTCATATCCGCCAGGCCCCTGATGGTTGCACGCACCACGTTGATGGGGTTGCGGGATCCGATGCTCTTGGCAAGCACGTCGTGCACGCCCAGCACCTCGAAGACCGCACGCATGGCACCACCGGCGATGATTCCGGTCCCTTCTGAGGCCGGTTGCATGAAGACCTTGCTCGCACCATGCTCTGCCGTCAGTGGGTACTGCAGCGTCGTCCCCTGCAGATTGACGGAGACCATGCTGTTACGGGCCTTTTCCATCGCTTTCTGGATGGCGGCAGGAACCTCCCGGGCCTTGCCGTAACCAAAACCGACGCGCCCCTGGCCGTCACCCACCACGGTCAACGCGGTGAAGCCGAACTGCCGGCCGCCTTTTACCACCTTTGCAACTCGGTTGACGGTAATCAGCTTTTCCTGCAGGCCGTCAGTGCTGCTGTCGTTCATCGCCATGCTTCTCGCCTCAATTAAAACTGCAATCCGCCCTCGCGCGCGGCATCAGCCAGCGCACGGACGCGACCGTGATAGCGATATCCGCCCCGATCGAACGCCACACGCTCGATCCCTGCGGCCTTGGCCCGCTCCGCGATCAGCTTGCCGACTTCGCTGGCAGCATCCGCATTCCCGGTCGCACCGAGTTTGCTACGGAGTTCCTTGTCCACCGTGCTGGCGTACGCCAGCGTGCGAGTGCCGTCAACGTCGATAATCTGAGCGTAGATATGACGCGGCGTACGATGCACCGTCAGGCGAACAGCACCCGTCTCACGGATGTGCTTCCGGGCGCGACGGGCCCGACGCAAACGTGCTGCATTCTTGCTGCTGCTCATAGACCCTTACCCGTTACTTTTTCTTGGCCTCTTTCATGACCACGCGCTCATCCGCGTATCGGACACCTTTACCCTTGTAGGGTTCCGGCGGACGATAAGCGCGAATCTGCGCGGCCACCTGGCCAACCTGTTGCTTGTCGATGCCCTTTACCAGCACTTCCGTCTGACTGGGCGTTTCCACCGTCACCCCTTCGGGCACGGCGTAATTAACCGGGTGCGAAAAGCCCAGTGTCAGGTTCAGCGTACTGCCCTGGGCCTGTGCACGGTAACCAACACCGCGAAGCTCCAACTTCCGCTCGAACCCTTCCGTGACCCCGGCAACCATATTCGCAACGATGGCACGCGTGGTGCCAGCCAATGCGATATCACCGGATTTGTCGGTCACGGCCTTGCACTGCAGTTCGCCTTCTTCCTGCGTGATCCGCACCTGGTCGTGCACTGTGAAGGCCAACTCTCCCTTCGGGCCCTTCACTTTGACCTGCTGCCCGTCCAGGGTGACTTCCGCCCCGGATGGGATCTTGATTGGTTTCTTTGCAACTCGCGACATGACGTCAACCCCGCTTAGAAGACCTCGCAGATGACCTCGCCGCCGATGCCGGCAGCGCGGGCAGCCCGGTCGCTCATGACGCCCTTGGACGTGGACACGATGGCCACCCCCAGACCGCCATTCACCTTGGGCAGCGAAGCAGTGTCCTTATAAATCCGCAGGCCCGGCCGACTGATCCGCTTCAGCGTCTCGATCACGGGCTTGCCCTGGTAATAGCGGAGCTTCACGACGAGAACGGGCTTTTTGTCCTCGCCCTCAACGCGGAAGTCGTCGACATAGCCTTCGTCCTTCAGCACCGCAAGAACCGCCTGCTTCTGCCGGGAAGAAGGCATGGCCACCTCGGCCTTGCCGGCGGCCTGCGCATTCCGGATTCGGGTCAGCAGGTCCGCAATGGGATCAGTCATGCTCATGGATCGTTACCTGTTAGCTGTACTGGTGGACGCTTGCCGCTTACCAGCTGGACTTGGTCAGGCCGGGGATCATACCCTGCATCGCCGCTTCACGCAGCTTATTGCGGCCGAGCCCGAATTTACGGTAATAGCCACGCGGCCTGCCGGTAACCCGGCAACGGTTCCGCTGGCGCACGGGGCTGGAATCCCGGGGGAGCGCCTGCAGCTTTTCCTGCGCTTCCAACTTCTCTTCCGGGCTGGCGTCCTCGCTCAGGATGATCGCCTTCAGCTCGGCGCGCTTGGCCGCGTACTTCTTCACCAGGCGGGCCCGCTTGTCTTCCCGCGCAACCATCGAAACCTTTGCCATAACCGACCTCTGTTATTTCCTGAACGGGAAGTTAAACGCTTCCAACAGCGCCTGACCTTCCTCGTCCGTTTTCGCGGTGGTCGTGATCGTCACATCCATACCGCGAATCGCATCAACCTTGTCAAACTCCAGCTCGGGAAAGATGATCTGCTCCCGAACGCCGAGATTGTAGTTCCCTCTGCCATCGAAGGACTTCGGGCTGAATCCGCGAAAATCCCTGATGCGGGGTGCCGCCACATTGATAAAGCGGTCAAGGAACTCCCACATACGGTCACGACGCAGCGTGACCTTGCAACCGATGGGCCAGCCGTCCCGGATCTTAAAGCCCGCAATGGACTTCCGGGAATAGGTCACGATCGGCTTCTGGCCGGCAATCGTTGCCATGTCCGACGTGGCGTGCTCCAGGATTTTCTTATCCTTCACAGCCTCACCGAGACCCATGTTCAGGGTCACCTTCGTGATCCGCGGCACTTCCATCACGTTCCGGTAACCGAAACGCTCCGTCAGTTGGCCGATCACTTCCTGTTTGTATTGCTCCAGCAACCTGGCCATGAGCACACCTTACGCGTCGACGAGTTCGTTGTTGGACTTGAAAAAGCGCACATTCTTGCCATCAACCTGCTTGATGCCAACACGATCCGCTTTTTCCGTCTTCGGGTTGTACAGCGCCACATTGGAGATGTGCAGCGGCGCTTCCCGTTCCAGGATTCCGCCAGACTCTCCGCGCTGCGGGTTGCCACGAACATGCTTCTTCACCATGTTCGCGCCTTCCACAACCACCCGATCCTTGTCGCGCAGTACACGCAGCACGGTACCGCGGCGACCCTTGTCTTTTCCGGCGATCACAATAACGTCATCGCCTTTCCTGATCTTTTGCATGACTGCCTCCCGCCTACAACACTTCCGGCGCCAGCGAGATGATGCGCATGAACTTCTCAGTGCGCAGCTCACGGGTCACCGGTCCGAAGACGCGAGTGCCGATGGGCTGCAACTGGTTGTTCAGCAGCACCGCGGCGTTACCGTCGAAACGGATCAACGAACCGTCCGGACGACGCACCCCGTGGCGGGTACGCACGACAACGGCGTTGTAGACCTCGCCTTTCTTGACGCGACCGCGCGGGATGGCATCCTTGACGCTCACCTTGATGATGTCGCCGATTCCCGCATAACGGCGCTTGGAACCACCCAGCACCTTGATACACATCACTTGGCGCGCGCCGCTGTTGTCGGCTACGTCCAAAAGGGTTTGCATCTGAATCATTGCGTACTACCCGCTCGTAATGTCAGCGCCCGCCGGGACTTTCCGGCCTTATCGCCGGGCCCGCTCGATGACTTCCACCAGCCGCCAGGACTTGCTCTTGGACAAGGGACGGCACATCTCGATCGAGACGACATCCCCTTCCTGGCACTGGTTCTCCTCGTCGTGGGCGTGCAGCTTCGTGGACCGACGAATAAACTTGCCGTACAGCGGGTGTTTCACCATCCGCTCCACAAGCACCGTGACCGTCTTGTCCATCCGGTTGCTCACCACGCGCCCGACCTGGGTGCGGGCAACCTTGTTCTGCTCACTCATGACGTCTCACCCGCCTTGCGCTTCTCGTTCATCACGGTCTTGATGCGCGCAACATCACGACGCGCTTTCTTGATCAGGTCGGGCCGCGGCTGCTGACCGGTTGCAGCCTGCATCCGCAGATTAAACTGCTCCTTGCGCTTCTCCAGCAGTTCGTCACCCAGACCGTTCAGATCCTTTTCTCGCAGCTCGTTCGCGTTCATCACAGCACCGTCCGACTCACAAACCGCGTCTTGATGGGCAGCTTGGCCGAGGCCAACCGGAAGGCCTCGCGGGCGACCTCCTCGGAAACACCTTCGATCTCGTAGAGCACGCGACCGGGCTGCACCTTCGCCGCCCAGTGATCAACGTTGCCCTTACCTTTACCCTGACGCACTTCCAGCGGCTTGGACGTGATCGGCGCGTCCGGGAAAATCCGGATCCACAGCTTGCCGCCACGCTTCACATGCCGGGTGATGGCTCGCCGCGCGGCTTCGATCTGCCGTGCAGTCACCGGGCCACGGGTGGTCGCCTTGATGGCGAACTCACCGAAGCTCACCTTGTCGCCCCGGGTAGCCAGGCCGTAATTGCGGCCCTTTTGCTGCTTGCGAAATTTCGTCCGCTTCGGTTGCAACATGACTCTGTTCCTTACTTGCCAGCAGCGGCGCGATCGGCTTTGCCTTCACCGCCCTGGAACACTTCCGGCTCCAGGATCTCGCCCTTGAAGACCCAAACCTTGACACCAATGATGCCGTAGGTGGTCCTCGCCTCGGCGAACCCGTAATCAATGTGCGCACGCAGGGTGTGCAGCGGTACGCGACCTTCGCGATACCATTCACTGCGCGCGATCTCGGCGCCGTTGAGCCGGCCGCCGACATTGATCTTGATGCCCTGAGCCCCGAGACGCATCGCGTTACCGACCGCACGCTTCATTGCGCGACGGAACATGATGCGACGCTCCAGCTGCTGTGCGACGTTTTCGGCCACCAGCTGCGCGTCAACCTCCGGCTTACGCACTTCCTCGATGTTGACGTGGACCGGAACGCCCATCAGCTTGCTCACCTGCTGGCGCAGCGCTTCGATATCCTCGCCCTTCTTGCCGATCACCATACCCGGCCGTGCCGTGTGGATGGTCACCAGCGCGTTCTTCGCAGGCCGTTCGATCCGGATCTTGCTGATCGATGCGTGCGACAACTTGTTCTTGATGAACTCCCGGACCTTAAGGTCGGTATTCAGATAATCGCCGAAGTCACTGCTGTTGGCGTACCACATGGAACGCCATTCTTCAGTGACACCCAGGCGAAAGCCGGTCGGGTGGATTTTCTGTCCCATTACAGCCCCCGTTACTGCTCAGCCACTTCGACAGTGATGTGGCTGGTGCGCTTGAGAATGCGGTTAGCGCGCCCTTTGGCCCGCGCCTGAATCCGCTTGTAAGTGGGCCCTTCGTCCACAAAGACCCGGGACACCTTCAACTCATCGATGTCCGCACCTTCGTTATGCTCGGCATTGGCGATCGCGGACATCAGCACCTTGCGAAGAATCCCGGCGCCCTTCTTCGGGCTGAACTCCAGAATCTGCAGGGCGCTACCCACGCTCTGACCGCGAATCTGGTCCGCCACCAGGCGGGCCTTCTGCGGCGAAATCCGCGCAAAACGGAGCTTGGCTGCAACTTCCATTGGGCACCCTACCTCTTGGACTTCTTGTCAGCCACGTGTCCGCGGTATGTCCGCGTGGCGGCGAACTCGCCGAGCTTGTGGCCGACCATGTTCTCATTGATCAACACGGGCACATGCTGGCGCCCGTTATGCACCGCGATGGTCAAACCCACCATGTCCGGCAGGATCATCGAGCGGCGCGACCAGGTCTTGATCGGGCGCTTGGAGTTGGCTTCCAGCGCCGCTTCCACCTTCTTTACCAGGTGGCTATCGACGAACGGTCCCTTCTTGACTGAACGTGGCACGGGTCACGACCTCTAGCTGCGTTTGTTCTTCCGACGCGAACGCACAATAAACTTGTCAGTGCGCTTGTTCGACCGGGTCTTGAAACCCTTGGTCGGCATCCCCCACGGCGACACCGGATGGCGACCGCCGGAGGTACGTCCTTCACCACCGCCATGCGGGTGATCAACCGGGTTCATCACCACACCACGGACCGTGGGACGCACGCCCCGCCAGCGACTCGCACCCGCCTTCCCAAGGGAACGCAAACTGTGCTCGGAGTTGCCCACCTCACCGACGGTGGCACGGCACTCCGCCGGCACCTTCCGCATCTCACCGGAGCGAAGGCGGAGCGTGGCATATGCGCCTTCGCGCGCCACCAACTGAACCGCCGCACCCGCGGAGCGCGCAAGCTGCGCGCCCTTTCCGGGCCGCATCTCCACACAGTGCACCTGGGTACCCACAGGGATGTTCCGCAGAGGCAGCGCATTGCCGGGCTTGATCGGCGCATCCGATCCGGAACGCACCTGGTCTCCCGCCTTCAACCCGCGGGGCGCGATAATATACCTTCTCTCGCCGTCCGCATAAAGTACTAATGCAATATGCGCGCTGCGGTTCGGATCATACTCCAACCGCTCCACTCGCGCCGGAACCCCGTCCTTGGTGCGCTTGAAGTCAATTACGCGATACCGCTGCTTGTGACCACCACCACGGTGCCGGGTGGTAATACGGCCAGCGTTGTTACGTCCACCCGTCTTGGTCTTCTTCTCAACCAGGGGTGCGTACGGTGCGCCTTTGTGCAGATCCTCACCGCGGACCTGGACAACAAAGCGGCGCCCCGGAGATGTCGGTTTAGCCTTCAGCAGTGCCATGGTTCTAGCCCGTCGCTATCAGCGTGTCTTCACTCACCGCCCAGGAAATCAATTTCCTGGCCGGCCTCGAGGGCCACATAGGCCTTTTTCCAATCCGAACGGCGCCCGCGGAGTCGACCGAAATTCTTGGTCTTACCTTTTACCAACGCGGTCTGCACGCCCGTGACCTTGACGTCAAAGAGCTGCTCAACCGCCTGCCGGATCTCGTCTTTACTGGCATCGCGGGCAACCCGGAACACCACTTGGTTGGCCTCCTCGGCCAACACGGAGCTCTTCTCGGACACATGCGGACCAAGAAGAATGTTGTAGATGCGCTCCTGGTTCATACCAGCCACTCCTCGATGCGCTTAATCGCATCAGCAGTCACGACGACTTTCTCGGCACCAACCAACGCCACCGGGTCCAGGCCCTCGACGTCGCGAACATCCACGTACGGAAGGTTGCGCGCGGCCAGGTAAAGGTTCTCACTCACCTCGGTGCCGATGATCAGGGCGCGCTCCGCGTCAAGCCCTTTCAGCTTCTCGGCCAACCCCTTGGTCTTAGGCGCGTCCACGTCGAAAGCGTCAACCACCACCAGCCGTTCCTGCCGGGCCAGCTCAGAGAAAATCGACGCCACGCCGGCCCGATACGCCTTGCGGTTGACCTTTTGGCTGTAGTCCCGCGGCTCGGCAGCGAAGGTCTTGCCACCACTGCGCCAAATCGGGCTGCGAATCGTCCCAGCACGTGCACGGCCGGTGCCTTTCTGACGCCAGGGCTTGGCCCCGCCACCGCTCACCGCAGACCGGTTCTTCTGCGCTTTGGTCCCAGCACGCGCGCCGGCCATATAAGCGACGACGATCTGGTGCACCAGATCCTCGTTGAAATCGCGGCCAAACGCCTTGTCGGAAACCGACACTGTGCCGGCTGCACCGCCGGTGAGGCTCTGAATCGCGAGTTCCATCAGCTATCCCCCTCTGCCCGGTTCTTCACCGAGGGACGCACAACAACGTCCGAACCGGTCGCCCCGGGAATTGCACCCTTGATCAGCAACAGGTTGCGATCAGCATCCACGCGCACAACCTCCAGGTTCTGCACCGTGTTGCGGGCGTTCCCCATGTGGCCAGCCATCTTCTTGCCCTTCAGCACGCGGCCTGGCGTCTGAGCCATGCCGATGGAACCAGGGGCGCGATGCGCCAGCGAGTTGCCGTGCGTGGCGTCCTGGGTACGGAAATTATGCCGCTTGACTGCACCGGCAAAACCCTTGCCCTTGCTGGTGCCCCGCACATCCACACGCTGACCGGCCTCAAAGGCATCCACCTTCAACTCGCCGCCCACTTCCAGGCCTTCCGCACCGGCACCACCGAGGCGGAACTCCCAGAGGCCCCGCCCTGCATCAACACCGGCTTTGGCAAAATGCCCGGCGGCCGGCTTGGTCACGCGCGAAGGCCGACGGCTACCCGTCGTCACCTGCACCGCGCTGTAACCGTCCGTGTCGTCGGACTTGATCTGGGTAATCCGATTCGGCGTGGCCTCGATCACGGTCACCGGGATGGAAATACCTTCCTCGGTGAATACCCGCGTCATGCCGCGTTTACGACCGACGATTCCGATAGCCATCGTTACTTCCTCAGAGACAAAGAGCCCTGATCACGCCGCGGGCGCGACCGGGGCTCGTCTTCGCTTCACGCGTTTAGTAGAGCTTGATCTGGACGTCGACACCGGCGGCCAGATCAAGTTTCATCAGTGCATCGACCGTCTTGTCCGTCGGGTCGATGATATCCATCAGCCGCTTGTGCGTCCGGATCTCGTATTGATCCCGGGCATCCTTGTTCACGTGCGGCGAAATCAGGACCGTGTAGCGTTCTTTTTTCGTCGGCAGCGGGATCGGGCCCTTCACCTGGGCGCCGGTCCTTTTTGCGGTTTCGACGATCTCCCCAGCCGACTGATCAATCAGCCGGTGGTCGAACGCTTTCAGTCGAATACGAATTTTCTGGTTAGCCATGACGTTTACTCGATGATCTTGGAGACGACGCCGGCACCCACGGTGCGACCACCTTCACGGATGGCGAACCGCAGTCCGTCTTCCATCGCGATCGGTGCGATCAGGGTCACCGTCATCTTCACGTTGTCGCCCGGCATCACCATCTCGGTGCCTTCCGGCAGCTCGCACGAACCCGTGACGTCCGTCGTCCGGAAATAGAACTGCGGACGATACCCGTTGAAGAACGGCGTGTGACGACCACCCTCGTCCTTCGACAGAATGTACACCTCGCACTCGAACTTCGTGTGCGGCGTGATCGAACCCGGCTTGCACAGCACCT